>DASSCV010000357.1:0-7245 GCA_035697505.1 Rubrobacter sp.
GCTTCCTGGGGGTCGACACAGACGAGAGGCTGGTCGAGCACTGCGTGAGCTCGGCGAGCTTCGAGAAGCTCTCCAGGGGGCGCCAGCGGGGTCAGGAGGACCCCTCCTCCTTCTATCGGAAAGGCGTTGCGGGTGACTGGAAATACCTGTTCGACGAGCGCGACAAGCAGGTCTACAAAGAGGAGGCCGGGGAGCTCTTGATCCGGCTCGGCTACGAGAAGGACGGCGGCTGGTAGGGTGGCGTTGAGGGCAGGGATCAGGAGAGCGAAAGAGGGCTTGCCCGGCGCCCTGCGCAGCGGCCGCCGCTGGCTGGCCGGCAAATACAGGGAGGTCCCTCTGCGGGCAGCCTCGCTGCGGAGGAGGTTCGATGGCGCACCTGCTAGCGGTGTAAGGCCCGAGAACATCATCTGGATCTTCGGCTCGGGACGCAGCGGCAGCACGTGGCTCAGGAGCATGATGGGAGATCCGAGCCGGCATCTGGTCTGGGAAGAGCCCATGGTTGGCCAGCTCTTCGGTAACTTTCACCGCAGGGCAGAGAAGGCGAACCTGGTCCGACCCGACTTCGTCATGGCCGATGCGACCCGTAGGGGTTGGATCCATTCCATAAGGAACTTCGTCCTCGACGGCGCACGCTACGCAAGACCCCGCCTCGGCCCCGACCATTACCTCGTGGTCAAGGAGCCGAACGGCTCGGTCGGGGCTCCTCTGCTCATGGAAGCCCTGCCCGAGAGCCGCATGATACTCCTGATCCGGGACCCGAGAGACGTGGTCTCATCGACGCTCGACGGAGCCAGAAAGGGAAACTGGCTCTACGAGCGCAAGGACAAAGGCGGATGGAAGCGCGATTCGCTGCCGGACAAGAACCCAGACGCGTTCACCAGACGCTGGGCGAACGTCTACATGCAACACGCGGGGAATGCCAAGAAGGCCTACGACGCCCACAGGGGTCCGAAAGTCATGATCCGCTACGAGGACCTCAGGGCTGACACTTTGGGCACCATGCGACGCATCTACTCCACGCTCGGTATCCCTTTGGACGAACATGAGCTGACACGGGCTGTGGAGAAGCACTCCTGGGAGAACATCCCGGAGAAGAAGAAGGGCGGGGGCAAGTTCTACCGCAAGGCGAAGCCGGGAGGCTGGCAGGAGGATCTCACCCCAAGGCAGATAAAGCAGGTCGAGAGGATAACGGCCCCCCTGCTCGATGAGTATTACTCCGGCAAAACGCCGTAACATTGGTTGAGAAGGTCTCGGTTGTCATACCCACCTTCAACGCTGGCCCGTGTTTCGGGGAGTTGCTGCGCAAGCTAGACGCGCAGGAAGGAGCTTTCGAGCGGGAGGTCGTAGTCATCGACTCGGGCTCGACCGACGGCACCGCGGAGCTCGCCGCGAGGCACGGCGCGGTCTTGCACAGCGTTTCGAAAGCCGGTTTCGACCACGGCGCGACGCGGGACCTCGGCATCTCGCTCTCATCCGGAGAGTACGTGGCCCTTACGGTTCAAGACGCCGTGCCGCTGGACGAAAGGTGGCTGGCTGCCATGGTCGAGAACCTGCAAAATGACGGCCGGATCGCCGCGGTCTACGGCCGCCACGTCCCCAGGCCCGACGCCGGCGTCATGACCAGGGCGCTGGTCGGCAACCTTGCCGTCGCGGACACCGAAAG
This sequence comes from Rubrobacter sp., assembly GCA_035697505.1. Lineage (GTDB taxonomy): Bacteria > Actinomycetota > Rubrobacteria > Rubrobacterales > Rubrobacteraceae > Rubrobacter_D. The sequence goes on from DASSCV010000357.1 coordinate 1,664, forward strand.
GCGGGAGCAAGAGATCAGGGACACAGCGCAATACCTTTCACTGCCACCGGCCCACAGGCGCCGCGTCGCCGCCTTCGACAACGTGAGCTCCTGCCTGCGCCGCTCGGTCTGGGAGGAGTTCCCGTTCGGCAAGGCAGACTTCGCCGAGGATCTGCGTTGGGGTAAGAAGGTGGTGGAAGCGGGGTACACCATCGTCTACGAGCCGCGCTCGGTCGTCGTCCACTCCCACGAGCGTGGCGCCCTCTACGACCTCAGGCGCCACTACGTAGACCAGCTCGTCCTCGACGAGCTCTTCGGGGCCCGCCTGGTGCCGAACCTGCCGCGCCTGATCCTCGGCATACCCTACGCGACCAGCCACGTCTATCGCCTCCTCAGGCGCGAGGAACCGGCGTCTGAAAAGAGGCCGAAGCTCCTGCTCGACGCGACGACCTACGCCCTCGCCTCCCAGCTCGGTGCCTATCTGGGGTGCAAGGTCCCTTCCCTCTCCCGCCTGAGCCCGAATCTACACGCCAGGCTCCACCGCATCCTCGGTAAAGGGGTGTGATCCTCTATACTCTCCGCCATGAACCTCGAACGCGTCGTCGAGCGCCTGCGCGACTACCGGCTCAAGAACGAGCGGTTCGATCAGTTGGTCGGGGTGGTGCTCTCCAATGAGAAAGCCATGAGGGCCGCGCGGGCCACAGTCGCAGCGGCTCGTTCCGTCTCCCGCAGGGGGCAGACCGTCGCTGCGGGGGACTACGACTCGGTGTTCTTCATAGCAGGAGAGATGCGCTCAGGGACCTCCTGGTTGCGGCATAGCCTGAGCGATCACCCCGAGATCGCCTGCGGCCAGGAGGGGAGCTTCTTCGGACGTGGCTACGACCACGAGGAGATTCCCGTCTACACCGGGCCAGTCTCGAGCCTCACTCGCGCCCTTGCTCTCTCCAGGGACTTGAAGACCTGGCACGCACTGCCGTGGAACCTTTGGTCGGACGGCTACGACGAAGACTTGAGGAATCTCTCGCGACTCTCGGTCGACTACTTCCTCTCCAAAGAGGTGGCCCGCACGGGGCGCAGGATCGTGGGGGACAAGAGCCCCCAGCACACCGAGAACCTGGACGAGATACACGAGATCTACCCCGACGCCAGGATAATCCACATCGTCAGGGACGGTAGGGACGTGGCGGTCTCGGCGATGCATCACTGGTGGCGGCTGGCGAAAGACAGGGAGGAAGGCGTATTCGACCTCGCGCCTGAAGAGCTACGCATCCGCGACGACTACGCCGAAGACAGGGAGCGGTTCCTGTCCGAGGGGCGTTCGATCTTCACGCGGGAGCGGCTGACCCAGCTTGCCCGCCGGTGGGAGTACAGGACGGGGAAAGGCAGCCACGATGGGAGAACCCTCTACGGCGAGAGATACCTGGAGGTCAGGTACGAAGACCTCATAATCGACACGCCCTCTGTCTTCGGGGAGATTCTCGAGTTCCTCGGGGCCGACAGCCAGGATCGCGTCATAGAGCGCTGCCTGCGGTCGAGCAGCTTCGAACGGGCTTCGAGCCGAAGGCAGGGCGAGGAGGATTCGGCCTCTTTCTTCAGGAAGGGCGTCGCCGGCGACTGGAGGGGCGTCTTCACGGAGCGAGATCGAGAGCTGTACAAAGCTCTGGCCGGGGAGCGATTGGTGGAGTTCGGGTACGAGAAGTCGTATGACTGGTAGGGCGTGAGGATCCTCTTCGCCGCACAACAGTTCTTCCCCGAGCACTACGCCGGCGTAGAGACCGTCACGCTCTCGCTGGCGCAGGAGTTCAAGGCGAGGGGCCACGAACCTTACGTGCTCGCCCCCAAGCGGAGCATCCCTGGCAACGACATCGAGCCAGGAGAGGTCGAAGACTACGAGTTCGGAGGCATACCGGTGCGCAGGGTGGGCCGTCCCAAAGAGGGTGTCTCCCGTCCCTACAGCCTGGATTACGAGAACGAGATCATGGCGGGTAGGACCCGCGAGTACATGCGGCAGATAGGTCCTGACATTGTTCATGCCGAGCACTTCCAGGGACTCTCGGCGAGCGTGATCCCCGCTATCAAGGAGTTCGGCGTGCCGCTCGTGTACACGGCGACGGATTTCTGGACGTTCTGCCCGGTCGTCGACCTCAGACGCCACGACGGGGTGATGTGCAGGGGGCCTGAGGTCTCCCACTGCACCCGCTGCATAGCGAGCAGATACCCTGGCACCAGGATGAAGCAGGCGGTCGACTTGACGCCGCCGGCTGCCATAAAGGCAGCCGGCGCTCTCTCCGGAACCAGGCTCTCGGGCCTCTCCCATTCGCTGCGCCAGGTGAGGGCACTCAAGGAGCGCCCGGAGCGCATCAGGGAGAAGATGGGGCTGGTCGACCACGTTATCGTCTACACCCACCTCATGCGTGAGTTGTTGCTCGCCAACGGCATAGGGGCTGGCAAGATCGAGGTCTCCCACTACGGCATAGACACCTCGGGTATACGTAGGGAAGACAGGTCTTTCTCCCCACCGCTCCGGGTGGGCTTTGTAGGGACCCTTGCGCCGCACAAGGGCTGCGACGTCCTGATCCGGGCCTTCAGGGACCTCCCGACCGAACTGGAGGTGACCCTCGACATCTACGGTAACCTGGAGAGGTTCAAACCCTTTGTAGAAGAGTTGCGCGCCCTGGCCGGGGGAGACGGGAGGATAGTTTTCGCCGGCCCCTTCGCGCGTGAAGTGGTAGGTAACGTCCTCTCCAGGATGGACGTCCTGGTCGTTCCCTCCCGTTGGTACGAGAACGGTCCTGGTGTGATCTTCGAGGCATTCGCAGCCGGCATCCCGGTGGTGGCAACGAACCTCGGTGGTATGTCCGAGTTCGTTAGGCACGAGAGAGACGGGTTGCTCTTCGGGCTGGAGAACCATGGCGACCTCGCGCATCAGCTCAGGCGCCTGATCGAGGAACCAGGCCTGCTCGAGAGGCTCCGAGCCGGGATCGAACCGGTCAAGACCGTCCAGGAGAACGTGGACGAGCTCGAGATCCTGTACGGCGGGCTGCTGGCGAGGGTCTAGGGAGGACAACGTGCCCAAGGTGCTGGTAAGCGGCTCGGGCGGCCAGCTCGGCCTCGAGCTCGCCGAACTCCTCCCCCGGCGCGGCCACGAGGTCGTCGCGCTCTCGAAGGGAGAGCTTGACGTGACGAACTTCGGTGGCGTGCGGCTGGCGCTGGAGGAGCACGCCCCAGATGTCGTCGTGAACGCGGCCGCCTACACCAACGTCGACGGCTGCGAGACAGAGGCCGACCTTGCTTACAGCGTCAATGCGCTCGGTCCGAGGAACCTGGTCCAGGTCTGTGAGGAGCTAGGCTGCGATCTCCTGCATGTCAGCACGAACTACGTCTTCGACGGCGAGTCGAGACGCCCCTACGAGCCCTTCGATGCGCCGAACCCGATCAGCGTCTACGGCCGCACCAAGCTTGCCGGAGAGGAGTACGTCAGGCAGCTCACTAACCGCTGGTACGTAATTCGATCCGCGGGCGTTTACGGAAGAGGGCACAACTTCGTGCTGACCATGCTGCGCCTGGCAGTGGAGAGGGACGTGCTGAAGGTCAAGGACGACGAGTTCATCTCGCCGACCTACGCCGCGGACCTCGCGGAGGGGATCGTGGGGGTGATCGAAGGCCGACACTATGGCCTCTACCACCTTACCAACTCGGGCTCCTGCTCCTGGTATGAGTTCGCGAAGGAGATCTTCTCACTCGCCGGCGTCGAGGTCGAGGTCCTCCCCGTCCCTGGCTCGGAGTACTCTCTCCCTGCGGCGCGGCCCGCCAACGGCGTCCTCTCCGCCCTGGGGAGCCCGGAATTGCGCCATTGGCGCGAGGCCCTGGAGGACTATCTACGACGCGAGAATGTTACTTAGGGCGGCGCGTCCTCCGCGGCGCGGCAACCTTCCCCGGCGCAGTCGCCCAGCGCGTCGAGGCGCGCGTCGAGATCCGAGATGAGAGCCGGGGTCGCCGAATCGTACAGGTTGTTCAGTTCGTACGGGTCTTTCCTGAGGTCGTACAACTCGTGCTCTTTGGACTCGTACTCGACGTAGAGGTATCTTTGCGTCCTTACGGCCCGGTAAGGAGGAACTGGCGTTACGGCCCGATAAGAAGCCTCATCCTTCTTGTTGCCCCAGTTGCGGATCTCGAAAGCCGTGCGCCAGGAGGCCGGATCGTTACCCTGCGTCCTGTCGAGCAGGGACGCCAACGAGCGGCCATCTACGGAGGCCGGAGGCCGCAAGCCCGCCAGGTCTGCGAAGGTCGGGGCGAAGTCGTTGTTCAGGACCATCTCGTCCCTACGGACCCCCGCAGGCACGCCGGGCCCCCGAATCATCAAAGGCACCCTTATGTCCTCTTCGTAGGCACTCTGCTTGCCGAGTCCGAGTCGATGCTGGCCCATGTGATAGCCGTTGTCGCTGGTGAGGACAACGTAGGTATTGTCTAGCTTCCCGCTCTGTTGGAGCGTCCTCAGCAACCCGCCGATCATCTCGCCTACCGCGGCCATCGTCTTTAGCCTCTTGCTGTAGAGCTCGTCGATACGTCTCTCCTCTGCGGAGTCTAGCGATAGGTTGCGCACCCACCCTGGCTTGTCGGAGACGTCTGCTTCGTCGAAGGAGGGCGTACGTGGCGCCCGCAAGTCCTCGTACAGATCCTCGTGTCTCAGGGAGGGCTTGGCGGGAGCGTGGGGGGCGTGGGTGGAGAGATACACGAAAAATGGAGCATTCTTGTGTTCCTGGCGTCTCACGAAGTCCTGGGCGAGACCCGAAAGCGCATCGTCGAGGTAGGTGTCCGCCTCGTACGTGACCAGCTGCCCGTTCTGGTTCAGCCGCGTGGTCTCTACGGCCCCGTACCATTCGTCCCACCCCGCCGGAACGTGGTTGCGGCCACTCTTGCCATAGCCGTTGAGATACTTGCCGAACAGGGCCGTCTCGTAACCTGCTTCGTCGAGCCAGGTGGCCAGCGTGGATCTCTCTCGCCCCAGCTCGCGGAAGGTCTCGAAACCCCCAACCGGGGGAACGTTGCTTCTGACCAGATGGTTGTGTGGGTACTGTCCGGTCAGGATGGTGGCCCTGGAGGGGCAGCAGAGTGCGGAGGTGACGAAGGCGTTGTCGAAGGTCATGCCCTTATCGGCTATGTACTTCTTGAGAGACGGTACCTTCGAGGCCGACGCAGCGTCCAGGTCGTCCGTAACGATGAAGATGATGTTGGGACGGCTCGTTGCTCCTGTTGAGCCGCGCTCTATCTCTGCCGGCGGCAGAACGAGCCCGAGCCCCAGGCATGCCCCGAATAACAGCAAGACCCTGCCCAACCTACTCCTGATAAGGGCCGCCACATGCCGAGCTACCAGTCGAGATCCTCCTCGTAACCGAGCCTGATCAAGAGCTCCCCGGCCTCCTCTTTGAAGACGCGCCTGTCTTCCTCTGAAAAGTAGTTCCTCCAGTCACCCGCAACGCCTTTCCGATAGAAGGAGGAGGGGTCCTCCTGACCCCGCTGGCGCCCCCTGGAGAGCTTCTCGAAGCTCGCCGAGCTCACGCAGTGCTCGACCAGCCTCTCGTCTGTGTCGACCCCCAGGAAGC
>DASSCV010000358.1:0-12659 GCA_035697505.1 Rubrobacter sp.
GTTATAGTGCCGAAGGCCGCGGCGAAGGCGATGACGTGGATGGTGCCCTCGGGTACACCTAGCGGCTCGAGCAGCGGTTGGAGGAAGTGGGCGAAGGCCGGCTCATCGCCGGGGTCGGCTGGCCCAACTTCTCAGCAGTCATCACCCTATGGACCTGTATGGCCGCTCCCAACCCAAGGAAAAGGGTTTGCGCTATAGCGGAGATCTGGGACGCATCGTCCATGTTGACTACGATGTATCCGCTTCTTCCACCCCCTATGTCTGAGAAGTAGGCATCCTCGGGCTTGAGTTCTTCCATTATGGATTGGATGGTTGAATGGAGGCTACCAGCTTTTGTCAACTCCTCTCCCTTCTCCACAGGGATGCGACACGTGATCATGAAGCGCATAAGCCTTTTTCTCCTTGCTCCCACTTGAGCTGACAAGCAGGTTAGCCTTTACCTTCGCTTGGCATGACTGCTGCTTCCGAGAACACCTTACAGGCCAAACTTCGCAGAATGCGTTATCTACGCACTTCGGTGAATGAGGGTAATAGAAAGTGCTGGGGCATCCCTCCCTGGTCGCACCCATCCACGGGGAGGCCTTCAAACTCAAGCCGTCGCGGTGCTACTGCTAGAAGCACCTTCTTCACGTACACTTTCCGTATCTACCTTTCTTTAGGTGGCTGTTGGGCGGAGCGTAGTGGGTAAAGATGTGAATGGGATGTGAACGGAATGAGAATTCTGTGAACTTCCCGGGGTGCACCTACTGGGAAGTTGGATAAATACCGAATCAGCCAACGCTTGACTCAAATCTAATTTTGGGCTCAGGTGCAGTACGCATAGCTTCTAGTGGAGGGAGGATTATGCTTTGGTCGGGGTGGTGGGACCGGGCAGGGCGATCGAGTGGGTCGGCACCTACCTCCCTGTAGCAGCGCTCCTGGGCATGGTTGTCAGAACGTTCGCAGCCTCCGCGGTCTACCTGCTCCTGCTGTGGGTCGCCTCCCAAGGTCAGGGAGGCACTTCCGGACCTCTCTTATCCGTTTCACAGGAATAACGGCTATGATGCAATAGCTAAGGCTAGCCCGGTAGAGTATTGGACTGAGACGTCACATGAAGCCCGGAACCCGAGTCTTGATCGTCGAGGACGACCGCTCCATAGCACGGGTCGTGCAGATGCAGCTGGAGCACAGTGGCTTCTCGGTCCGCTGTTGCCACGATGGGATCTCCGGACTGGAGGAGGTAGCGAAGTTCAGGCCCGAGGTGATCGTGTTGGACATCATGCTGCCCGGACTGGACGGCGTGGGAGTCCTCAAAAAGCTGCGCTCCACAGGGGTCAGGGTTCCCATCATAATGCTAACCGCCCGCGACACGCCCATGGACAAGATCCATAGCTTAGACCACGGCGCGGACGACTACCTGTCCAAACCTTACGACATGGGCGAGTTGATGGCCCGCATTCGCGCACTGCTCAGACGGGTCGAAGGCGAGGAGATCCTCCGTGTCGCGGACCTGGAGATAGACACGACAGCCCACATCGTCCGACGGGGAGACAGGAGGATCGAGTTAACTGCCCGCGAGTACGAGCTTCTGGTGTTCATGGCGCAAAATGCCAGGCGGGCACTTTCGCGGGATATGCTCCTCTCACGGGTCTGGGAACAAGACTTCGGCGCGACGAACGTGGTTGACGTCTACATTGGCTACCTCCGCAAGAAGATAGACTCACCAGGGGAGAAGCGGCTCATCCATACCGTCCGAGGGGCAGGCTATGCCCTGAGGAGCGACTAGGTGCCGATACGCTGGCGACTCACCATCTTCAATGCCCTCGTTATCGGGGTCATACTCTTGGCGCTCGGCTGTGCACTCTTCTTCCTGCTGCGCGAGGAATTGTTCTCCAGCGTCGAAGACACTGCTAGTAAGCAGGCTCTCGCCGCTGCCAAACAAATCGACAGCGGGGAAGGGCTCGACGATGAGAAAGGCGGACTCGTCCTCGACGAAGGTCTGAAGGAAGGCCTCACCCATGACGGTGTCTTCATCGTCGTGCGGAATGGCAGGGGCAGAATCATCACCCAGACCGGAACCGTCCTTAACAACGGGGGGGCACAGGATAAGCTCTGGCACCAGGTGCTGGAGACGGGAAAACCAGCGAAGGACAAGTTCAAACTCCGGGAAGAAGACAAGGCCTATGTCTATGCAGTACCGGTGAGTCCACCCGAACAGCCGGCGCGGATCGTGGAGGTGGGGAAGTTCTACGAGCCAGCTCAGGAGATCGTAGATAGGATGGCGCTCGTGCTCGCGTCCGGTGTCGGCGTGGCGTTCCTCTTATCAGTGGTTGGGGCGTACCTGCTCGCCCGCAAAGCGCTCTCTCCCGTAAGTGCGGTCGTGACGGCCGCCCACCGCATTACCGAAGGGGATCGCTCGAAGAGGCTGCCCGTCGCTAACTCGAAAGATGAAATCGGAGATCTCGCCGCCACCATTAATGGTATGCTCTCTCATCTCGAAAAGACCCTGGCTCGCCTCGAAGAAACGCTCGACCGTCAACGCCGCTTCGTTGCCGACGCCAGCCACGAATTGCGTACTCCGCTTACCTCCATTCACGGCTATGCGCAGGTGCTCGAAGAGTGGGCATTAAGAGACCCACAGATCGGACCGGAGAGCGTGGCAGCGATAAAACGAGAGTCGGAGCGCATGAAGGAACTGGTAGAGAACTTGCTGGAGCTCGCTCGCGGCGACGAAGGGATGAAACTACATCTGAAAGACGACAACCTGACCGAAGTAGTCGAAGAAGCCGCGGAGTCGGCGCGCGCAGCCTGGAACGGCAAGGTGCATATCGAGCGCCCGACACCTAAGCAGGGGGTACAGCGGGTAAGGGCACACTTCGACAGAGATCGTCTCCGGCAGGCGCTCTCCATTCTCCTGGACAACGCTGTGAAGTACACCCCAGAAGGAGGGCGGGTGACCATAAGTATTGTGGAAGAGGATGGTAGCGTAGGGGTAGAGGTTTCCGACACCGGAATCGGGATACCCGAGGACCAAATCCCACACGTCTTCGAGCGTTTCTACCGAGCGGAAGAAGCCCGGTCGACCGAGGGTTTGGGGTTGGGGCTGTCGATAGCTCGGCAGATCGTCGAGGATCACGGGGGTAGCATAGAGGTGCGGAGCAAGCCTATGGAAGGATCGACTTTCATCATACGCATACCACGCTCCAAGGTGTAAGCTTTGGTCCCCCAAATTTGCGCCGACGATGCACCTTCCCCTTTCTCAGGCTGTCATGGTGGAGGGGGAGGCCTTAAGCGATGTATGTCTTTGGTCGAGCTCCTGGTTACTTGATCGGAATTCGAACCGACAGCTGCGTCAAGCTATGATCGGTGACATACTTCTGTTTGAAGGAACAATGTCGAAGCGGTTGCCTAACGGTGGCACTAGACTCCTTCGCAGGCAAGGTGCCCTTGGAAGCGGCACGGCTAGGGACAAAGCTAAGAGGAAGCGAAGAAAGCGTTATGGTCAGACGCAACATCGGCACTATCCTGGTTGCGGCCGCCGTAATAGTCATCTTGCTCGTTGCGTTCATCCTCGCCCGAGCTCAAGATAAGCTACCCGAACTAGGTCTCGATCTAATTGTGTATCTCTTTGCGACCACGCTTACCGTGTTTGTCGTCGGGCGGCTGCTCGCCTGGCGAGAAGAACGCCGGTGGATCGTGGCAAAGGATTGGCTACATATGCTCCTGCTCGAGACGATCGACGACCTCCTGAAAGAGCTGCTCCCTGCCGCAGTTCCTCGAGAAGGGGTAGAGAACGACGAGGAGGTCACCGTCTACGAAGTAGCCGGCGAGCGGATCCATTTTGGCGAGACTGTTGCTTATAGTGCCCTACGGCTGTCGGTGAGGCCAGGGGAGAAGGATCTGCAGTCCCACATTTTCTGGTACGCCAGTGAACTAGGACCGCCACGATATGCGGAGTTGGCTAGGGCGGCTTTGTCCGACGCCCGAGAGCAGGTAAGGGATATGTTGGCAACTTCCGGTCAGTTACTAGAAGCCGACATTACAGCCATGGTGATGAGTTTCGACCAAGCGATTGCGGCTGCCATCAGACATGTGGATTCGGCCGCAAGCTTGCGAAACGAAAAGTTGGAAGATTCACCGTTTCACGATGGAGAGGTATCGACAACGCGGAGAACAGAAGAAGCCGATCGGGAACTGGCCTTCATTAGCAGCATCATTGTAGAGTCCGTCGTCGATTCGGCGATCAAGCCCAAGGCGTGGCTCGAGAATGAGATCCTCAACCGGGAAGGTCACTCTCCCTTCCGGCGCCTCCAAGCGTAGAAGCCGTTATCCGCGAATGCTCCTCATCTCCTCCTGGCAAGACGGAGGGAATCCTCGAGACCTCGTCTCATAGTTGATCGGCTTGGTCTCTATCTGCGCCCCGCGAGGGGCTTTGCCCCATCGACGTGCCTGAACGCCTGTTGGCCGCCAAGCAGAATGTTTGTTCGGTGATCCTGTTGGTCCAACAGATGGCAGTACGCGTCTGGGCCGGCTCAACCCGACTCCAGCCCTCGTATTTGGTGCCCTACTCATATCGCAGGGCCTCAGCCGGGTAGACGCGTGATGCCTGGCGGGCGGGCAGGTAGGTGGTAAGGAGCGAGGCGGCGTAGCCGACGACCACCACCAGCAGCAACGCGCCCCAGGGCACCCGGTACTCCATGCCTGGAAAGCCTTCGCGGATATTGTCCACGAGCGTGCCGGAGAAACCGAGTCCGAGGGCCACCCCGACGCCGATACCGAGTAGCGCTATAAAGGAGGACTCGATCAGGAAGACCAACCGCACCTGCCCCTTCTGGAACCCCAGGGCCCTCATCATCCCGATCTGCTGACGCCTCTCCACCACCGAACGGGCGGCTATGACGCCCAGGGCGCAGATGCCTACCACGAGCCCGAGGCCCATGAAGCCCCGCAGCAGCAGAAAGACGATCCTGCGCGTAGCGTCGGTGTCGCGGATGACCTGCGCCGTAACCTGCGTCTGGAGGCCGCTCTCGGCGAAATCCTTCTCCAGCGTCTTCGCCGTGGCCGCGGCGTTCGCATCGTTACCGAGATCCAAGTAGTAGGTCTGGGGCGGGACGGCGCGGCCGGCCAGACCTTCGAGGGTCTCCTGCGAGGTCACAATCTGCCCGGCGAAGGACGCCGAGCTCTCCAAGACCCCGATCACACGCAGCTCCTTCGTCTCGCCGGTGTCGGGGTCTTCCGCACGCAGGTAGAGGTCGTCCGGCAGGCTCTCGTCGTCGGCGTAGAATCCACTGAGCTTCACGGTAGGCTTCACCGCAGGTCCGAAGGTTGAAGCGTTCCTCGCGGGAGCCAGGTCGGCAGAGATGATGGCCGCATCCCCGGCTCGGAGCGCCTCCCATACCTCGCGATCCGAGCCGTAGCCTCTGGCGGTCGCCTGGAACCCGTAGCCGACGCTCTTCGAGTAACCCCTATCCACGCCCTCCACAAGGATGCTTCTCGGCTTCCGACCGGTTCCCTCCTGATTGACTTCCAAGGGGAGGTTGGAGACACCTGCTACGGCCGTGACTTCGCCTTTTCGTATGCCCCCGGCGTCCTCGACGGCCGCGGCCATGTCGGGGATCGGGGCGGCGTAGCCCGCGTTGGCCTGAATCTCGTAGCCGCCGGAGATTTCCTGGGTATTCCCGAAGGCGGCGCCCATAGCAATCTGCACGAAGTTCATAGCCGTCAGGGTGAAGACGACCAGCATGAACATCGCCAAAGTCATCCCGGTCCTGAAGAGGCTCTGGGTCGGGTACTTCACCGCGGTCTTGAGGACCGGTGGCAAGCCCCTTACCCGTCCGAAGAGGGTGACCACGAGCCACAGGATCGCGTCGGCGTTGAAGACCACGAGCCACACCCCGGCCACGACGATCGAGATTCCGGAGACGAAGAACATCTCCGGTCCTCGCGCCATCCCTGCGGGCGTAGTAATGGATGCCGGGGTCAACCACAGGGCCAGTAGGACCAGGCCTGAGGCTGTGAAGGCGATCCTGTCGGGCGTGCCGAGGACACGGGCCAGGAGGGCCAATCCGATCAGCATTAGCGAGATGCCGCCGAGGTAGAAGGCTACCGTCTCCGTCGCCAGCCCCTGCCAGAACGCTATGGCGCCCGCGAGTGGCACCATAACGGCTACGAGAACTCCCCAGACGGTGCGTCCTCGCCTGTCCGGCTCGGGGATATCGCGGATGGCGCGCACGACGTTCAGCCGGCTCACGCGCCAGGAGGAGAGCAGGACGACGGCGAACGTGAGCACCATGCCCATGCTGAAGGCGAGGATCACGTTCCGGGGGCTCGTGGCGAAGACGATCCTGAAGTCTTCGCTCCCTCCGGCAAAGCCCTTCCCCAGGAAGAGGACCATCACCCACCCTACCCCGACGCCGGCGAGGCTCCCCAAGGAGCTGGCGATCAGGGCGTAGAGCGCCCCCTCGATGGCGAAGGCGCGGACAAGATGGGAACGCTGCATTCCCACCGCGCGCGCTATACCGAGCTCGTGCTTGCGTTCGGCGGCGAGCATCACGAAGATCAGGAAGATCAAGAGCATCCCGGCGGCCACGGAGAACTGCCCAAAGAGGACGAAGAGGGTCGAGAAACGTTCTCCAAGCCGATCCGCATCTTCCACGGCGTCCTTCTTCACGGGATCGGCTTGGAGGTCGTTCGAGGAGAGGATGGACTCTATCTCATCCAAGGTCTTGTCCGTGTACCTGCCGCCCTCGACCGCCTGACCCCGGTGCGAGATCAAGACCTCGTTGACCTTGCGCTCCTCGCCGACGAGCTTCTGCAGCTCCTCCAGCGGCATCACAATCGAGGTATTGGAGGCGGGGTTGGCTCCGCTCTCGTAGACTCCGGCCACCTCCAACTCGGGAGGCTTTTGCTCTACTGGCGTCTCGGTGGGACGCCCGGCGCCCCCTCCCCAGGGAGGACGCTGGCCATCTCCGGCCTCCTGTCTTGCCAGGGGGGCCTGTGTCGCTCCGGGGCGCTGTCGACTTTGCGGCTCCGAGGGAGGACGAACCAGGGTTGCCTCGATCTTGTCTCCTAAACCGATGCCGAGCCCATCGGCGGTATCCTGGCTCACGTAGACCTCGTATTTCTCTAGATCGCTTAGGGAGAGCGTCTTTCCTGAAGCGGTTCTGAGATCGTCGAAGCCCTTCATGTGCTCGGCGTCCATGCCGAGCACATCCACCCGCGGCTCGCTGAGGTTGGCCTTGGCGGCCGTCACGGGACCGGACTCTTTGGCAAGTGGGGCGACACCATCGATGCTGCCGACCCCGGAGAGACTGTCCCGGATCTCGCCTGCCAGATCCTGGTCGAAGTACTCCTCCCTGGCCTCGGGAGCCGCCGATATTCCGGCGCCCGGTCCGAACGCCACCCCACCGCCCGACTCCGGCCGCTCGGCCCTGACTACGACGTCAACCCGCCCGACGCCTTCCAGCGCCTGGATGCGAAGGGAGTTCGTCAAGGTGTCGCCCGTGGTGAACGCCGCCGAGAAGAGGATGGTCGCCAGCATGAGGCCCACGACGATCAGGGCGGTCTGCGCCTTGCGCCGGGGGACGTTGCGGATAGCCATCCTGAAGGAGGTCGGGTCGCGAAGCGCCAACATGGCAAGGATCAAAGTTCCCACCGCGAGGACCCCGAGGAGTACGGATGTCAATTGCGCCGTGGGTATACCGAAGAGCTCAGCCATCTTGGCCCCCTTCACCGTTCTGCTCGTCGTTCTCGATCCTGCCGTCGCGCATGCTGACTATGCGGTGGGCGCGGCGGGCGACGGAGATGTCGTGGGTGACGAGGACAAAGGTCTGACCCTGCTGCCTGTTGAGCTCCACCAGCAGCTGCATTATCTGCGCGCTCGTCTCGGAGTCGAGCGCCCCGGTTGGCTCGTCGGCCCAGACGATCGTCGGGTCATTGACGAGCGAGCGGGCGACAGTCACCCTCTGCTGCTGGCCGCCGCTCATCTCGTTCGGGCGCTTTCTTGCCTGCTCGGGAACTCCGACCGTCTCCAGTGCCGCTGCCGCCCGCCGGCGCGCCTCCTTGGGTTTTACGCCAGCCACCAGGAGGGGCAGCTCGACGTTCTCGACCGCGGAGAGGACAGGGATCAGGTTGTAGGTCTGGAAAATGAAGCCCATCTCCTCCGCTCTGAAACGGGTGCGCTTCCTGTCAGACATGCCTGAGACGGGCTTGGCCCCGATCAAGACCTCGCCCCCGTCGAACCCGTCGAGGCCGGAGAGGCAGTTCAGTAGCGTCGTCTTCCCGCACCCTGAGGGTCCCATGACGGCGACCATCTCGCCACGGGCTATCGAGAGATCCACGCCCCTCAGGGCTCGAACCGTCACTCCCCCTGCCGCGTAGATCTTCTCCAGGTCGCGCGCCTCGACTATTGCCTCGCCTGGCAAGACCGATGTCGATTTCCTCAAGACTTCTCCTCGATGAAACACTAGTGCACTCCTTTGCCGGATTCTTGCGTCCGGTAGTACAGTTCGTCGTAATCTTGGCCTCGAATTCCCGGCCTGCAGTGTGCGTTCGTTTCTCACGCCGACACCCCCGAGCGTCCGCCTCTTGCCGTTCGCTGTTCGGCGATGTTCACGTTGTTGGCGCCGCCAGTAACGGCGATGTCGTAGCGGTCGGTGGCGTGTTCGTAGGCCCGGCTTTGCAGGTCCAGTTCGCAGCCTGTGGCGCCGATGTGCCTGTGGTCGAACCTCAGGTTGGTGACTCCACCGACCACGTGTAGGCGCGCGGCCACGCCCTCGGGACGGCGGATGGTGACATTGCTGGCGCCGCCGAGGATCACCATGGCCACGTCGCCCGAGGGAGCGGGGAGCATCACGTCCAGGCGGCCGGCGCCACCGTCCAGGCCGAGCGATACGAGGCGGAGCCCGCGCAGGTCGGCCACGAGTCTCGAGGCGCCGCTGCGAATCTCGACGTCCCAGGGTATGCACGCGTTGAGCTCCACCTCCGCGAGACGCTCCGACCGGTCGTCGAGCCAGTCGCCGGCCGGGAACCGGGGGTACACGATGGCCACGACACCTCTCCGCACCCCTACTATTGGCATACGGTCCCCGAAGCGGGCGCGGTAGAGGCCCCGCAGGTGCAAATCGGCGCGGATGGCGACCCGATGGGCGCCGTTCGTGAACTGCAGGAGACCGCTCGTCGCCGAGCCTAGCGGGGCGGCGAAGTAGTCGCCGCCCCGATCCTCCATGCTCATCGCTCCGTGCACCTTCGTCCCTCCTTACTGTTCCGTGACTCGATCTCGGTCCATGCTCACATTTGTACAGGGAAGGCGGGTGGAGAGGGATCGGCCAAAAGGTAGATTGAGGGGGTAGAGATGTTCGTTACCGCGTCGTTACGGCCTGGCACGCGAATCTGCCATCTCGCCGACCTCATCGGGGCGGACGAGCGTCGCGGTAACGTGTTTCGGAACCAAGGCTACGGGTGTGCTAGAGCAGGTTCAGGTCTCCGGCCCTTGCCAACGCTTGCGTGCGGCTGTGTGCATCGAGCTTGCGGTAGAGGTTGTTGATATGGGTTTTGACGGTGCCCACACTGACGAAGAGCTCTGTGGCGATCCGGCGGTTACTCTTGCCTGCGGCTATGAGCTGGAGAACTTCGAGCTCGCGCTCGCTCAAGGGTTCGGGAAGCCCAGCACCCTGCGACGAGGAGCCCGGTGCGTCCCGCTCCACCGCCGCCAGGAGCTTCCTGAGGTATGGCCCCGAGACTGGCGGGTCCAGGCGGTCCCTCTGCCGGGCTTCGAGCGCCATAGAGAGGAGCTCTGCCATGGGGGGACCCTCGTCGACGAAGGTCCTGACGTAGCCCTCCGGCTCGGCCAGGACAAGTGCTTGCGCCAGGGTGCCGACGGCTCGCTCCTTCTCCCCTTTTGCTTGCAGGGCCAGTGCTCGAAGCACCTGCGCCTCTATTCTCCTGCGTACCGTCTGTGCCGTCTCGTGAAGCTCTGCCAGCAGCCGCAGCGCTTCGTTGGACCTATTTCGGACCACGAGCAGTCGCGCCCGGATGGGGTCCTCCGGTTCACGGAAACGTGACCGGAGTTCGCCCAGGCTCGCCGCCCGTTCCTGCTCGAAGACGGCGGCAACCCGTTCGCCACTTGCCCCCTTCCTCAGATGCAGCAGCGCCTTCCAGGTCGCCGCCTCGACGATCGCCTGTTCGGTGCCCGACCTTCGGGCCACCCGTTCCGCTTCTCGCGCCTTCTCCAGGGCGCCCCCCGCGTCGCCCCACGCCTGCCTAACTGCCGAGAGGGCGACGTATCCCCATATGAGGATCTCGACATCCCCCGTTCGGGCGGCCAGTTCCACACCCTCCGTCAGGTGGCGGGCCGCGGCCTCCAGATCGTTCCATTCGTAGAGGAGCTCTCCCATCCCGATTCGCACGCTACCGACGGCCGGCAGCAGCTCGGCCCCCCGCTCGTCCACGAACCCGAGGGCGCGTCGCAGAACGTCGTCCGCCTCGCGGAGCCGGCCCCGCGCCAGATGCAGGTGGGCTTCGGATGCCATGGCGCTCAGCGCGACGTAATCGTGGCCGGCGGCCCGGCCCAAGTCCCCGGCATCAGCGAAGGCCGCGCTCGCCGCCTCGCGGTCCCCGGCGGCCTCGTAGGCTTGCGCCAGAGCAATGGCGGCGAAGGGACGCGGGTCCAGGTTGTCCTCGGGCAGGAGTGCGAGGGCGCGCCGCGCGTGCTCGATGGCTTTGGGCGCATCCCCCAATCGGCGGTCGTACAAGGACCACACGGCCGCGGCGATCGCCAGCAGGTGCTTGGGGTCATCTCCCGAACCCGGCTCCGCGCGGGGGCCTTCGCCCAGAGCGCGGTCGGCTTCTCGCAGGAGGTCTTCGACTCCATCCAAACGGCCGACCAGCATGAGCGCAGCGGCGTACCAGATCAACAATAGCGGCCAGTGACGCATCGTCACTTGGGGTAGCTTCTCGAGCCAGCCCAAAAGCGTTATCACCTCGCCGCGATACCATGTCTGTCCGACACCCAGCTCCATCAGCCGGGCCGCCCGTTCGTGGTCGCCGGCGGAGAGTGCGTGCTCGATGGCGGAGAATAATCCCCCGTTCTGCTCGTTCCAATCGGAAGCATTGAGGTGCAGTTCGCCCACGCGCTCGGGGCTTTCCCGTCCGAGCCGGCCACGCAGGAAGTCGGCAAAGAGGCGATGGTACCGGTACCAGCGCCGCTCGTCGTCGAGCGCTATGACGAAAAGGTTCTCCTTCTCCAGCCTCTCCAGCATTTCGTCTCCATCATCGTGGCCGGTGAGGGCATCACACAGTGAACCGGTAAGGTTGTCGAGGATCGAGGTCTCGAGCAGGAATTCCCGCACGTGCTCGGGCTGGCGTTCGAGGACCTCCTCGGCCAAAAAGTCCAGGACGTCGCGGTGGCTTCCAGAGAAGGACTCGATGAAGCCGGCGAGGTCCTTACGGTCTCGCATGGAGAGCGCCGCCAGCTGCAACCCGGCGATCCAGCCTTCCGTGCGCTCCTCTAGCGTCGCAACGTCCTCGACCGATAGCTCCAGCCCCATGACTCCACTCAAGAAAGCTGCGGCCTCCTCCGGGACGAAGGCGAGGTCGGCGGCCCCGAGCTCGGCCATCTGATTGCGCGCGCGCAGTCTGGAGAGCGGCAGGGGAGGATCGATCCGGCTGGCGATAACGAGGTGTATGCCCTCCGGCAAGAGCTCCAACAGGACGGAGATGATACTGTGGATGCTCTCGGAATCGATCAGATGGTAGTCGTCGAGGATGAGATCAAACGCGCCCGGAAGGGCGTGCATCTCGTTGATGAGGGCTCCCGCCAGTGCCTCGATTCGCGGGGGCTCAGGTGAGCGAAGCGCGGCCAGAACACCCTCCCCGATGCCCTCATCGACGGTCCTCAGCGCAGCCACCAGGTAGGAGAGGAAGCGCACAGGGTCATTGTCGCCTTCGTCCAGCGACACCCAGGCAGCGAGCCGGCCGCCGGACGCGCGATCCTTCGACCATTCGACCAGCAGCGTGGTCTTGCCGAAACCGGCAGGGGCGGAGACAAGCGTCAGTCTGCGCCCCGGATCCGGTGTCAGTTTTTCGGTCAATCGTGGCCGTGCGACGACCTTCGGGCGCGCCTGGGAGGGTCTCAGCTTGGTCGATACGAGCGAGTCGGACGTAAGGGTCACCTGGCTCACCTCCGGTGCTAATTGTACTTCTGATCGATACTCGACGAAGACCTTGGCTATGTTCAGATCATGGTAGTCTTGCAATCCAGATGGGTTTTGGAACTCCGGCCGCGACTCGTCTCGATCTATCTGGGCGCTGATACGCAGGGTACTTTACAGGCGATGCTGCACTAGTCGGACCCGCACTTTAGAAAAGCGAGGCGGCATGTTGGCGCCGTTGGCTGGAAATCCGTGTATCCAAGCCATTTCGCGTTCTCTGCCCGTATCTTCACCGAGGGGTGTATCGGCTCTAAGGTAGAATAACTTTAGGGCTTTTCTCAACCTGCTTCGGAGAAGACTTCCTCCGCCCAGCTCAGAGCTGCGTTGGCGGCGGGGAAACCGATGGTGGTGATGGCCAGCACGATCGTATGCACGATCTCCTCCTCAGAGACCCCCACACCAAGCAGCTTGCGCACATGCGAACGCACGCCACCTTCTGACTGTGCGCCCACGGCTATAGCGAGCTTGATC
>DASSCV010000359.1:0-2693 GCA_035697505.1 Rubrobacter sp.
CGTACTCTCCGGCAGGTAGCCCATAACGGCGCGCAGTCCGAAATCTCCCGGCAGGTCCGAGGAGAAGCGGCGGATACCGAAGGTCTTGCGGGCGTCGAGCTTTATCTGGCATCCGGCGAGGTGCGGGAAGATGGCGCGGGCTTTGCGGATGAAACGGCATGGATAGACGTCTTCCGGGGCGCTGGCTTCCGAGAGTACTTCGACCTGTTCTGCGGGCAGCTCCCAGCCGCAGAGCCGAGCGGTGAAGGTCATGGTAGGGGTATGGTCAGGCGACGACGTCGAAGGCCACGACCAGGACTGAGCCACGTCGTACGTGTGGAGCTTGCGTCACGATATAGCCAGCTTGTGAGCCCCGGCGGTGGCTCAGACCAGCGCCACGTCCAGCCTGAGCTCCTCGTCGGTGCAGAGCCAGGCGGTAAAGCGGAGATTCCCTGACGAGTGGGTATTAGTACATAGGTAACGTGGTAAGCGCCACCCCTCCCACCAATGAGGTTGTGCTTGTGGGCTAAACAACAAGTCGCCAGCTGTCTGCGCAGCCACCAAGTGCTACAGTGAGCTCTCCGACCAAGGCTAAGTGAGGGGGATACGCATGGAGTACAGGCGTCTTGGGAGCACGGGGCTAATGGTCTCCGAGCTGTGCCTGGGGTGCATGACCTTCGGACGGGAGGCGAGTGAAGAGGACTCCAAGCGGCTCGTCGACCGGTTCCTCGATGCCGGAGGCAACTTTATAGACACGGCCGACGTCTACTCGAAGGGAGTCTCCGAGGAGATCACGGGTAGGACGATAAAGGGGGTCCGCGACGAGGTTGTACTCGCCACGAAGGTCTATTTTCCGATGGGCGAAGGACCGAACGACACAGGCCTCTCGCGCAAGCACGTGACGCAGGGCTGCGAGGACAGTCTCAGGCGCCTCGGCACTGACTACATCGATCTCTATCAAGTACATTGTTGGGACAGCGCCACTCCGTTGAAAGAGACTCTCTCGGCACTCACGGATCTCGTCCGTAGCGGCAAGGTGCGCTATATGGGCGTCTCGAACTTCACGGGCTGGCAGCTCGTGAAGAGCGTGTGCCTGAGCGAGGCAAACGGGTTGGAGAGGTTCGTGTGTTTGCAGCCCCAGTACTCGCTCGTCGAGCGCAACATCGAGCGGGAGATCCTGCCAATCTGCCTTGAAGAGGGACTCGGAGTAATCCCCTGGAGCCCACTCGGCGGCGGCTTCCTCTCTGGGAAGTACAGACGCGAGGAGGAGCCACCCCAGGGCTCGCGCATCTCCGAAGCCGTGGCGTCGATGGAAGAGCACTGGGACCGCCGCGCTACGGACCGCAACTGGCGCGCGCTCGACGTGGCAGGCAGGATCTCCGAGGAGACGGGCAAGTCCTACGCCCAGATCTCACTGAACTGGCTCTTCAGACAAGACGGCGTAACCGCGCCGATCATCGGCGCCCGCACGCTGGAGCAGCTCGAGGACAACCTTGGCGCGAGCGGCTGGACCCTCGACGAGGAACAGGTGGAAGAGCTCTCCCACGCGAGCGCCCTCGAAGATGTCTACCCATACCGTTTCATCCGCAACGCCCAGCGGGTTTAGAAGGAGTCTAAGCCTGTGCCAGCGTCACCTCGCCGGCGAAGGGTCAGACGCTGGGTTAGGCCAGGGTCAGTTCCAGCCTGGTCTCCTCGCTGACCAGCCCGCTCCGGAAGCGCATTCTCGTAGCACGGTGGGTATCAGGTATGCACCTGGTAGAGGTCTCCTCGTCGGCCTCCCGTCCGAAGGTCATGCACCCCAGGCACAGCTCGGAGACCATCAGCCCCGTGTTCCCAACACGTGCGTACTCCATACGCTGCTCCTCTCGGACCTCTGCCAGGAGCGGGAGGAATCGGCCCGTGTAAAGGAGCAAGGCCGCCTTCTCTACGAGCTACACGACACGGCAAAGCAGGAAATGCACGGCATCTCGCTAACCCTGAGGGACGCCCTCGACACCGAGCGGCGCGGTGACCGCAAGGAGACGCTGGAGATGTTCGGGAGAGCCCTGGCGGCGTCGAGGGAGGCCGAATATAGGATCTCACGCCCCTACGACGAGCTTTCTGCCCTGGGCGGCGAGAGTCCGCCAGGGGCCGCAGACTTTCTCCGCCAGCGCCTGCAGAAGTTCGAGGAGTACTTCGGGGTGAAGACCCACGACGACATCCAGACTTCCCTAGGGGTATTGAACCCGGCCGAGACCGCAGCCCTGATCAGGGTCTTCGTGGAGGCATTCTGGAACGTCGCCAAGCACTCAGGCGCGAGCAACCTGTACCTGGAGTCTCGTCGGGTAGGCTCAGTGCTCATCCTCCGTGTTCGGGACGACGGCCGCGGCTTCGACACGGAAAATCCGCCGCCAGGCCTCGGTCTAGAGTACATGCGCCAGCGTGCCGGGGAGGTCGGCGCGGATCTGGACGTGATCTCCACCCCTGGACGCGGTACTTCGGTGCAGATAAGGTTCCGCAAGCGCCAGAACACCGCCAACCCGTACCCGGGCGATTAGACAAGCTCCACGAGGCCAAGCAGAATGTAGCTCTACAGCTATTCTTTGTGGTTGCGTTCGAAGTAGCGGTTGGTGATGGGCATACGTCTGTCGCGGCCGAAGGCCCGGCCCGTGACCTTTATGCCCGTGGGGGCCTGGCGGCGCTTGTACTCGGCCCTGTCCACGAGTTGCACGATG
>DASSCV010000360.1:0-12814 GCA_035697505.1 Rubrobacter sp.
TGGTTCGCGGGATGAACAGGCTCACCATCGCCAAGCCTTTGGGCCTCCGCCTGGTTGGGCTTGAATGGTCCTTGCGACATCGCTGTGGTGGGGTGTGATGATCTAATGTTCATGGGCCCGCTATCGACGGCGCCCACCACCCTCAGGGTGCCCAAGTACGACTTCGGCCAGGATGCTCCTCGACCGCATCAGCAGCCGCGGCGAGGAGAGTGAGGTCGTGCTCAGGCCCGAGCTTATCGCCTGCCAGTGCGCACCACGTACAACTGATCCGTCCCGAACGAACAGAGGGGGAGAGGATATATGACCGTCGAAAAGCTGCGTTTCGGCATCTTGGGATGCGGCGTCATAGGTCCGCACCATGCGAAGGCCATCGCCGGCTTACAGAGTGCGGAGTTGGTGGCCGTGGCCGATGTCGTCCCCGAACTGGCCGAGGAGCTGGCCGATGAGCACGAATGCGCGCATTACGCCAGCCTCGAGGAGATGCTATCGGGCGTGGATCTCGACGCCGTATGCGTCTGCACCCCTAGCGGCTTGCATGCCGAGGGCGCCATAACGGCACTTGAGGCCGGCAAGGACGTCGTAATCGAAAAGCCCGTCGACGTTACGCTAGAGGCCGCGGACCGCCTGATCGAAGTACAGCGTGCCACGGGCGGGAGGGTAGCCGTCGTAAGCCAGCACCGCTTCGACGCGGGAACGCAGGCTGTTCACGAGGCGCTCGCCGGAGGAGTGTTCGGCCGCCTGACCTCGGGGTCCGCCGACGTGCGTTGGTGGAGGTCACAGTCTTACTACGACTCTGGCGGCTGGCGCGGAACCTGGGAGTTGGACGGTGGGGGAGTCTTGATCAACCAGGCCATCCATAGCATCGACATCCTTCAGTGGTTGATGGGCCAGGTAGTCGAAGTTACCGCCTACACGGGCCTGATCGCCCACGAGAGGATCGAGGTCGAAGACACGGCGGTAGCCATCTTGAAGTTTGCGAACGGCACCCTCGGCACCATAGTGGCTACGACGGCGGCATATCCGGGACTAACGACCAGGATCGCCGTGCATGGGGATAGGGGATCGGCCATCATAGACGATGATGAACTTACCTACTTTCACGCCGCCGGCGAGGGACAGGAGGGAGAGGCCTACGGCGCGAGCGGAGGCGAGAACCAGGCCGAACAGGTCATGGAGCGGTATGGCGAGGCGACGTCCGGACCTGGCGCCGGCGCGGATCCTGGCAGCCTCTCTATGGCACACCGCGACCAGATACAGGACTTCATCGAGGCCGTAAGAGATGGCCGTGAACCGCTCGTAAACCTGCAAGAAGGGCGTAAGCCGCTGGCCATAATTCAGGGGATCTACGAGTCGGCCCGTACAGGCGGGCCGGTACGCATCGAGGAATAGAACGAGCTGGGGCGGGCGGCGAGAGAACCGCCCCCAGGAAAGGGGTAATGACACGTGTGGACCTTGACAGGTTTCGCAGATGAGATCTCTCCCGAGCTGGAGGTGCAACTGGAGACGCTCGGGGAGGAGTCCATAAGCTACATGGAGCTGCGCAGCGCATGGAACACCAACGTACTCGACCTCTCGGACGATGAGCTGCATAGGGTAAAGTCCGCTACTGCGGAGCGCGGCATAAGGATATCTTCCATAGGCTCGCCAATAGGCAAAGTACCAGCAACGGACCCGTTCGGGCCGCACCTTGAGCGTTTCAGGCGGGCGCTACATACTGCCGATGTCATGGAGACGCCTTACATACGCGTTTTCTCCTTCTTCATGCCCGAAGGTCACGAGCCCGGCCACTACCGGGAAGAGGTGCTCGACCGGATGAGGATTATGGCTGGCGAGGCTGAGGATTCCGGGGTCACGCTCCTTCATGAGAACGAGAAGGAGATCTACGGCGACGTCCCCAGCCGTTGCGTGGACATACTCTCGGGTGTAGGCTCTCCTGCCCTACGGGCGGCGTGGGACGCGGCCAACTTCGTGCAGTGCGGGATCAGCCCGTTTGATGAGGGATACGCCTCGTTGCGGCCCTACCTGGAGTACGTGCACGTAAAGGACGCCCTCTCCGGCTCGGACAGGGTAGTACCGGCGGGTGAAGGTGACGGGCAGTTGCCCGAGACTCTCTCCGCGCTGCGCGCCTCCGGCTTCGATGGCTTCTTCTCGCTGGAACCGCACCTGGCATCCGCGGGAACGTACTCGGGTTTCAGCGGACCCGAGTTGTTCCGTAAGGCCGCCGGGGCCTTCAAAGAGCTACTGCGCAGGCAGGACATCGAATGGGCGTGACGGGAAATACGACCAACGCGCTGTTGGCACTTAACGGCCTCGACTCAAGCCCAAACTCGGCCGTCTCCGTCGAAGGCACGGAGGGTGGCCCGGCGGAGTCGGGCCAGAAGGTTGCGGTCCTGACCCGGTCGGGAACTCAGGTCCTCTCCAGCTTCGAAAGGGAGAGCACCGGCGCCGGTGGCCGTACGCTCTTGCTTGGCCCGATTAGCGCAACCAACCTGGACGCCCTGCGCGACCTCCTGCCCTGGCTGACCTTCCCGACACGACGTATGGAGGCGCATAATCTGCGACTGGCTGGCAGGGATGGTCCTTTCCGGGGTCGTGGACCAAGAAGGGGCCACCGAGATGGCGCGCGAGTTCGCCTACGGGTTCCAGAGAGAGCCTGTGGGCAGGACGTAAGGAGGAGAACTGTGGAACAGAGATCGATGCAGGATCTCTTCTCTCTGGCGGGAAAGGTCGCCGTCGTCACGGGCGCGACAGGGGTCCTCGGCTCTGAGATGGCCCGCTCCCTCGCGCGCAGCGGCGCCAGGGTGGCGGTGCTCGGTCGTCGCGAGGAGAAGGCCAACCGGGTCGCCGGAGAGATAGAAGTGGCTGGTGGGGAATCACTCGCCCTTCCCGCTGACGTGCTCGACACTGGGCAGCTCAAGGACGCCAGAGACGCCCTGCTCGAGCGCTGGGACAGGGTGGATATTCTTGTAAACGCCGCCGGCGGCAACGTACCCGAGGCCACCCTCAGAGATGGCGTCGGTTTCTTCGAGTTGCCGGAGGAGGCGCTACGGCAGGTGATGGACCTCAACTTCCTGGGTACCGTGTTCCCCTGTCAGGTCTTCGGGGCCGCCATGCTCGAGGGTGCTGAGGAGCCAGATGGTTGCATCGTGAACATCTCTTCCATGGCCGCTTCCAAAACCCTGACCAACGTGGTCGGCTACTCGGCCGCCAAGGCCGCCGTCGACAACTTCACCCGCTGGCTCGCCGTCGAGCTCGCTCGCCGATACGGTCCGGGCCTCAGGGTCAACGCCATAGCGCCAGGCTTCTTTATAGGGGAGCAGAACAGGAACCTGTTGCTCGACGAGGAAGGCAGCCCATCACAGAGAGGACAGACAATAATCCAGCACACCCCCGCGGGGCGTTTCGGAGAACCCGATGAGCTGGGGGGGACCCTGATCTGGCTCTGCAGCCGGGCCTCCGCCTTCGTCAACGGAATCGTCGTGCCCGTAGACGGCGGCTTTTCCGCCTTCAGCGGTGTGTGATCGAGTTGCTTTGCCTGTAGACGCAGATTAGACTCCCTGTGGATGAGGGATTTCCATGGTTACACTAGGGAACGCCAGGGTACGCGCCGCTTTCGCTGGTGGATGTGGGTGTTACTTGTCGTTCTAATCGCTTTGATCGTGAGCGTCGAGCTCGTCGCAGGCCCGTCCTCGCTCCAGAGGCTGACCCGCGCGTCGCCGGCCCACCCCGGCATGGTCGAGGCTTCCCCAAGCGACTGGGTGGAGAGGATGTTCGGTGGGCAACCCGGACTCTCAGACGGGCCGCTCAACGTGCTCGTGCTCGGCGTTGACGCGAGGCCTGAGAGCGAGGAGATGGGGAGCCGCACGGATACCATCATGCTCGTGCAGGTGGTGCCGAAGACAGGAGACGTCAAGCTGCTCTCTGTACCCAGGGACCTCTTCGTCGAGGTAGAGCCGGGAGAAAGGGACAAGATCAACGCCGCCTACAACTACGGCGGCGTCGATGAGACGATCGATGCGCTGGAGAACTACTCGGGCGTACCCGTAGACCATTACGCCGTCGTGGATTTCGAGGGTTTCGAGAGAGTCATCGACGCGATGGGCGGGGTCAGGGTTGATGTAGGAGATGGCCAGTTCCCCGAGAAGTGGCGTATGGGCGAAGACGTACAGAGGCTAAACGGCCACAAGGCCCTGATCTACGCCAGATACAGAGGCACCCCCGGTGCCGATATCGACCGCATGCAACGCCAGCGGGAGCTAGTCGGAGCCCTCCGTAGCGAGGCCCTGAGGTGGCACACCGTCAAGACTTTGCCCCAGATTATGGAGGTCATGAACGAGAACGTCCAGACCGACCTGGATCTCGACGGAGCCATCACCCTGGGTCAGGTCCTCATTCGCAGAGGAAGACACGCCCAGATGACCTCCCAGCAACTCAAGGGCATCCCGGAGACCCTCTCCAACGGAGAACAAGTCCTCATACCAGATGAAGACGCCAATCAGGCCATCCTCGACGAGTTCCGCCACTAGAGCTTCTCAGCAATCGTCAGCTATTCAGCGCTTCACTTTTGCGTGTGCAGGTCCTGAAAAGTGTAAGCCGAAGGCTTGAGCGTGCTGAAGCGCTGAGAAGCGGAGGCCGCAGACCGAAGCGTGCTGACTAGCTAGATCAGCTTTCAGCAGATCGCTTGCGCCCATAGCGTAAAGGGTCCATGGGAGGGCGGGAAGCGATTGGGTGGCTGCTATAATCCGGCGCAGGTCCTACGGCGAGCGAGAGTGGTGGAATGGTAGACACGCTAGATTTAGGATCTAGTGCCTCACGGCGTGCGGGTTCAAATCCCGCCTCTCGCACATCGCCGCCAGCGTCGGGCCGGTCAAGAGGAACTGGAGGGTATGACGGCTAACGTAACGAAACTCGAGGAGAACAAGGTCAGGCTCGACATCGAGGTGACCCCGGAGACGGTAAGGCGGGGTGTCGAGGCTAAGATCAGGGAACTCGGCCAGCAGGTCAGGGTTCCCGGTTTCCGTCCTGGCAAGGCGCCGCGGCGGGTGATCGAGAACCGGCTCGGGCGCGACTACATCTACATGGAGGCCCTACAGGAGCAACTCCCTGGCTGGTACTCGCAGGCCGTCGTCGAGACCGACGTGCGCCCCATAGACCGTCCGGAGATCCACTTCGACGACCCGTTGGACGAGGAGGAGGGCTTCAAGTTCTCGGCCACAGTGGAGGTGCGGCCCGAGGCCACACTGGGAGACTACAAGGGCGTCGAGGTCCCGAGGCGCGAGGTGGAGATCTCCGAAGAAGATGTCGAGGACAGGATCGAGGACATGCGGGCCCAGTTCGCCACCCTGGCCGCGGTCGAGGGAAGGCCGGTCCAGGAGGGAGACTTCGTGATCCTGGACTTCAAGGGCGAGAGGCTGGCAGGAGGGCCGCTGGAGGGCGCCGAGGCCGAAGACTACTTGCTGGAGATCGGGGGCGGCGAGCTCCTGCCGGATTTCGAGGAGAACATCGTCGGGATGAACGCTAACGAACGCAAGCAGTTCGGCGTCACCTTCCCCATGGACTACGACGAGGAGACGCTCAGGGGCCAGTCCGTGCTTTTCAGCGTGCACGTCAAGGAGATCAAAGAGCGCGACCTGCCGCCTCTCGACGACGAGTTCGTAAAGGAGGCGAGCGAGTTCGAGACCCTGGACGAGTTGCGTGTCGCCGTAAGAGAGGAACTGGAGGCCACCGCCGAGCAGCGAGTGGAAGGTGAGTTTCGCGCTCGCGCTCTCGACGTCGTCGCCGAAGGCAGCAACGTAGAGGTCCCCGAGGTCATGGTGCACGAGAAGGCTCACGAGATGGTGGAGAGCTTCGAGCGGAGCATAAGGTCGCAGGGAATGGACCCTGAGCAGTACTACGAGCTCGCGGGCACAGACCACGCCGCCTTCGAGGAGCGCCTCATGCCAGACGCCGAGGACACCGTAAGGAAGGAACTCGTGCTCGACGCCGTCGCCACGGCCGAGGGAATAGCGGCGGACGAAGACGAGGTAATGCACGAGATCGGCCACCTCGCTGAAGACTCCGAAACAAGCGCCGAGGATATCGCCAAGACCCTTCGCGACAACGGGACGTACGCGTTGCTGGAAGAGGAGATCTCACGTCAGAAAGCCCTGGATTTCCTGGTCGAGAACGCAGTGCCTGTTCCTATGCCGGAGGAAGAAATAACTGCTGATGAGGAAGAACCGGTAGAGGCCAGGACAGGTGCTGCGGAGAGCGAAGAACGAGAGGAACAGAAATGAGCATAGACAACGTCATCCCCTACGTTATAGAGCAGAGCCCGCGTGGGGAGCGGGCCATGGACATCTACTCGCGGCTACTCAAGGACCGCATCATCTTCCTCGGGACGCCCGTAGATGACCAGGTTGCCAACGCCATAATGGCGCAGCTCTTGCACCTCGAGAGCGAGGACCCTGAGCAGGACATCAACCTCTACATCAACTCCCCGGGCGGAAGCGTCACGGCAGGGCTTGCGATCTACGACACCATGCAGTTCGTCAAGCCCGACATCTCCACGACGGCCCTCGGCATGGCCGCCTCGATGGGGGCCTTCCTGCTCGCCGCGGGCGCCAAGGAAAAGAGGAACGCCCTGCCGAACACGCGCATACTCCTGCACCAGCCGAGCGTCGGCGGGCTGGCCGGCCAGGCCTCTGACGTGGAGATCCACGCCAAAGAGCTCATCATGACCAAGCGCCGCCTGAACGAGATCCTCGCCGCCAACACGGGGCAGGATTACGAGAGAATCGAGCGCGACACCGACCGCGACTACATAATGGGTCCCGAAGAGGGGATCGAGTACGGCGTTATCGACAACATCGTCAGGAACCATTAGAGGTTCCTGGGGCCATCGGGTAGAGATGTCGGGGAGGATGTAGTGGCATGAGGGATCCGTCGGATCAGTTGCAGTGCTCCTTCTGCGGTAAGAGCCAGCGTCAGGTCAGGAAGCTCATCGCGGGCCCTGGCGTCTACATCTGTGACGAGTGCATCGAGCTGTGTAACGAGATCATCGACGAAGAATTCTCGGGACCTGAGGTCCTCAAAGACGACGACCTCCCGAAGCCGCGGGAGATCAACCGCATCCTCAACGAGTACGTGATCGGCCAGGAGGACGCAAAAAGGGTCCTTGCCGTCGCCGTCTATAACCATTACAAACGCATCCAGATGGGTGCCGAGGCCACAGACGGCACAGAACTCCAGAAGTCCAATATCTTGCTCGTGGGGCCGACGGGCTCGGGCAAGACGCTCCTCGCCCAGACGCTGGCCAAGATCCTCAACGTCCCCTTCGCCATAGCGGACGCAACAGCCCTGACCGAGGCCGGCTACGTCGGCGAGGACGTCGAGAACATCCTCCTCAAGCTCATCCAGGCCGCCGACTTCGACGTGAAGAAGGCCGAGACGGGCATCATATACATCGACGAGATCGACAAGGTCGCCCGCAAGGCTGATAACCCTTCGATCACGCGCGATGTCTCAGGCGAAGGCGTGCAACAGGCCCTCCTCAAGATCCTGGAGGGCACGGTCGCATCGGTACCGCCGCAGGGAGGGCGCAAGCACCCGCACCAGGACTTCCTCCAGATAGACACGAAGAACGTCCTGTTCATCTGCGGCGGCGCGTTCGGAGGCCTGGAGGAGATCATCCGCCAGCGCATCGGCAAGAAGAGCATCGGCTTCGGCAGCGACATAGACTCGCGTCTCAAGCAAGAGGACGACTCCATCCTGCAGTTTGCGCTCCCCGAAGATCTCCTGAAGTACGGCCTGATACCCGAGTTCGTCGGACGTCTGCCCGTGATCTCCACCCTGCGCAGCCTGGAGGAGGCTGACCTCGTACGTATCCTCACCGAGCCGAAGAACGCCCTGGTGAGGCAGTACAGGCAATTCTTCCGCTACGACAAGGTGGACCTAACCTTCACTGACGATGCCCTGGGCGCCATAGCGGAGCTCGCACTGGAGCGGGGGACAGGGGCCCGTGGCCTGAGGAGCATCCTCGAGTCGGCCCTTCTGCCTACAATGTACGAGCTTCCGAGCCGCTCGGACGTGAACAAATGCGTCGTCGACGTCGATACGGTGAAGGACGGTGTTCAGCCGTCACTGGTAACAGGCTCCCAGAAGTACTCCTACGACGAAGAAGAGACAGCCTGAAAACTCCTTGAGTAGAGAACAGATACCAAAAACCTACGACCACCGCGCCGTCGAGGGCCGCTGGTACGAAGAATGGGAACGCCACGGGGTGTTCGATGCTGACCCTAACCCCGAGAAAGTGCCCTATTGCATAGTCATACCGCCTTCGAACGTTACGGGCGCATTGCATATGGGCCACGCGCTAAACGGTTCCATACAAGACACCCTCATCCGGCGCGCCAGGATGAAGGGTTACGAGACACTGTGGCTTCCAGGCGTCGACCACGCCTCGATAGCCGTCCAGAACGTCGTCGAGCGCAAGATCATGCGCGAAGAGGGCAAGTCGCGGTGGGACCTCGGGCGGGAGGCTTTCGTCGAACGCTGCCGCGAGTTCGCCCTGAAGACGAGGGAGCAGATACTCGGCCAGTACAAGCGGCTAGGCGCCTCACTCGACTGGCGTCGCCTCAGGTACACGATGGACGATGATTACGTCGACGCGGTGCTCACTGCTTTTATCCGCCTTTACGACGAAGGTTTGATCTACCGCGGCAACCGTATCACCAACTGGTGTCCGCATGACCGTTCTGCGATAAGTGACCTCGAGGTCACCTACGAGGAGGTGGAGGGCAGGCTCTACGGCCTCCGCTACCCCTTCGTGGACGGCAAAGGCCCTGGTCCCGACGGAGAAGAATACGCCCAGGTCTTCTCCACCCGTCCGGAAACGATGCTAGGCGACGTGGCGCTCGTCGTCAACCCTGAAGATGCGAGGTACGGAGATCTCGTTGGGCGCAAGGTCGAGGTGCCGTTTGTCGAGCGGGAGATAGAGGTATTCGCCGACGAGCACGTAGATCCCGAGTTCGGCACAGGTGTCCTCAAGGTCACCCCGGCGCATGACCCCAACGACTTCGAGATAGGCGGCAGGCTCGGTCTCGATCCCGTCAACATCATGAACCCTGACGGGACGATAAACAACGCTGGTGGTCCTTTCGAGGGTATGAGCCGCGAGGAGGCCCGCGAGGCGGTCGTGAAGAAGCTGGACGGGTTGGGACTCCTCGGTGGCGTCCGCCCTTACGCCTACAGGGTAGGGCATTGTGACAGGTGTGGAGCGGTCATCGAGCCGTGGCTCTCAGAACAGTGGTGGTGCGCAATGGGACCGCTTGCCGAAGCAGCCATCGAGGCGCTGAAAGCGGGCCAGATAACAGTCTACCCCGACTCCTGGCGGCGGGAGACGATCAGGTGGCTGGAGAACATCCGCGACTGGAACGTCTCAAGGCAGCTCTGGTGGGGGCAGCGAATTCCTGTCTGGTACGGCCCTGGCGGTGAGGTAGTGGCTTCCAAAGAGTCGCCCGGTGCTGGTTTCGAGCAGGACCCCGACGTGTTCGACACCTGGTTCTCCAGCAGCCTGTGGCCCATCGCGACCCTGGGGTGGCCTGACGAAGACGCAGAAGACCTGCGGTACTTCTACCCGACAGATCTCCTCTCGACGGCGCGTGAGATCATGTACCTCTGGGTGGCGCGCATGATCATGATGGGCCTGTACTTCGAGGATGAAATCCCCTTCCAGAAGGTGAATGTACACTCTATCGTGCTCGCCGAAGACGGGACGAAGATGAGCCGCTCCAAGGGTAATACAATAGATCCCCTGGAGCTCTTCGACGAATACGGAACCGACGCCGTCCGCTTCGGCCTTCTCTACCAGTCCTCGACCCAGGACTTCCCTTACTCCCGCGAGCGGGCCGAGATGGGCAGAGCCTTCGTAACGAAGCTCTGGAACGCCATGCGCTTCGTACTCGCCTACCCGGAGGCTGAAGAAAATGGAGAACTCTCGCCTTCTGACCGTTGGATCCTCTCTGAGTTTAGCCGCACGGTAAGGGAGTATGACGCCTACCTCGAGGAGTGCGAGTTCTCGGAGGCGATGCGTCGGATCTACGCTTTCGCCTGGAACCAGTTCGCTGACTGGTACATAGAGATAGCGAAGGCGGCCCCCTCCTCAGCGACGCCCCGCGTCCTGCGCGAGGTCTTTTACGGTATCCTGAAGCTCCTGCACCCCGTCATGCCCTTCGCGACGGAGGAGATGGCAAGCGTAATGGGAGAACAGACCCTGCTAGCGGCGCAACGTTATCCTGAGCCTGCCCCCGCCCTCGAAGACGAGGAGGCCGACCGTCTGCTCGACCGCACCAGGAGGGCCGTCTCGGCGGTGCGCTCGTTCAGGGCCGAGTCGAAGGTGGACGGCGAGCTCGAAGGGCTGATGCCACAGGGCATCGACGAGGGCGTCTTCGCCGCTCTGGCCGGGGTGAGAGCCGCGGAGGCCGGGAACGGCGCGAGTCGGGCTTCATTGCCCGCGGGGGACGTGGTCGTTGAGATCCTGCTCTCCGACGAGATGCGCCGCGGCGAGATAGAGCGCCTGAGGCGCGAGATCTCTCGCGCCGAGCAGGAAGTGGCACGCGCACAGAGCAAGCTCGCCAACGACAAATTCGTGACCAACGCGCCGGAGAGGGTCGTCGCCGGCGAGCGCGAGAAGCTGGATGTCAACTCCAGGATGCTCGAGACGCTCTCCCGCCGTCTCGACGAATACATCTAGGAGCCGGCCATGCCTACCTTGACCTCTTTCGCCCAGGTCTGTGCCGAGTTGGACCGGCGCCGTCACATCACCCTCGGTTTCGGGCGGATAGAAGCCCTGCTCACAGCCATGGGCCATCCCCAGAGGGACCTTCCTGGCCTGGTGCAGGTAGTTGGCACGAACGGCAAGGGCACTACGGCCCTGGCTCTCGCGGCGGCACTGCAGGAGATGGGGCATCCGTCAGGCGCTTACCTCTCACCGCACGTCCTCTCCTACACCGAACGGGTCGTACTCCACGGCGGCCAGGTCTCCGAGAAGGAATTCGCAGCCGCTATGAGCGAGACCATAGAGCTTGCGGACAGAAAGGGCATCCCCGCCTCGCAGTTCGAGCTACTTACGGCTGGCGCCCTAGGGATGTTCGCAGCGGCGGGGCTGTCGTGGGCTGTCCTCGAGGCAGGCCTCGGCGCGCGCCACGACGCCACCTCCGTCGTCAGGCCCGACGCCGTGGTGCTCACCAACGTCTCCATCGACCACACCGAGTACCTGGGTGAGACGGTCGAGGAGATAGCCGAAGAGAAGCTCGCCAGCCTGAGCCCCGGCGCGACCCTGTTTCTCGGTACGGACGAAGGACGAATCATCGACCTAGCGCACAGAGCGTGCCGCCGGCTCGGGGCGACCTTGGTTCTTCCCGGCGAAGCCGGCGAGAATGCCTCATATACAGGCCTCGCACCGTACGCTGCGGGCGACGTGCGCCTGGGGATCGCGGTAGCAGAGTCACTGCTGGGAAGGAGCATCCCCGCCGAGGTCGAGCAGAAGGTCGCGCTCGCTGTCGGAGGGGCGCTTCCCGGACGGTTCGAGGTACACGAGGTGGAGGGTGTCCCCGTTGTGGTCGACGGTGGGCATAACGCGGCCGGGCTCTCGGCCGCGCTCGCCGGGATGCGCGCCGCGCACGGCGCGCGTCCTTTGGGCGTCGTCTTCGGCGTCTTGCAGGAGAAGGACGCCGCAATTATGCTTGCCGGGTTGAAAGGTCAAGCCAACGTTATCGTACTGACGCGTCCTGAGAGCGAGAGGGCCGCCGACCCCGCGCACCTCGAGTGTGGCGATGGGGGAGTTCTGGTAGTAGAGGATCCCGTAGGGGCCCTCGGCGTGGCCGTGGACGCGGTAAGAGGCGCGGACGGAGTGGTGCTCGTGACGGGGTCCCTCTCCACGGCGGCACCGGTCTTGCGGTGGTTGCGTGAAGCATAAGGGCGCCTGGCAGCTCATCGGCCTTCTCGCGTTGGTCGCCGTGGTCTCTTTTGTGGCAGGCTACTTCGTGATGATAAGGTTTATCGGATGAGATCCTTGCTCGCATTCCAGCAGGACCCTGACCCGTTCCAGATCATCTCCAGCTTTCTGGAGAGCCCGATCTTGAGGATCTCGGGCCAGCTCGTGCTCCTTCTCTTCATCGTGTTGTGGGTCTCTCTCGTCTATTGGACCTACGCCGACGCCTCCAGGCGGGGGGCCATGAGCGTGTTGTGGGGGTTTATCGCCTTCATCTTCCCCTACTTCGGCACCCTGGTCTACCTCATCGTACGCCCCCCTGAGTACCTCGAAGAGTCCCGCGAACGCGAGCTGGAGCTGGCCGTGTTGGAGCGCGAGCTTACGAACAGCGTCCTTCTGTGCCCCAATTGCCGCAACCTGGTCGAGAGGGACTACCTGATCTGCCCTTCGTGCACCTGGGAGCTCAAGAAGTCTTGCGTAAACTGCGAAAGACCGCTCAACATGGAGTGGGGGATGTGCCCTTACTGCGGCACCGACCAGCGCAGCGGCAAGACCATCGTTAGATAGGGAGAAGTAAATGGAACAGACGCTTGTACTGGTCAAGGGTGACGGCGTGCGCCGCAGGCTCGTCGGTGAGATTATCCGCCGCATAGAAGCCAAGGGCCTCGATATCGCGGGCATGAAGATGATGGACGTCGGCAGGGAGCTGGCGGAACTACACTACGCCGAGCACAGCGAGAAGCCTTTCTTTGAGGAACTGGTCGAGTTCATTACCGCAACACCGGTCGTCGCCATGAAGATAAGAGGCGAAGGCGCGATAAAGGCCATGAGGACCCTTATGGG
>DASSCV010000361.1:0-2246 GCA_035697505.1 Rubrobacter sp.
CAGGACCTGATCAGGAAGCTTATAACGGCCCAGGAAGAGGAGCGCCGAAAGGTCTCTTACGAGGTGCACGACGGTCTCGCGCAGACGGCCGCAGGGGCCCATCAGCTCCTGCAGGCTTTCGCCAGGCAACACCCACCCGACTCGGAGAAGGGCCGCAAAGACCTCGCCCGGGTTTTGCAGCTGGTCCAACAGACGGTCGGTGAGGCCAGGTATGTCATAGCCGACCTCAGGCCCACCGCGCTCGACGATTTCGGGCTGGCGGCCGCTGTCCGCCTGCAGGTCGAGAAGATCAGTAGCGAAGGCTCCCAGGTCGACTACGAGGAAGCGCTGGGAGATGAACGTCTGCCGCCCGAGGTCGAGACAGCCCTTTTCCGGGTCGCACAGGAGGCCCTCACCAACGTCCACAAGCATGCTCCCTCCGCCCGGGTGAGGATCACACTCCGGCGCCTGAACGACTCTGTTCGCCTGCAAGTGCGGGATTGGGGGCCTGGCTTCAACCCGGAGAAGATCACCGACGGGGGTGGGCCCGGCGAGCGTCTGGGTCTCTCCAGCATGCGTGAAAGAGTGGCACTGCTGGGCGGCCACCTGGAAGTACACAGCAGGCCTGGAGAAGGCACGGAAGTGGTGGCGGAGATACCGTCGGTCCAGATAGATGGTAAGGGGAGGTAAGAAAATGGGGAATGGTGAAGGAGCGGCAGCGCCGAAGGTGGCACGCATCCTGATAGCAGACGATCACGCCCTCGTCAGAGAAGGTCTCAGAACCATGCTCTCCGGAGAAGATGGTATCGAGGTCATCGCCGAAACCAACGACGGTAGGCAAGCCCTCAATACCTGCAGAGACTTAAAGCCAGACCTGGTCCTCATGGACGTGAGGATGCCCGTCATGGACGGACTCGAAGCTACGAGGAAGATCAAGCAAGAGATGCCAAAGACCAGCGTGATGATGGTCACCATGCACGAGAACCCTGACTACCTCTTCGAGGCTGTGAAGGCGGGGGCTGCGGGCTATGTGTTGAAGGACGCGAGCGGGGAGAGGCTGTTGAGTGCTGTTAGGAGGACGCTGGAGGGAGAGTCGCCGCTGAACCAGGAGCTTGCGATGAGACTGCTCAAAAGGCTGGCGAGGGAGAGTCGTGGAGAGCGTAGGCGTGAGGGAGGATCTGGGGGAACATCCAGAGAGCCGCCAGAGGAGGCAGACGAATCTCTGACAACCCATTCAGTAGCGGCCCGTTCCGGTGCACGTCAGGCAGGGTCAGGAGGGTCTGCGCAATCAAGAGGCGCGGCTCAGATAGAGAGTCTCACGCCGAGAGAGGTCGAAGTATTGAAGCTACTGAGCCAGGGGCAGACCAACCCCCAGATCGCCCAGAACCTGCTCTTCAGCGTGAGCACCGTAAAGGCACAAGTTCGGAGCATCCTCTCCAAGCTTGGAGTATCCGACCGCACCCAGGCCGCCGTCCGTGCCATCGAGTCAAGGTTGACCGTCTCCACCATCGACTAGTATGCTATTTTCGGCGTAACCGGACCCTGAAAAAATCGAACAAGACCCGGAAGACGGCGAGGGCGGGGACCGCGAATACTACTCCGGCCAGGCCTGCGAGCTCACCGCCGGCGATAACGGCGAGAAGTACCAGGATGGGGTGCATGTGGAGGGCCTGGCCCTGGATGCGGGGGGTCAGGAAGTTTCCTTCGAGCTGTTGGATCAGGACGTAGGCCACGATCGTCAGGATGGCGGTGGTCGTCGAGGACTCAAAGTTGGGAGATCCGAAGACGAGGGCCACTATGACAGCGGGTATACCCCCCAGGAAGGCGCCGAGGTAGGGGATGATCGCCGTGACCGAGACCCACACGCCGAGAAGGATGGCGTAGCGCACGCCGAGGAGATATAGCGCCGCAGCGGCCAGGACGCCCTGGATCATGACCACGAAAACGAGCCCGCCGAGGTAGCGCGAGAGCGAATCGCCGAAGGCTTCCCACAGGTCGCGGGCGTCGTGGCGGTAGTGGGCAGGCACGGACTTCAGAAGGGCCGCCTTCACTTTGCGCACGTCTACCAGGAGGTAGATCGCGACGAAGATTATGCCGAAGAGCGTCACCCCGAAGTTGAAAGCCCTGGGGATAAACCCGAGGAGGCTCCTTAGCAGGTTCTCGGTAAGGTTCTGGGCGCGGTCGAAGAGGTCTGTGACCAGCCTTCTGCCGAACTCCTCGGGGTCCGAGCCGGGTACCAGCTGGCGCTCGTTCAGCGCGTTTATAAC
>DASSCV010000362.1:0-4229 GCA_035697505.1 Rubrobacter sp.
TCTATCGAGAGGCCCATCGCGGCGTTGGTCTCCCGCTCGCACATGATCTCGACGAGCGCCGGTACCCGCCGCTCGTTGCTGGCCTGGACTGCCCAATCGAGAGCGTCCTGGATCTCCTCGGGCCGCCACACCCGGCGGCCCTGAGCACCCATCGCCTCCATGACCTTGACGTTGTCTATGCCATACTCGCTGTCTGGCCCCTCGTAGGCGATGTCAACGGCGTAGTTCATATCGTAGTTGAGTTCGCCCTGCCTTATGAGGCCCATGTAAGCGTTGTTGAGCATCACCAACACGTATGGGATCTTGTACTGCACTGCGACGGCTATCTCCTCCATGAGGAACTGGAACGAGTAGTCGCCGACGATCCCGACAACTAGGTTCTCTGGGCGTCCGAGCTTAACACCGATGCACGCCGGGACCTCCCAACCCAAAGGACCAGCTTGGCCGCAGCACAGGTAGTGGCGTGGCTTGTAGGTCTTCTGGAACTGGCCACCAAAGATTTGGTAGAGCCCTATGGCTGTGACCATGATGGCATCCTCGTTGAAGAACTCGTTCATCTCCTGGTAGGCTCGCTGCGGTTTGACAGGCGAGTCGTCGAAATCGGTCTTCCTCAGAAGTGTCGAGCGGAGCTCATCCACCCGCTCCACCCACGCACCGGGCTCCCGCTGTGGCGTCATGTCGCGTGCGGTCTGAAGCAATGCTTCGAGCGCCAGCTTGGCGTCGGATACGACGGCGAGATCCGGTGGGAAGACGCGTCCGATCTGGCGCGGGTCTATGTCTATGTGTACGAACTTTCGGTCCCGGCGGTAGACGTTGAGGTCCCCAGTGTGCCTCTCGGCCCAGCGATTGCCGATGCCCACTACAAGGTCGCTCTCCAGGAAGAGGGCATTGGCGTAGCGCTGGCTGGTCTGAAGGCCGACGATGCCCATATACAAAGGGTGGTTTTCTGGGATGGCGCCCTTGCCCATGTAGGTCGGGCTCACCGGCACCTGGAGGTACTCGGCGAGCTCCACCAATTCCTCAGAGGCGTCGGCGATGATGACCCCGCCGCCAGGCATCAGAACAGGGCGCTCGGCCGCTAGGAACATTTCGATGACCTGACGGATGGCCCTCGGCCTCGGCTCAGGCCTGGCGAGGTGCCGCAACGGGCCGCCGCGTTCGGGATCGAAGTCGACCTCCAGCCCCGATTTCTGCACGTCGAGCGGCAGGTCTATGAGCACCGGACCGCGGCGGCCCTCCTGGGCAGTCCGGAACGCCTCCCGGAAGGTCCACACGAGCTGGCCTGGCTCCTTGACCTGCACGGCCCACTTGGTGACGGGCCTCGCGATCTCCACAATATCCACCGCCTGGAAGGCCTCTTTGTGGAGAACGTTCGTCGGGGCCTGTCCGGTGATGCAGATCTGGGGGATGGAGTCGGCCATACACGTGTAGAGGCCGGTGATCATATTCGTCCCCGCTGGTCCTGAAGTTCCGAGGTTGATCCCGATCTTCCCCGTCGCCCGAGTATAACCGTCGGCGGCGTGCGTTCCGCCCTCCTCGTGACGCATGGAGTAGTGCTTTATCTGCTCCGACTTATTCATTGCCTTATATAAAGGCAAGATCGCCGCGCCCGGCACGCCGAAGGCGACCTCGACGCCCTCGTCCTCCATGACCTTAACCACCGCGTCCATCACGTCCATCCTGGGCATGCGCGACTTCCTTTCCTGAGCTCTCCAGCTCTGGTCTAATCGGTTCCCAGTATCTCGTGCTGCGAGAGGTCCTCTACGACCCTCAAGAGCGCCGAGTGGTCCTCGCCACCCCAGCCCTTGTTCTTCATCGAGAGCAGCATCTGATCCACGAGAGCCGTCACGGGTAGGACTACCCCGTACGCCCTGCCGGCGGCGAGCGCGATACCCAAGTCCTTGTGGTGCAGCTCCGAGCGAAACCCCGGGGAGAAGTCGTGGGAGAGGAACTTCTCCCTCTTGACCTCCATGACCTTATTCCCTGCGAGCCCACCCGAAAGGACGTCCAGAATCTTCTCCGGAGCCACACCGCCCTTCGAGCCGAGCACCAACGCCTCAGAGACCGCCTCTATGGTCAGCGCCACTACGACCTGGTTCGCCGCCTTTGTGACCTGCCCCGCACCGCTGCCCCCAACGTGCACGATCGTCTTCCCCATCGCCTCAAAGAGGGGCCTCGCCCTCTCGAAGTCCTCTTCGCTTCCCCCGACCATGATCGAGAGGGTACCCTCGATCGCCCCCACGTCTGCGCCAGAGACCGGGACGATCGAGCATGCTCGCCCCCTTCTTCTTCACCTGCGTGGCCAACTCTTCTGTGACCACTGGTGAGATGGTGCTCATATCCATGAGCAGCGAACCTTGGCCCATGCCCTCGAGCACGCCGTTCTCCCCCATCACTACCTCCCGGACGTCGGGCGAGTCCGGGAGCATGGTGATGACTATGTCGCTGCTCTCGGCGACCTCCCTGGGGTCGCCGGCGCCGGAGGCGCCGTCTTGCGCCAACTCGTCGACCGGTCCCCGGCTGCGGTTGTAGACGACGAGGTCGTAGCCCGCCTCCATGACGTTGCGGGCCATAGGCTTACCCATGATCCCGAGCCCTACAAACCCTACTCTATCTGCCACGACTCCTCCTCTTAAAGGTTGAGCGCCTCGACATTCCTGTCTCCTCCGCGCATCTCTTTCGGCAGCCACGAGAGGCTCTCCTCCGTGGTCGGCGTCGTAGGGTTGTACTCCAAACCCACGTAGCCGTCGTAGCCGAGGTCCTTTAAAGCACCCAGAACGAATGGGTAGCGGATTTCACCCGTCCCAGGTTCCCCGCGATCCGGCGAGTCAGCCACCTGCACGTGCCCGATCACGCCTATGTATTCGCGCAGGTTCGCCACGAGGTTCCCCTCCATCCGCTGCATGTGGTAGACGTCGTACTGAAGCTTGACGTTCTCCCGCCCAACACTCCTCACGAACTCCGCTCCGTCTTTTGTCGTGTACAACAGGTACGGCCCGTTCTCGAAGGTGTTGACGGCTTCGATCATTATTTCGGCACCCTGCTCGGCGGCTAGATCCGCCGCCCACCCGATGCTCTCCTGCGCCAACCCGAACTGCTCCTCCCGATCCATGCTCTCCAACCTATGCCCCACCAGCGCGTTGAGCTTGCCGCACCTCAGCCTCCCCGCAAGCTGCAACGCTACGGGCACGTTCTCCTGGAACTGCGTGACGCGCTCGGGATCGCTCAAGAGACCTCGGTCTCCCCCAGGCATGTCCCCCGCGTCGAAGTTGAAGAGAGCGACCTCCAACCTTGCCTCCTTGATCGCCGCCTCCACCTCCCCGAGGTCCTCGCCCGCCGGCCACCAGAACTCCACTGCCCTAAAGCCCGCTTCCCTCGCCCTGCCGAACCGCTCCAGCAGCGGAACCTCCTTAAACAGGATCGAAACGTTTGCGCAGAACTTCATCTACGGCCACCTCTCCCTCCCCCCGACGCTTTATCTACGTTGTGTGTTCCGCCTCAGGCAGCTTATCCCCGTGCTACCACCCCTGCGCAGCGCTGACCGCCATTATGCCTGTTGTTACCCTCGAGGAGCGCGTCTCATACAGGGAAAAAGGGGACAAGCACCGTCCCTGGTTTTCGTTGTATCCACCAGATGAATTCTCTATGGCCTTCGCCGCGAAGAGCCGACTCATTAGTGAGTGAATGCTCGCTGCGACGAACTCCTGGAGAGATCCCGCGACGTCGTCGCGAACCACCCTCTCGGCGGCGGTAGTCTCGAGACCCGGGCGCTGGGCCATGACAAAGACGAGGAGGTCTCGCCGCACGGCAGAGCCCAGGGTCTCGTAATCCTCTCCGAGCCGAGCCCTAATTGACTGAAACATTCCCGAGTCAGGGAGTGAAGGGCTCGTCGAGCCCGCCGCGAATACCGAGAGCCTCGCGGCAAGAGCCTCGAGATCCTCCGCTCCCTCGACCACCACAGAGTTGCGGGTCTCCGACAGGGGGATTGGACCGAGCGCTTCAGGCACAAGGTGCCCGCCCACCCAAGCCACCCACGCGGAAGCCGAATCCGCTCCTTCGCCCTCATCGTGCAAGCGGAAGATCAGAGTCTCGCTATGTATGCGCTCACGCAGCTCTTCGCTCGAGGCGTAACCGGAGCGGAGGGACT
Organism: Rubrobacter sp.; assembly: GCA_035697505.1. Lineage (GTDB taxonomy): Bacteria > Actinomycetota > Rubrobacteria > Rubrobacterales > Rubrobacteraceae > Rubrobacter_D. The sequence continues at coordinate 4,148 of DASSCV010000362.1, forward strand.
CCACCAGAGCCTCACGGATCTTCCGACTCACCGCGAAGACGGCGAACTCAGCGAACGTAGTGAACGCGAAGTAGCGGACGCG
>DASSCV010000363.1:0-8683 GCA_035697505.1 Rubrobacter sp.
GCGTAGTTGAAAGCCTGGCGCACCCTGGGGTCGTCGAAGGGGGCCTTCTCGTTGTTCATCGCCAGGTAGCCAATGGTGTTCGGCGGCCGGAACTTCACCGTGAACCCTTCCTGGTCCTCGACGGAGGGCACGTCGTCGGGCACGAGACCGTCGGCCGCGTTGAGCTGGTTGCCGGTCAGCGCCGCGACCCGCTGTGTATTATCCGGGATCGTCTTGATGATGACCTGCTTGGTGTGAGGCCCTCCGTACCCCTGGCTGGCGGGGAGGCTACTACCCCACCAGTCGTCGTTGGCCTTGACGCGTACCTGGGAGTTTTTTTCCCACGTGACGAATTTGTACGGTCCGCTACCGACGGGCTCCTGCCAAAAGTTATCGACGTTCTTCTTTATGGCCGCCGGAGAGGCAATCGCAAAGGGCGACATAGTAAGGTTCCTCACGAAGGGTCCCTGCGGCTCCTTGAGGTTGAACTGCACCGTGTATTCGTCCACGACGTCGACGCTCTCTATAACCGAGTCGTCATCGAAGCCCCCGAACTGGCCGACGTAGTAGGCGAAATCTGAGGTGTTGCTCCCACCGCCCTTGTGGTAGGGGTTCTTGGTGTCTCGCCAGCGGTCGAAATTGAACTTGACCGCGTCGGCATTGAACTCCGTCCCGTCGTGGAACTTGACGCCCTTGCGTAGCTTGAGAGTGTAGGTACGCCCACCGTTTTCGGGCTTGGGTATCTCTGTCGCTAGGGCCGGCGTTACGTCGAAGGAGCCCGGCGCGAACCGCAACAACCCATCAAAGATCTGGCGGGTAGCCCTCAAAGACTCGCCGTCGGTGACGTTGATGGGATCCAGACCGACCGAGTCAGCACCCCTGCCAAAGACGAACGTGCTGCTTCCCCCTCCACCGCCGCCTATGGTCCCGCCGCCACCGCAACCGGCCACGCCGAGCAGCGTCACGCCGGTCAGGCCGGCCCCGCTCAACCGCAGGAAGTCGCTGCGGCTTATCTTCTTTTCCCCGCCTGTCCGTGCCAAGGTAGCCCCTTTCCCTGTTGCTACGCTTTTTCATACGGACCAACCGTCCATACGGATGATCTAGCACCTCACGTAAACTATAACTCATTCGAAGCCGGCGCTACAGCAACCTCATGGTGCTGCCAGGCTCTCCTCCCCACGCCGCAGCCTGTTGGCGGCGTTGTGCGCCTGGCGCGTACTCTCAGGTAAACGGTACTTGGTGCAGCACGCTAGCACGAGCTCGAGGGAACTCTTCAGGTGGATCCCATTACCCACCGAGACGTAGACGGGGGAGACTCCGTCCCTCGTCCTGACCACCCTACCGACGATCTCCCCACGGTGCACGAGGTCAGTGGCGCTACCCTTCTCCCTCCCCGGCTCCTCGAAGCTGCCAACGAGCCTGCTCTTGGCGCAACCTACGGTCGGAACGTCGAGAGAGAGCCCAAGGTGCGAGGCCAGGCCGATCCGGCGGGGATGCGCGAGCCCCTGGGCGTCCAGAATGAGGGCGTCCACCTCGGTCTCGACCTTCCGCAAGGCCCCAACCAGCGAAGGCACCTCCCTGAACGAAAGGAGCCCGGGTACATAGGGAAACCGGAGCGGCGCCTCGAAGCCCTGCACTTCGACTAGAGAGAGCCCGGGGAACTCGAGCACCACGACCGTTGCATAGGCCATATCGTTCTGCGTGGAGACGTCAGCCCCGGCCACACGCCGCACCCCGGAGAGGTCGAGGGCCGGCCCAGCAACGACCCTGGACGCCAACTCTTCCTGTAACCGCCTGGCCTCGGGCGGTGAAAGATCAAAACCATGAAGCTCGCCGACCTTCATCCGACCTTCGTTAACAAATATGTACGGCGGGCCCAAACCTTCGGTGCACTGTCCAGTGATAACCCCCAGAAAAAACACCGTCCCGACCGATGGAATCTGGAGGGGGGAACGGTTCCATCGGCCGGGGCTCGGTTTAATCTGAATCTTACCCTTAGCCTGTTACGGTACGCTTGCCGCAATGTAACGGTTTCGTAACGTAACGGAAACACTTTGGTTACAGGCTTGTTTCTTCGCGACGACAAATATGTTCGCCCCACATATGCCTGACCCTAACGTTATAGTTGAGATATTGTACCGGGTTTCTAGCCCACTGTCACGTCAATGGTGTGGTAACCGGTGGCGCCCGAGGGGTGTGGAGGAGCTTTTGTGGCGGTCTGGGTCTCGCCGTTGCCGTCTGTGGCGCGCACCTGGATGGCGTAATCGCCTGGTTTGGATTCCCAGTCGTAGACGTACTGCCGCCAGGTATCTTCGGCGAGTTGTTTTGCGAGGCGGGCTGTGTTCCAGGTCTCTCCGCCGTCTGTGGAGACTTCGACCTTCTCGATACCGCGGTGTGGGGCCCAGGCTATACCGCCTATGGGGTTCTTGCCTGAAGAGAGGTTGTCACCGTCGCCCATGGTATCGATACGGGACTGGGTCATGACCGGGCCCTCTTTTGACCAGGTGCGTTGGATCCAGTACGCGTCGAAGTTCCAGTTGGTGAGCTCTATCTCGGTGAGCCACTTGGTGGCAGAGACGTATCCGTAGAGGCCTGGGATGACGAGTCGAACGGGGTAGCCGTGCTTGACGGGGAGCTCGCTGCCGTTCAGGCCGAAGGCGACCAGGGCGTTGCGGCCGTCCAGCGCGATGTCCGTCTTGAAGCCCGTCGTAAAGCCGTCGACGCTGCGGCCCACGAGCTGCCTGGAGGCGTTAGTGATCTTGTCCCGGCTCATACCGGCCTCTGCGAGGACGTCTGAGAGCAACACGCCGGTCCAGCGCCCGTTTGAGACGAGCCCGCCGCCGATGGTGTTGGAGACGCAGGAGAGCGTTATGTCAGCCTCGCGGGTAGACATGCCGAGAAGATCCTTGTAGGAAAACTCGACGGGGTTGTCGACCGCACCCTTGACCGAGAGCGTCCAGTCGTTCACGTCTATCCTCGGCGAAGTGAGCGCGGTGTCTATGAGGTAGAAGTAGCCTGCCGGCGTTATAAGCTTCGGCATCCCTGGCACGTCGATGGAGGCATCCGCCGGAGGCTGCGGCAGCGTTTCATGGGTGACGGCCTTTGCGGTGCTCTTCTGCGCCCCCTCCTGCTCGCCCTTCCCTGCCGGCTGTTTCTCGTCTGGCGCTTCTGGCAGGTTCAGCTTCTTGGGCCTGGCCGCGCTCTCCGCGGTTCCACCACCTAGCAGGCGTCCCACGCTGGCGGCCGCGAGACCTGCCACGGCTGCGCCGGCGCCGAGCAGCAGGAAGCCGCCGCGTCCGACGGCAATCCTCCCGTCCGAGCCGGCCTCCCTGGACCTCATGACGGGCGAGGCCGCGCTGCCAGGCTCCCCAGCCGGGGTGGGCTCCTCCGTAGGTTCCACTGTGGCGCGGAGGCCCGCCGCGCGCAACAGGAGTTCGGTGACGGCAGCACCGGCGAGGAGGGCTCCGGCGATGGTGATCACGGTCGGCGCCGTTGCCACGAACGGATCCGCCAGGGCTGCTGCGGCGGCGATGGCCGCGAGGACGGCGACGCCGGCGAGCGCCAGGGAGGGGTGCCTGACGGCGAGATTACCGAGGAAGAAGGTGATCGCCACCGTACCGATGAGCACTGTTGTAATAAGCGTCGGTATGTCAGCCTTGCCCAGGAGCTCGATGCCTGCCGTCACGAGCCCGCCAGGCGTCAACTCCACTATCCGCTGGGCTATCGACACGAGGATCGAAGGAACAGAGGAGTAGAGCCCGTGCACCAACTCCGAGATCCCGAAGGCGACCACGGCTCCAACCACACCGGCGATCCCCGCTCTCACCCTGCTCTCTGTCTTCTTGCTCATGGTGGTGCTCTCCAATACTTCTGGCTGTGAGACGCTCTCTCCTGAGTCTATACCTCGGATCGTTGCCTTGGCCTAACAAATCCTTACAAGTACATTACGGATCCCCTCCACGGAGCGGATCATCGTCCGACTTGACACAACCGCTCTTGGGCGCTACAAAGCTCTTTACAGGCGATGACGGGAACGAGTAAGGTCGCACAACCCCTCTGAGCGAGCCGGGGGCGGTGGAAGCCCGGCGCGGGACGCGGCCCGAACATCCTCCCAGAGCCGCCGGCCGAAAGCGGAAGGCGAGAGTGGCCTAGACGATTAGTAGGACCGGCCGGGCGAGCCCGTTACAGCGCGTGCGTTCCGGGAGACCGCGACGCCAAGGAGAGGACCGGACCGTGAGGTTCCGGACAAGTAGGGTGGTACCGCGAGGGCCTAATGGAGGCTCCCGTCCCTACGGTGGAGCGACGCTCCGCCCCGGGGGCGGGAGCTTATGTATGAGGAGGTCCGCGACATGAAATTCGATAAGGTCAGCCCACAAGTAGACTTTCCGAAGCTCGAGGAGGAGATCCTTGGGCTCTGGAAGAAGACGAACGCTTTCGAAAAGTCTGTGCTCGGCAGGTCTGAGGACAGGCCCTTCGTCTTCTACGAGGGTCCGCCGACGGCCAACGGCAGGCCTGGGTTCCACCACGCGCTAGCGAGGGCTTTCAAGGATCTCATCCCCCGCTACAAGACCATGCAGGGTTACAGGGTCGAGCGCAAGGGCGGCTGGGACTGCCACGGTCTGCCCGTCGAGATCCAGGTAGAGAAAGAGCTCGGCCTCGACGGCAAAGCGGATATCGAGCGCTACGGCGTAGAGGAGTTCAACCGCCTTTGCCGCGAGTCCGTCTTCCGTTACGTTGAGGACTGGCAGAAGATGAGCGAGCGGCTCGGCTTCTGGGTAGATATGGAGGACCCTTACCGCACGCTGGACGACTCGTACATCGAGAGCGTCTGGTGGGCCCTGAAGACCCTCTACGAGAAGGACCTCCTCTACGAGGGTTACAAGGTAAGCCCCCATTGCCCCCGCGACCAGACTTCCCTTTCCTCTGCCGAGGTGGCGCTAGGCTACCAGCAGTACCCTGATCCCGTGGTAGACCCGAGCGTCTACGTCAGGCTACCCCTCCAGGATGAGGAGGACACCAGCCTCCTGGTGTGGACAACGACACCGTGGACCCTTGTATCCAACGCCGCCGTCGCCGCCGGGCCCGACGTGCAATATGCCACCGTAGAAGTAGACGGTGAGCGTGTGATCCTGGCCGAAGATCTCCTGACGGAGGTGCTCGGCGAGGACGGCTACAGAGTAATCTCCAGAACCAAGGGACAAAACCTCGAAGGCACAAGGTACAGTCGTCCCTTCGATTACGTACCCGTGGAGCGAGCCGAAGGCTACGAGAACCTCTGGACCGTCGTTCTCGGGGACTACGTAACGACCACGGAAGGGACCGGCCTGGTGCACACGGCGCCGGCATACGGGGAGTACGACGCCCGCACGGGCCGCAGGTACGGATTGCCCACGATCCACCCTGTCAGACCCGACGGCACCTTCGACGAGCGGGTCGGGCCTTTCGCCAGGCAGTTCGTCAAGGACGCGGACCCGGGTCTAGTCGAGGAGTTGAGGGAGAAGGGGCTCCTGTTCAGGGTGGAGGTGCTTGAGCACGCCTACCCGCACTGCTGGCGGTGCGGGACACCATTGCTCTACTATGCGAAGAAGGCCTGGTACGGGCGGACCACAGCGGTGCTCGACGAGCTTCTCTCGGAGAACGAGAAGATCAACTGGGTCCCCGAGCACATAAAGTGGGGGCGCTTCGGCGACTGGCTAAGGAACAACGTAGACTGGGCCTTGAGCCGCGAGCGCTACTGGGGCACGCCGCTCCCGATCTGGCGCACCGCTTCCGGCGATACGGTCGTTGTCGGGAGCAAGCGAGAGCTGAGGGACCTCGCCATAGATCCCGTCCCAGATGACCTGCACAGGCCTTATATAGACGAGGTGCGCGTGAGGCATCCCAAGACGGGAGAGGAGGCCACCCGCGTCCCCGAGGTCCTCGACGTGTGGTTCGACTCGGGCAGCATGCCTTTCGCCCAATGGGGCTACCCGCACGGCGAAGCCAGCGAGGAGCGTTTCCGGCGCCAGTTCCCCGCCGACTACATCTGCGAGGCCGTCGACCAGACGCGGGGATGGTTCTACTCGCTGCTCGCCGTCTCGACGATGTTGTTCGGCAAGAGCTCGTACAGGAACTGCCTGGTCCTGGGGCACATCCTCGACGCCGAGGGCAAGAAAATGAGCAAATCTCTCGGCAACGTCATAGACCCCTGGGACGTCTTCGAGAAGCAGGGCGCCGACGCTCTGCGCTGGGCGTTCTTCACAGCCACCAGCCCCGGCAATACAAGGCGCTTCTCCAGGGGACAGGTCGACGAGGCCGTCCGCAAGTACCTACTAACCCTCTGGAATACCTACTCTTTCTTCGTGACCTACGCTCGCATCGACGGCTTCGATCCGAAGGAGGATTATGTCGAGCCCGAGGGACGAAGCCTTATGGACCGGTGGGCCCTCAGTGAGCTGCAGCTCACCGTGCGGACCGTGACGGAGAGGCTCGACGCCTACGATGTAACGGCGGCAGGAAGGGCCGTCGGAGAGTTCGTGGACGAGCTCTCCAACTGGTACGTGAGACGCAGCCGCAGGCGCTTCTGGAAGGGAGAGGACGATCAGGACAAGAAGGCCGCCCACTCTACACTCTACGAGTGCCTGGTTACCGTTACCAAGCTCACAGCCCCCTTTACTCCATTCATTGCAGAAGCCCTTTACCAGAACCTGGTAGTGAACGTGAGCGAAGAGGCCCCCGCGAGCGTGCACCTTGCCGACTGGCCCGAGTACAGGGAGAAACTCATAGACCGCGACCTCTCGGAGCGGATGTCCGCAGCGAGGCGCGTGGTTGGTCTCGGACGGGCAGCCCGCAACGCCGCCGCCATAAAGACCCGCCAGCCCTTGAGGGAGGTGGTCGTCGTCGACGAAGCCCAGGACGGTACGGGAAGCTCGGGGGTCAAAGAAGGCGTGGAGAGCCTGAAGGAGATCGTGCTCGAGGAGCTGAACGTCAAGGAGCTAGCCTTCGGGAAGGCTGAGGACGTGGTCTCTTACGACCTCAAGCCCAACCTCGGGGTCGTGGGGCCCAGGTACGGCAGGCTCGTACCCGGCCTCAGGGCGGCCCTCGCTGAGGCTGCTCCAGAGGTCGGCACCCGCGCCGCCGCGGGGGAGAGCATCTCCGTGGGCGTGGAAGGGGAGGAGATCATACTGTCACCCGAGGAGTTGCTCGTCGAGCCAGGACAGAGGGAGGGTTACGCCCTGGAGCGTGAGGGGCGTCTCTCCGTCGCGCTTCGCACGGAACTCGACGCCGGGCTAGTAGACGAGGGTCTCGTGCGGGAGCTGGTCCACAGGGTGCAGAACCTGAGACGCGAGAAGGGCTTCGAGATAGAGGAGAGCATCAGCGTCGGCCTCTCCGGGAACCCCAGGGTCTCGTCGCTTCTGGAAGGTCGCTGGGGAGATTACTTCAAGGCCGAGGTACTGGCAAAGGAGCTCTCCCTCGATGCCGGCGCCCCTGGTGGCGGCTCTGAGAGGGTAACGGTCGACGGGGAGGCTCTGTGGGTCAGGATGGAGCCGCTCATCTCGACAGGGTAGAGGCCCGGCGAAACGGGTATGATGTAGGGGTCACAGGCATAGACGATTCAGGAGAGGGAGGTTTCGCGTGTTTGGCAGAAAGAGCCGGGCGGAGAAGCTACGAGAGCAGACCGAGTCCAACTCGCTAGTCCCCATGGCGACGCTGGCCGCAGCCTACGCCGGTGCCAAGCCGGTGATCGAGCGTCTGCTCTACGACGACGACCTCAGGGATAACATCCGCACCTTTGTCGAGTCGGCCCGCTCCATAGTAGACCAGCTCTCCGGGGAGGATCCCACCGACATCATCACCAAACTGTGGGAGGACGATAAGCTCCGCACCCAGGTCGAGGCCGCGGCCGGGGCCGCCAGCCAGGGCAGCAAGCGGATACGGGGGGAGAAGGTCCGCGAGCGCGGCGGATGGGGCGGTCGCCTGCTGTTCCTCGTCCTTGTAGCGGCCGTAGGCTTCCTGTTCCTTCACCCGAGGACAGGACCCCAGGCCCGCAAGTTCGCCATGGACACCTACGGGTCTCTGACCTCAGGAGAATAGGAGCGGAAAAGAGCGAACGCTTCGCGAGGAGCGCCGGCGTTACTGGCCCTGGACGCCAAGCGTCGGGTACAGGCGCTCGACCTCATGGTCGAAGGCGCGCTCTCCAGCACTCCCTCCTACGGATGAGGCGAAGGAGGCGCGGAGGGCGAGGAGTCCGGCTTCGACCTCTCTTCTGGCGCGCTTCGCGCGGTTGGCGGCGCTCTCGCTTGGAATCCCGGCCTTCTCCAACCGGTCGGCTTTCTCCCGTAGCCGCTCAGCCCGCTCGAAGAGGGCGGCGTGCTTCGCAGCGTACTCCCGAATGGCGGACGCCGCCAGCGAGATCAAGGCTAGGTCCGGCTCCGGCTCCTTTTTTCGACGGGCGAGCAGCCAGCCGAGCACGCGCCTGGCACCTCCAGGAAAGGAACGTAGCCTGAGTGCATCCAAGAGAGGTAGACTGCTTTCACTCATGAGGTACATGATAAACCGCCTAGCGCACGTTGTTGTAATTTTGCTCTCGGTATTCGTGCTCGCCGGATGCTCGGCCGTCTTCGGGGAGGACCCCCGCGAACAGGCCGACCAGGCTATCAGCAGCGCGAACAAGTCTATCTCCCAGCACAACGAGCTCTTCGACGATGCCCGCTCGACCTACGCC
>DASSCV010000364.1:0-14238 GCA_035697505.1 Rubrobacter sp.
CGTCTGGGGCATGATGCCGTCATCGGCGGCCACGACGAGCACCACCACGTCCGTTACCCGCGCACCGCGGGCCCGCATCTCCGTGAATGCCTCGTGGCCGGGGGTGTCTATAAAGGTTACCTTCCTGCCGTTTGATTCGACCTGGTAGGCCCCGATGTGCTGCGTGATACCCCCCGCCTCCCCGGACTGGACGTTAGCCTGTCGGATCCTGTCCAGAAGGCTCGTCTTGCCGTGGTCGACGTGCCCCATAACCGTGACTACGGGCGGCTTCTCGACAAGGTCGGCAGGGTCGTCGTCTGCTGTGACCTCGACCGGCTCGGGCTCCTCGACCGCGCCGATCTCGACCTCAACACCGAGCTCTTCGGAGACCAGCTCTATCTCCTCGGCCGATAGGGTCTGGGTGAGCGTCTTCATCTCACCGAGGCCCATCAAGACCTTGATGATCTGGGTCGGAGGGACCCCTACGGCCTCGCCGAGATCTTTGACTGTCGCCCCCGGCTCGACCAGCACACCGCTACTGTCGGGCACTTTCTCTTCGACGGGAGCCCGGTGGGGCTCCTTACTGGGAACTGGGGCTGCAGGCGCTGCAGGGCGCGCGCCACGATTCCTCGCACTCGCGTCTATAACGACCCTGCGGCGTTTCTTCTGGGGACGGCTCTGCTTCGGCCCGGACATAGGCTCTTCGGCCGGCGCCTCCGACATGGCGGCGCCGTGTCCCGAGCGCTCCGCATCCGCGCGGGCCTCCTGGGCCTCGGCCGTCGAGCGGCCGTTGGGCGTTTCGACGCTGGGCCCTGCGCCGAAGACCCTTTCGTAGACGTTATCCTCGACGGAGGAGGAGTGGCTCTTTACGTCCACCCCGGCCTCCTTGAGGCGCTGTATCACTTCTTTACTCTCCAGCGACTGCTCGCGGGCAATCTCGTATACTCGTTTACTCATCAGATCTCCTACCCTCTACCTACCATGCCCTCGAACTCCGCGGCCTGTGCCTGATGCGAAGGGATACCGCAGAACAGCGAGCCTGGCAATGCCATATTGGCGCACCTGCGGCCGTTGGAGAGAACGGCCCTGCAGCGGTGCATCGTGGAGTCCTCATCAGGCTCCCAGTCCTCTTCCTCTTCCTCGTACTCGGTCGCCTGACTCTCGGGCTTTATGTCTATCTTCCAATCCGTCAGCTTTACGGCGAGGCGGGCGTTCTGGCCCTCGCGGCCGATGGCCAGCGAGAGCTGATCGTCGGGTACGATCACCTCTGCCTGTTTCTCATCCTCGTCCAGGTAGACCTCACGTACGCGCGCCGGGCTCAGGGCCTTCGCTATAAAGCGCGCCGGCTCCGGGTCCCACTGGATGATGTCGATCTTCTCGTTCCTGAGCTCGGAGACCACAGCCCTTACGCGGCTTCCGCGCGGCCCCACGCAGGCCCCCACGGGATCCACACCGGCTTCCTTGGACCACACGGCCACCTTCGAGCGCAGCCCGGCTTCGCGGGCCACAGCCCTTATCTCCACGAGGCCGTCGTAGATCTCTGGCACTTCTAACTCGAAGAGATTCTTGAGCAGGCCCTCGTGGCGCCGGCTCACGGTCAGGCTGGGGCCGCGTCCTCCCTCCCTGATCTCCAGCAGGTACACCTTCAACCGCTGTCCGTTCTCGTAGCGCTCGTTCGGCACCTGCTCGCTGGCTGGCAGGATGGCCTCGACCCTTCCCAGGTCGACCAGCGTCATCCGTCTGTGGGCCTGCTGTACGATGCCGGTCACGACATCGCCCATACGCTCGCCGTACTCCTCCAGGAGCTGTTCGTTGTGTACCTCGTTCAGACGCTGGTAGAACGTCTGGCGCATCACCTGGGCCGCTATTCGCGTGAAGTCGTGCGGGGTTATGTCCTCGCCGTCTTTCATGACCCTGAGGTCGCCCGTGTCCTCGTCGAGGACTACCCTCGCCTCCTCCTCAGCCCCCTCACGGCCCTGGTAGGCCGCGAGTAACGACTCCTCGAGCACACCCTTCACCGTCTCGAAAGGAATGCCTTTGTCCGTCTCTATCTCGTGTAGCGCGGATAACAATGCCGTATTCACTTGTATAGATCCTCCTTGAGGTTCGCGCGGGTTACGGAACCGAACGGCAGCTCCACCTCAGCTCCCTCGGAGAGTCTCAGCACGAAAGCGTCTTCGCCCGCCCTGTCTATGACGCCCGTGAAGTTCCTGCGACCATCCAGGGGCTCGCCGATTCTGACCTTCGCCTCATGACCGACGAAACGCCGGAAATGCTCGGGCCTCGTGAGCGGACGCTCGATGCCCGCTGACGAGACTTCTATAGGACCATCGTAGCCCTCGGCCTCGACCGCCGGGGCAACGACGGAGGCGATCCGCGAGCAGAACTCGTGGTCCACGGGCCCGTCTTCCCTGTCCAGGAGCACGGTGAGCAAAGGCCCCCCCGAGAACCTGGCCTCGACAAGCTCGGTTCCCACGGGAAGTACGCCCTCGACTACCTCTGTCAACCTCTCTAATCCTGCCGTCTCTCTCACCTTCTCCGAACGATAAAAAAAGCAACGGGCCCGAAGACCCCTTGCTCACTCGCAGCACCTTCGATTATATCTCAGAGTATGTCGGTTACAAGGTTCGCATGGCCGCCGGGGGGATTGTCTACGACACCGGCTCGCGCCTGGCCAACCGGTTCTAAAAGGATTTCCTCTCTACCGCCTTGGACAAGAACTCCTCGAAGCAGAGGGCAGACACCTCGACGATCATGTATCCCTGAGTAGAATTCCACCTTCTCATCCCAGACGTGATCAGGCTGGGAAAAGGGCCGGAGCCCGACGGAACTCCGGCCCGGTGCACGCTAGCTCAGAGGGCGATCACCTCGTTGGACCTGACGACGAAGCCCTGAGTGCCCACCATCTCGAGATCGTCTCTCTGGGCAACGTGCGGACCACAACGCTCCGAGCGTACGACGAGGAAGAGATGTCGGGGATACTCCGGAGGCTCCCCTGAGCGAGCCCCGCAACCCCGATTCGTGTGGCTTCAAGGGGAGCCTTTACTATTTCCTGCCGTCCTTGGCTATCTCTTCGAAGAGGGCCCCGTAGATCTCGTCGCGGCCAACTTTCCGCAGAGGCTGGCCCTTGGAGAAGATCACACCGTCGTCCTTGCCCCCGGCAACACCGTAATCCGCGTCGCGGGCCTCACCAGGACCGTTGACCACACAGCCCATGACGGCGACGGTGAAGTGATCCTCGAAGTGCTTGAGCCCCTCCTCGACCTTCGCCGCCATCCCGATAACGTCAAATCCGAGCGTGCGCGCGCAACTCGGACAGGCTATCACGTTTGGACCCCTGTGCCTGAGGTCGAGAGCCGAGAGGATGTGGTAGGCCACAGGTATCTCCTCAACGGGGTCCTCGGCGAGCGAGATGCGGATGGTATCCCCGATCCCGTAGGGTAGAAGCTGGCCCAGCGCCGCAGCACTCTTTATCGCACCGGGTAGCTTGGTCCCGGCCTCGGTAACACCGAGGTGCAGTGGCGCATCAGAGTGCTCGCGGAACTTCTTGTTGGCCTCCACCATCTCTGGGACATGGCTCGCTTTCAGTGACACCTTGAAATCGAAGAAGTCCATCTCTTCGGCGATTACTACCTTGTGCAAGGCGCTCGCCACGAGCGCCTCGGCCTTGGGTAAGTCCCAGTACCGCTTCTCTACGGACCCTGAGTTGACCCCGATGCGCATGGCCGTGCCAGTCTCTTGGCACTTCTCGATCACCCGCCGGTAGCGGTCGTCGCTTCCTACATTGCCTGGGTTGATCCGGACGCACGCAGCGCCACCGTCGGCGGCCCCAAGTGCCATCCTGTAGTCGAAGTGTATGTCGGCGATAAGCGGCACCGGCGAACGCCAGACCACCTCCCTGAAGCCTTTCAGCGCCCTGGAGCCGTTGACAGACACGCGCACCAGGTCAGCGCCTGCAGCATTGAGGTCGTATACCTGCTGCACGGTCGCCTCGACGTCGTAAGTCATGGTATTGGTCATCGACTGCACGGCCACCCGGGCGCCGCCGCCGATGGGCACGTCGCCTACCCTTATCTGCCGGCTCGTAACCGGGCGTTCGCGCAGTGCTGCCTCTGTCATCTCACTCCCATGCGTTCTTTACGCACCTATCTTAATCCGGTATGAACGGCTGTCCAGTGAAGATTTTACTCAGGTCGGCGTAGGTCGCGAAAAGGAATAGGGCCAGGACGAGGACGAGACCGAAAGCGGCGATCTTGCCCATCGTCTGCTCGCTGACAGGCCTCCCCAACACCTTCTCCGCCGCTATGAAGAACAGATGCCCGCCGTCGAGAGGTAGGATCGGGAACAGGTTGAACAATGCCAGGTTAAGGCTGATGAGGGCCAGAAGGGGCAGGAAGAACCCCTGGTTGACGGCGGTGCTCCCGACCGAGGCGATGCCCACAGGACCTGTGACGTTCGTGTACAGGTCTTTCTCGCCGGTTACGAGTTGCCCCACGAAAACCCCGAGTCGCAGCGTGATCTCTCCGCACCTCTGAATCGCCAGCCACACGGACTTTACCGGCCCGTAAGTGGTCGTCTCCAACTCGGGACGCACGCCAACGAGCGCCCGATCTCTATCCTCGGGGTCTGCCCCCAACGCCCCCTCGAAGGTCTTCTGTGAACCCTCCCGCACCACGGTTACACTGACCTTCTCACCAACGTCCCGGCGCGACATCTGGCGTTCGAAACCGTCCCAGGTCTTTACCGTTCTGCCATCCAGGCTTACGATCCTGTCGCCTGGCCTGATCCCAACCTCCTGCGCCATCGATCCTCGTTCGACAGCACTGACGACCGGCTTTACGTCGGTGACGACACCCTGAAACATGTAAACGCAGGCCAGTATGGCGACGGCCGCGAGGAGGTTTGCCACAGGGCCGGCAAGTATGATAAGGGCCCTACGCCACAATGCTTTGGCGTAGTAGGTGTCGCGCCCCTCCGCCCCATCCCCCATCCCTGCCATCTTGGCAAACCCACCCAGGAGTATTATGCGGAAAGAGTAGACGGTCTTGCCGATCTTCTTCTTGAAGAGCGCTGGTCCGAAGCCGACGCCGAACTCGGGGACTCTTACGCCGAGGGCTTTGGCCGTGAGCATATGCCCGAGCTCGTGGATGACTATGAGGAAGATCAGACCTAGCAGCGCGACGATGACGGTCATAGCGGGTCTCCACCGGCGCGTCTTACGGCCTCAGCACGCGCCCATCCGTCCACGGCTTCTATTGCTTCCATGCTCTGCATCATCCCGAAGTCTGGCACCGCCTCGAGGACCTCCTCGATCACATACGCTATACGTAGAAATCTTATCCTGCCGTCAAGGAAAGCCTCGACAGCGACCTCGTTGGCCGCGTTGAGCGCGACGGGGTAGGCACCCCCGGCACGACCGGCTTCTATAGCGAGCGGCAGACACCTGAATACGTCGTCGCGCGGCTCCTCGAAGCTCCAGGTGACTCCGTCGAAGGGCACGGCCTCGGCCCCGACGTCGACCCTCTCGGGATAGAGGAGGCCGAAGGCAATGGGCAGTCTCATGTCAGGCAACGCAGCGTGCAACACGACCGAGCCATCCTCGAAGAGAGCACCCCCATGGACCACAGACTGGCGGTGCACGACGACGCGCACGTCCTCCATCGCTACGCCGAAGAGGTGGTGCGCCTCGATAACCTCCAGACCCTTGTTCATCATGGTGGCCGAGTCTATGGTGATCTTGGGCCCCATCCGCCACGTGGGGTGCTTGAGCGCATCCTCGGGCCCAGCCTCGACGAGCCTTGCCTTCTCCATGGAGAAGAAAGGTCCTCCCGAGGCCGTCAACAGTATTTCCCTGATCTCCTCACCCCGTCTGCCCTCCAGACACTGGAAGATCGCCGAGTGCTCGGAGTCTACTGGTATTATGCGGTTACTTGCCGCGAGATCCATCACCCACTCGCCCCCTGCGACGAGGGATTCTTTGTTGGCGAGGGCCACGCGGGTGCCCGCCTGCAGGGCGCCGACCGTGGCAGCGAGGCCTGCGAAGCCGACTATCCCGTTCAGCACGACGTCTGATGGTGCGCGGGAGAGTTGCTCGGCCGAGCCGGGACCGGCGAGAACTTCGGCGGCGAGACCTTCCAGGGGACCTGCTTCGCTCGATTCCAGCGCCAGATACTCAGGCCCGAACTCTGCAGCCTGGAGGGCGAGCGCCCGAGCATCGTTACCCGCCGAGAGGCCCACGATCTCGAAGCGTTCAGGATATCTGCTGACGACGTCGAGGGCTTGTCTTCCGATACTGCCTGTCGAGCCGAGGATCGTGAGGCGGCGTCTCATGATGGTTTTGGATCCAATCTCATACGAATAGGGAGATATAGTATACCGCCGGGGCCGTGAAGAGCAGGCTGTCCACCCGGTCGAGGATGCCTCCGTGGCCTGGGAGGAAATTACCGAGGTCCTTCACATCGAGGATACGCTTCAAAGACGATTCGAAGAGGTCTCCGCACTGGCTCGAGACAGAGACACCGGCGCCCATGACGAGGGCCTTGGCGATTGTAAAGTCGAGTTGCTGGAGAGCGACGGGGGCGACGATCAAGACCGTCAAGAGGAGACCGCCAACGCTGCCCTCCACGGTTTTGTTCGGGCTCAGGGTCGGGAGCAGCAGGTTACGGCCGAAAAAGCGCCCGGCGAAGTACGCGCCCGAGTCGGAGATCCAGGGCCCCACCACCGCTATGAGGATGAGGACGACGCCGTATCGGGAGCGGGGAAACAGCCCCAGATGCGCCAGCGGGACGCCGACCCAGAGCGACATGAGGAGCACGGCGAGAACAGCACGCAATGTCCTGGTCTCAGGCCTGGTGGCGAGCCAGAGCAGCGCCCAGGGCAGGCTCACGAAGGCACCCGCCAGGACACCGGTCTCGTGGTAAGGGATGGACAGTAGAAGTGGGAGCGCGCCGGCGCCGAGGGCCGCCACGAAAGGCAGCGGCTCGAGTGCCCGCGAGAGCTCGTAGGCGGCCCCCGCTATGACTACGAGTAGTACAGCGATCATGGCCCATTTGCCGACGGCTATACTGGCCAGCGCGATCGGCGCGAGCACCAGGGCGGTCGCTGCCCTCCAGCGGAGCACAGGACCCTAGACGCCGCCCCGGCGCCTGGACCGGGACCCAAAAGACTCAAGAGCCCGCAGGAACTCCTGGGGGGAGAAGTCGGGCCACAGCGTATCCGTCACGTAGAACTCGGCGTAGGCTATCTGCCAGAGCAAGAAGTTAGAGATGCGCAGCTCGCCGCTGGTCCGAATCAGCAGGTCGACCTCGGGCACGTCGGGGGCGTAGAGGTAACTGGCGAACGTCATCTCGTCGACATCCTCGGGAGAGAGGCCGTCTGCGACTATCCGGCGGGCGGCGTCCACGATCTCCGCGCGTCCTCCATAGTCGAGAGCGATGTAGACGTCGAGGCTATCGTTTCCCGAGGTAAGGTCCTCAGCCTCCTCCATTGCTTCCAGAACAGAAGCAGGCAGGTGCTCCCTTCTGCCCAGAAAACGGAGCCTGGCCCCACGCTCGTTCAATTCGGGCACTTTCTCGCGGGCCGTGTCAAGGAAGAGCTTCATGAGCGTCTTCACCTCTCGCTCTGGACGCGTCCAGTTCTCGGTCGAGAAGGCATAGAGGGTGAGCGTCTTCACCCCGACGCGTCCAGCGGTCTCCAGCAGTGGCGTGAGGACCGAGACACCGGCCCTGTGGCCGGCTGCTCGCGGAAGCCAGCGCCGCTTGGCCCAGCGTCCGTTGCCGTCCATGATGATAGCCACGTGACGCGGAGTCCGGTCGAGGGCGAGGACGCGCTGTTCGGGAGAGTCTGTGGGGAGTCGTTTCTCGACGCGTTCCAGCAGTTAGACCTCCGAGAGCTCGGCTTCCTTGTCGGCGAGGATAGCCTCGACTCTCTTGATGTAGCCGTCTGTGAGCTTCTGTAGTTCGTCCTCGGCCCTGTGCTCGTCGTCCTGGGAGATCTCGCCTTCCTTGCGCAGCTCGTGCAGGTCCCTCATCTCATCGCGGCGCACGTTTCTCACCGCGACCCTTCCCTCCTCGGCCATGCTCCTCGCCATCCTGATCAGCTCCCGGCGACGCTCCTCCGTCAGTTCAGGGATAGGAAGTCTTAGTATCTTGCCGTCGTTCTGCGGGTTGAGTCCGATATCTGCATCTCTTATGGCACGTTCGATGTCCTTTAAAGAGCTCGGGTCGAAGGGGGTCACGGTGAGGAGGCGCGCCTCCGGCGCACCGATATTGGCCACGCTTCTCAGGGGCATCCTCGATCCGTAGACCTCGACCTCGATCCTATCCAATAGTGAGGGGTTTGCCCTGCCCGTGCGTATCGTGGCGAAATTGCTCCGAACAGACTCGACGGCCCCCTTCATCCTGCGTCCGGCCGCCGTGAGATCTATGACGTCAGACATCTCATCCTCCTCGGTTCGCGGCGCCCCACACCAGCGACCCCACCTGTTCTCCCTCCAAGATACGGCGCAGGTTACCTGACTTGAGTATATCGAAAACGACTATAGGCAGATTCTGGCCACCGCACAGCGTGGCCGCAGTATGGTCCATAACGGATAGGTCGTCGGAGAGCAAGTCCATGTAGGTGAGCCGCGGCAGGCGTACGGCGTCCGGATACCGCCTCGGGTCCCTGTCGTAGACGCCGTCAACCCTGTTCTTGGCCATGAGCAGGGCGTCGGCATTTATCTCCAGCGCCCGCAACGCAGCCCCCGTGTCGGTGGTGAAGAAAGGGTTGCCCGTCCCCGAGGCGAAGATCACGACGCGGCCCTTCTCGAGGTGCCTGATGGCACGCCTGCGGATGTAGGGCTCGGCGACTTCCTGGATCTCGATGGCGGATTGGACCCTGGTGGGTACGCCGCGTCCTTCGAGGGCAGCCTGCAAAGCCATCGCGTTGATGACGGTGCCGAGCATAGCCATGTAGTCGGCCGTAGCCCCTTCGATTCCGAGCTCGTCGGCGACGTGCGAACCACGGAAGATGTTGCCGCCGCCCACGACGACGGCAAGCTCGGCCCCTGCCTCCACGGCCTCGAGAACGCCCCTTGCCGTCGAGTCGAGGCTACCTGGGTCGATCCCATAGCCGCCGCCATTGCCGGCCAGGCTCTCCCCCGAAAGCTTCAGGACAACGCGCTTTACGGGGCCGAGCTGTGGGAGTGCGGTCCCGTCGGACTCGACCCTTGGCTTGGCGGACTCATCCAATTCTGCTACTAGAGCTCGTAGTGGACGAAGCGCCGGATCACGACGTTCTCGCCGACCTTCTGGATCGTCTCCTGCAAGAGATCGCCGACCGTCTTGTCAGGCTCTTTGACGTAGGGCTGCGTGAGGAGGGCCTGCTCTGCGACCCATTTCCGCATCCTGCCCTCGGTGATCTGCTGCGAGATGTTCTCGGGCTTGCCCATCTCGGCGACCTGCTTCTCGACCACCTGCCGCTCTTCTTCTAGCGCCCCGGCAGGGATGTCCTCAGGCGAGACGCACATCGGCCGCATAGAGGCCACGTGGAGAGCCACGTTGCGGGCAAACTCCTTGAATTCGGGCGTGCGCGCCACGAAATCCGTCTCGCAGTTGACCTCGACAAGGACGCCGACTCGCCCGTTGAAGTGCACGTAAGCTTCGATGAGCCCCTCGGTCGCAGCCCTCCCGCTCTTCTTTGCGGCCAGAGCCTGGCCCCTCTCCCTGAGGACCTTCCTCGCGCCTTCGACGTCCCCTTCGGACTCCTCGAGCGCCCGCTTCACGTCCATCATCCCCGCGGCAGTCTCCTCCCTGAGCTGCTTGATCTTCTCTATAGTACTGGCCAAAGTTCCTACTTCTCCTCTGTCTCTTCATTCTCCTCGTCCGGCGCCTCCTCTTCAACAGGACCGGACACTTCTGTCTGTTCTGCCTGAGGCTCCGCAGCCACCTCAGGTTCGTCGGCCTCCGCATCGATAACTTCGGCCTCAGGCTCGGTCGCAGCTTCGGCCCGTGTCGCCGCCTCCGCTTCGAACTCGGAGTCGTCCGCGGTAGCCGCTTTGGGCGCAGCTTCTGGCTCCTCCAACGGTGTCTCGGTGGAGCCGTTAGCGGTTTCCATGCGCTGGACTTCGGCGTCCGCCAGGGAGTCTTCGATAACCGGCGGCACGGCTCGTTTCTCGACCTGCGCTTCCTCCCCCCTGCCAGCGATGATCGCATCAGCGACGAGCCTGGAGATCAGGCTGATCGAACGTATCGCGTCGTCGTTGCCTGGGATCACGTAGTCGATGACCTCGGGGTCGCAGTTGGTATCGGTGAGGGCAAGCACAGGGATCTTGAGCCTGTTGGCCTCTTTGACCAGGAGCTCCTCGCGCTTGGGGTCTATGACGAAGACACCGCCAGGGAGACGCTCCATCTCGGTTATGCCGGCGAAGTTGCGCCTTAGCTTCTGATACTCCCTGTTCAAGGCGAACCAGTCCTTGCCTGTCCTTTCCTCTTCGGGCGTCTCGTCGACCCTGACGGCCAGATCTTTGAAGTATTGGATGCGCGGAAGGATCGTCTGGAAGTTGGTGAGCATGCCGCCTATGTAGCGCTCCGCGACGAAGGGTTGCCCGCTCCTGATGGCCTCCTCGGCGAGCGGGATCTGGGCCTGTTTCTTCGTCCCTACGAAAAGAACCTCCCGGTTCGCCTCGGCGACACCGCGCACAAAGCCCAGGGCCCGCTCCAACAGCGTCAGCGTCTGATCCAGGTCGATAATATGGACCCCGGCCCGCTGGGCGAAGATGTAGCGCTTCATCTTGGGGTTCCACCGTTTGGCCTGGTGTCCGAAATGGACGCCGGCCTCCAGCAGTTCTCGAATTCCTACGCGCTCGGTTGTGCTCTGCAAGATCTCTACCTCTCTTTTAAGGTGGTTGGTGTCCTCCGCCCGCGCCTCGCAATCCGCCTTTGGATCTGCCGACAGACCACCACCCGGGCCCGATGGACCCTGCGGCGGGCGTGCGTAGTTACAGACGAAACCTGGAAAGCATAGCCTCGTCCGACCCCGCAGATGTTAGCACAAGGGGGTGGATGCTTCTAGCGCCCGTGGATTCTTTCGGAGAGCCGCCTCTCCTCGGCGAGGTTTTGCCTGAGCCGCACGAGCGCGCTGTGCAGGATCTGCGAGATTCGGCCCTCGGTCAGATCGAGGACCCTTCCGATCTCCCTCAGCGTAAGGCCTTCGTAATAGTAGAAGGTGGTAACTACCCGCTCTTGCTCGCCGAGTTCCTCTATGGCCCGAACCAGCCGCGCGCGAACCTCGGCCATCTCCACGGCAGAAGCTGGGTCGGTCGCCGAGTGGTCCCCGATGAGGTCGTGCAACCCGGCGGCAGGGCCTCCCTGGTACTCCAGGCGGGCTTCGAGCGACCTCACCTGCGCCCTCGCGTACTGGTCGAGGAACGCTCGATGTTCGGTGACGCTGATCCCGAGGCGCCCCACCAACTCCGACTCCGTCGGCGCACGGCCAAGCTTCTGCACGAGCTCGTCGCTGGTACGCTCGATCTGGTGCGCCCTCATACGAGTTCGGCGAGATAGCGGATCCACCTTCCTCAGTTCGTCGAGGATGGACCAGCGAATCTTGGAGATCGCATAGGACTCGAACTTGGTGCGGCGATCTGGATCGTAGGTTTCGACGGCGTTCAGGAGCCCGAAGAGTCCCGACGCGACCACGTCCTCCTGATCGAGCGGTCCGGCCATGCGCCCCGAGATTCTGCCGGCGACGTATTTCACGAGCGGAGAGTAGTTGACCACGAGCCGGTCTCTCAGTCCCCTGGCCTCACGTTCGGCCATCCGGCGCTCGACGCCGGACATATCCGCTTCGGCAATGCGCCTGCGGACCCGCAGATAGTGCGACCAGAGAGAGCTGAGCGTGCGCCGCGTCACGGGACGGCCCTCCTCACATATGATCCAACACCGTCGCGGCTCACGAACCCCTTCAGCTCGAGTAGGGCGAGCGCGGTGAGCACCTCGGGCATCTCAACCCCGCTGCGCTTCGCGACGGCGTCAACCGCTCTCGGTTCGAAGCCGACCCCGCACAGCACGGCAGCCTCGGTATCCTCAAGACCGGAAGGAAGGGGCTGGATGTCTCCGGATGCCCCTTCTGCCACAGGGACTCTATGCTCCCGCGCTATGGCATCGACGAACTCCGGTATGTCCCACAGAACGCCTGCGCCGTCGGCGAGCAGCCCGTTCGACCCCCTGCACTCGCGTACGCCTGGAGGGCCAGGTACGGCCCATACATCGCGTCCGGCGTCGAGCGCGTGGCGGGCGGTTATGAGGGCGCCGCTATGCTCGGGCGCCTCCACGATCACTACGGTACCTGCAAGGCCGGCTATGATGCGGTTTCTGGCCGGAAATCTCCATGCCAGAGGTGCCTCGCCCAGGTAGTACTCGGAGATCAGGGCCCCGTGGCGTCTGACCGAGTGGAAGAGGTCCCTATTGCGTCTTGGGTAAACGACGTCGATGCCACATCCGAGTACGCCAACCGTAGGGCCCCCTGCTTCGACCGCCCCTTCGTGCGCCGCTGCGTCCACCCCTAGCGCGAGCCCACTCACCACGCACACCCCCCGCTCGGAGAGCGCGAGCCCCAGAGCCCTGGCCGTCTCGATGCCCGTCGCCGAGGCTTTTCGCGACCCGACGAGCGCCACGGAGACCGTCTCGGGGACCGCGCCGTTCACAAAGACCGCGGGCGGTGGGTCGGGTATGCTCCTCAACGGCCCCGGGTAAGCGTCGTCGACCGGCGTGAGGGCCTCTATCCCTTTCGCCGCCAGGCGGTCTTGCATCCGGCCAGGGTCGAAGGCCCGTTGCAACTCCTCGAAAGCGCGCGAAGCCCTCTCGGAGATCTTCGCCCGCCCCGCCAACTCGACGACAGGCGTCCGGAGAACGGCCTCGGGGTCGAGGTTACCGAGGTGCGCCACGAGGCTGCTCCCTACCCTAGCCTGCAAGAGCGAGAGAAACAGGTACTTTGCGCGGTCATCATCTTCCAACTAGGTGCGACCTCCGGTAGTTGAGTGCCTCGGCAACATGCGCGGCGGCTATCTCGTCCTCGCCCGAGAGGTCGGCGACGGTCCTTGCCACCCTGAGTACCCTGTCATGTCCCCTCCCCGAGAGCCCCATCCGGTCCACCGCCCGCGAGAAGAGCGTCTCCGCATCGCCGCCCAAGGCACACGCCTCGCGCAGCCGGCGTCCGGAGAGTGCGGAGTTGGGAGATCCCTGGCGCAAGTCCTGGACCCCTCGCGCCGCACTGACCCGCTCCCTCACGAACCGGGACTCTTCTGAGTGTCTCTCCTCTCGCAGCTCCTGGCGCGTAAGGCGTGGCACGTCCACGAAGAGGTCCATGCGATCGAGCAAAGGACCGGAGATGCGGCCCTGATAGCGCTCGATCTGGCCGGGCGTACACCGGCAGACCCGCCTCCTGTCCCCGGCGTAGCCGCAGGGACATGGGTTCATGGAACAGACTAGGGTGACCCGCGCAGGATAGCTGAGGGTGGCGGCCACCCGCGAGATCGTCACGTGACCATCCTCCAGGGGCTGGCGCAAGGCCTCTAGTGCCGTCCGGCTGAACTCGGGCAACTCGTCGAGGAAGAGCACGCCGTGGTGCGCCAGCGACACCTCCCCCGGCCGCGGGTTGCTACCACCCCCCGCCAGCCCGGAGGTCGATACGGTGTGGTGGGGTGCCCTGAACGGCCTGCGCGTGACGAGTGTCCCGTTACCCTCTCCGCTCGCGCTGTGGACCTTGGTCACCTCGATGCGCTCCTCCATGGTGAGCGGAGGGAGAATGCCAGGCATCCTGCGCGCCAGCATGGTCTTCCCGGAGCCAGGCGGCCCACTCATGATCACGTAATATTCAAATGCAACGGATTTCCGAGCTCAGCTGTGAGGTGCGGCTCTGCGCTGCGGTGGGCCATGAGCCGAAAGTAGAGTTGGCGTGAGCACCGTGCCCAGGTGCTTCTTGGTACCTTACCTCTGCCCTTTGTAGTAAGGACATGAGCCGGCTCATGACCCTCTGGTGAGCAAATATAGGTCCCCGCATTACATCCTTCGAGGCAAGTAGGCCTTATTCACCGGAGTGCGTAGAAGGGGAATTCTGCGAAATACGGATACCCTAGCCGCCTAGCACACCGCCTGCCATCAATAGGCTATAGGCTGCGCACACCGTGGTCAGGAGCGCTATCACCAACAGGACCACCAACCCTGCTTCGTCCCTCTCGGCGTCCACCTCCTCGTGGCCAGCGCCGTGATCGTAAGGGGC
>DASSCV010000365.1:0-14958 GCA_035697505.1 Rubrobacter sp.
GATGGTGCGGGCGTAGCTCTCCTCGTGGGTGTCGCCCCAGGTTACGAGGCCGTGCTTGGCGAGAAGGACGAACTTCGCGTCCGGATTGTTCTTTACGGCTTCGCCCACCTGTGCCGAGAGGGCAAAGCCGGGTCTGATGTAGCGGATCCAGACCGCCTCCTCCCCAAAGCATTCGCGCGCGAACGCCTCCCCGCCATCGGCGCAGCAGATCATATTGATCGCATCCGGGTGCGTGTGGTCCACCTGCGCGTACGGGACGAAAGCGTGCAACAACGTCTCTATGGAGCCCCTCGGCATGTCGGGTTTGAGCTGGCAACTGGCCAGATACGCGACCATCTCCCCGTCGCTCATCTCCTCCCGCTCCTCGAGCGCGAGTACTTCATCGAGCTTGAGACCCGTAAACTGTCCGGCCTCTATGGTCGCCAGGTCCGATCCCGAACCTTTCACCCACAGAACGTCTACCTCGCGCCCGGTGTGATCCCTCTCTCTGGCCTTGGCCGAAGTGTTGCCGCCCCCGTAATTGGCGACAGCACGGTCCCTACCCAGCAGGTTAGAACGGTGGGCCAGCGCTTCGAGCTCGGAGAGCCCCTCAGCCTTTCGCTGGTCCCACAGGTTCTCCGTCGCTCCTGGTATTCGCGTCTCCAAGAGTTCCTCCCTTCGGTCGTCCTAGCAGGCCGGAGCGTGCTGAAATGCTAATTCCATCCCGCCCCTGCGCCTTCACCACGCTCTTCCGCTACTTTCTCAGCGTATTGACTCTCTTCGAAGGCGGCTACAGGGTCTGAGGCGCCACCCAGGGTCTCGCGGACCCTGGCGCATAGCGGGCGCACGTCTGTAGCGTAAGCGTCGAGCAGGGTGCGGTGGGCGCCCAGTACGTCGCCGGCGCTTCGTGCTTCTTCGAGGGCAACGCGGTCCACCAGGAGGGCCTTCGCGTAGGCTTCTTGCAGGTTCATTACCGAGAGGAGCATGGCTTCTATCTTGGACTCGATATTGTGCGTCTGGTCGATCATATAGTCTATGCGTGTATCGGAGTGCTCCTCGGCCTCAGCGAGCTCGACGTAGATCAAGAACAGCTCGAACGGGTTGACGCTGCCAACGATCAGGTCGTCGTCGCCGTACTTCCTGTTGTTGAAATGGAAGCCCCCGAGACGCCCCTCGTCCAGCAACAGCGCTACGACGTACTCGATGTTGACCTCTTTGGCGTGGTGGCCGAGGTCCACGAGAACCTGTGCCCTTTCGCCCAGTCTCTGACTCATAGAGAGGGCCGCACCCCAGTCGGCGAGGTCGGTGTGGTAGAAGGCCGGCTCGTACGGCTTGTACTCGAGGAGCATTCTCATGCGCTCGGGCATGGCGGCGTAGACCTCGCCTAGAGCCTCGATCATCCTGTGGCGGCGTTCCGTGAAGGAGTCCTGGCCAGGGTAGTTCGTGCCGTCGGCGAACCATAGAGAGATGATGTCGGAGTCTGTCTCACCAGCGATCTCGACGCATTCGAGGAGGTGATCCGTGGCCTTCCTGCGCACCGCCGGATCCGGGTTGCTGACGCTGCCGAGCTTGTACTCGGGTTCCTGGAAGAGGTTCGGGTTGACGGCACCGATGCGCAGACCCAGAGACTCGGCGTAACCTTTCAGCTCGCCGTAGTTTTCCACCTTGTCCCACGGGATGTGGATCGCTACCGACGGGCATACGCCTGTAAGTCCGTGCACTTGCGCCGCGTCGGCCAACTTCTCGAACGGGTCGCGGGGCACCCCCGTCTGTGGGAAGACAGCGAAGCGCGTGCCCGTGTCGCCGTAGCCCCATGAGGGGGTCTCCACCCTCTGGGCGCGCAGCCGTTCCTCCACCGCTTCTATCTCGACCCCGCGGGCAGCGAGGGACTCTGTGAGAACTTCGTAAGCTCGTTGGGCTGTGGACTCCAAGGCTCTCTCCTCTATCGAGGGCTCGGGCGCTCTGTACAAAGGGAGCGCCCGAGCCAGGAATTACTAGAAGTCGTAGTCGTCGATATTCTCCTTCGAGAACACCAGCGGCGGTCCGAGAAGGACTTCGTCGGGGGCGATCATCTCGACCTTACCGAGGCGGCCTGCCTCGAAAGTGCCTGACTTGGGGAGGTTGCCTTTGATCTGGGCGTCCGCGACGTAGACGGCCAGGTAGCCGAGGTCCACGGGGTTCCAGAGGACGAACTTCTCCACGGTCCCTGCGTCGAGATAGGGTTTCATCTCGTTAGGGGTGGAGAGTCCTGTCACCGGCACCTCGCCCCCGCGGCCAAGTTGCTCGACGGCCTCTGCCGCGCCCGGCAGGGCCACGGAGGTTATGCCGAAAACACCGGCTGTGTCCGGGTTGGCCCTGAGGTAGTTCTTGGTCAGGTCGATGCCCTTCTGGAGGTCTTCCTCCCCCGGCTCGACGGCGACTATAGACATGTCGGGGTACTTCTCCTTCATGCGCTCGCGCATCTCCTTGAGCCAGGCAACCTGGTTGGGGGCGGTAAGTGAACCGGTGATGACCAGGAACTTGCCCTTGCCGCCGGTCTGCTCGGCCATGACGTCGACCAGCTTGTAGCCGATGGCCTCGAAAGTTGCCTGGTTGACGAAAACGTCCCTGGCGTCGGGGGCCACATCGGCGTCCCAGGCGCCCGTGGCGATTCCGGCGTTGTCGGCCTTCTTCATGGCGGGGGCCAGGGCGTTCGGGTCGTTGGCGGCCACCGTGATGGCGCCGCACTGCTGCTGGATGAACTGCTCGATCATCTGTGATTGGAGCGCGGCCTTGGCCTCGGTCGGGCCGTCATAGACCAGCTCGACATCCAGTTCCTTCGCGGCCTCTTCGGCTCCTTTCTCAGAGGCATTGAAGTAAGGGATGCCGACCAGCTTTGGCATCATGCAGATCTTGGCCGGTCCACCGCCCCCACCTCCGCCCTGCGACGGCTGCTGGCCCACTCCGCACGAGACGGCCGTGGCGACCAGCACCGCGAGCAGGGCCGTCGAGAATGCCTTCAGATTCCTCATCGAACCGAACACGCTACTCTTCCTTCCCAAAGATTGCCTTCCAGAGACCGTTTCTCGCTCTACCCAGACATGTTCTACTCCTCGCCTCTGCGGAAAAACTCGTTCAGGAACACGGCCACGAGGAGCAAGACCCCGAGAATAAAGAGCTGCCAGGTACTCGGAACTCCGGCCAGGAGCAGGCCGTTGCGCAATATCGCGATGATGACGATGCCGAGTACGGTCCCGCCTATGGTCCCCGAGCCACCGTAGATGCTCGCCCCTCCGAGCACGACGGCGGAGATCACGTCCAGCTCCAGCCCCAGGCCGACATCGCCCCTGGCCGTATAGACCCTCGAGGTGTAGATCACGGACGCGATCGCCACGAGCAGCCCGATACCGGAGTAGATGGCCACCTTGACCCTGCGGATGGGCACGCCAGAGAAACGTGCCGCCTCCTCGTTGTTCCCTATGGCGTAGACGTAGCGCCCGAAGCTGGTGCGCGAGAGTATGAGCCACACGACCACCACGGCGACCAGGAAGATAATGAGCTGGCCTGGTACCGCGCCGAGCAGGTACGCCTGGCCGAAAAAGGCGAACCAGGGAGGGAAGTCCGAGACGGCCCGCGCCCCCGTGAGGCCGTAGGCGAGCCCCTGGAAGAGGGCGAAGGTTCCCAGGGTAACGACGAGAGGGTGCAGGTCCAGAAACGTTATAAAGATGCTGTTGAAGAATCCAGCGGCCATACCGACCATGAGGCCGAACAAGATGGCGACGGGCAAAGGGAGTCCCGCTGCAAAGGTGAAACCGACGGCCACGGAGACCAGGGCCAGGTTCGACCCGACCGAGAGATCTATCCCACCCGTGATGATGATCAGGGTCATCCCGAGCGCCATGAGACCCACCTCGACAAAGTAGCGCGAGGTGTTGAGCAGATTACCGAGGGTAAAGAAGAGGGGCGAGAGCAGGCTCATCACGATGACCAGCGCGACCAGGACGCAGAGCAAGACCAACTCGCGGGAGAACCGCAGGCGCCGCATGACCTCGCTCATACCCCGTCCCCCACGAGCCGTCTGCGCACGACGTCGGTGGTCACGGCGAGCAGGATCAGGGCTCCAAGGACTGCCTGTTGCCAGATGCCAGGCACCCCCACAAGGACGAGGCCGTTCAGGATGACGCCTATGAGGATCGCACCGGTCAGGGCTGCGAGCGAGGAGCCCCGTCCTCCCGAGATGCTCGTCCCGCCTATCACAACGGCGGCGACGACCTGAAGCTCGAGGCCAGTCCCTGTGTTGGTCTGCACCGAGCCCGCGCGCCCCATATAGATCATGGAGGCCACGCCGACGAAGACGCCAACGAGCATGAAGGCGAAGAACCGGACCTGGTTCGTGGGCAGCCCGGCGAAACGGGCAGCCCGCCGGTTGCCACCGACGGCATAGACGTTTCGGCCCCAGGTCGAATGGCGTCCGACGACCTCCATCACGACGAAAAGGCCGAAGAGGACTATCACTGGAGCGCTCACGCCAAACACGTTCCCCATGCCGAGAACCCTGGACTCGTTGGGGACGCCGGTGATCCAGGCTCCACCCGTGACCAGTAAGATCACCCCCCTGAGCGCGTACAGCATCCCGAGCGTCACGATGATGGAAGGGATACGCCCCAGCGTGACGAGAATACCGTTGATCGCCCCGCAAAGGGCCCCGACGGCGACGGCGGCCAGCAGCGGCAGCAGGAACCCACCGGTACTCTGTGCCGCGGCGCCCCCGGCCACCGCGCAGAGACCCAGCATCGAGCCCGTCGAGATGTCGATCTCCCCGCAGAGGACGACCTGGTTCACCGCGAGGGCAATGACCCCGAGCACGGCCACGGAGGTCAGGATGGACTCCAGGTTGGGCACACTGAGGAACTTGTCGCTGAGCACCGAGAAGGCCACCACGAGCAAGATCAGGAAGGCGAGCGCCGGAGTCTCTGGACGACCCAGGTACCGACGCAACCGCTCATCGCCCTCCGTGCGTGCGACTCGAGTCCTCGCCTCACTCATCCTCGGAAACCTCCTGCTCAGTACCGCCGGTAGCCGCGGTCATCACGCTCTCCTGGGTCGCCTCTCTCCGCGAGAACTCGCCCGAGATACGGCCCTCGCGCATCACAAGCACGCGGTCAGCCATCGAAAGTACTTCCTCCAGCTCGGAGGAGATCAGCAAGATCGCCTTGCCCTCCTTCGCCAGGTCGTCCATGAGGCGGTAGATCTCCGACTTGGCCCCGACGTCGACGCCCCGCGTGGGCTCATCCAGCAGCAAGACGTTCGGCTCGCGGGCGAGCGACTTGGCGACCACGACCTTCTGCTGGTTGCCTCCCGAGAGCCGGTACACGGGGTCGTAGACCTCGGCCCCCCTTATGGACAGCTCTCCCATAAACCTGTCCGCGATGCCGCGTTCCGACCGGGATACGAACCCGAGCCGGGAGATGCGGTCGAGGATGCTCAGGGTAATGTTGTTCTTGATGGAGAAAGGCAGGATGAGGCCCTGGGAGCGGCGCTCCTCGGGTACGTAGAATATCCCCCTCTCCATCGCGGTTTGCGGGGAGCGGATCCTGGCCTCCTCCCCATCGACGAAGATTCCACCAGAGTCAGGGTGGCGTATCCCGAAGATGGACTGGGCCAGCTCGGTACGCCCGGCCCCCACGAGGCCGGCGAGGCCCAGAATCTCCCCCCTGCGTAATGTGAGATCCACGTCTTCGAACTCCCCGTCACGGGTGAGACCTCGGACCTCGAGCACCGTCTCGCCAGGACTGCTCTGGCTGCGGGTGAAGAGCTCGTTGAGGGGCCTGCCGACCATCAGGCGGACGAGCTCTTCGGCATCGAGTTCAGAGGCTGGCGCGGTCTTGATGTGATGGCCGTCCCTGAGCACGGTGACTCGGTCGGAGATCTCGAATATCTCCTCCAGCCTGTGGGAGATATACACCACACCAACGCCCTCAGCGGTGAGGTCTTCGATGATACCGAAGAGCTGGCGGGTCTCTCGCTCGGTCAGGGAAG
Source organism: Rubrobacter sp. (assembly GCA_035697505.1). Taxonomy (GTDB): domain Bacteria; phylum Actinomycetota; class Rubrobacteria; order Rubrobacterales; family Rubrobacteraceae; genus Rubrobacter_D. The sequence continues at coordinate 5,998 of DASSCV010000365.1, forward strand.
AGGTCGGCTCGTCCATGATCACGGCCCGCGCCTCACCCACGAGCGCCCGCGCGATGGCCACGATCTGCTGCTCCGCCGTCGAGAGCCGCTTTACAGCGGATGTGGCATCGAGGCCGACGCCGAGGTCGTCGAGCCTCTTGCGCGCCTCACCTCGCATAGTTTCCCAGTCCAGGCCGCCCCAGCCGGTACGGGGCCGCTTGCGGCCCACGAACAGGTTCTCGGCCACGGTGAGCTCGGGGAACAAGTCGAGCTCTTGCGGGATCATGGCTATGCCGGATGCCTCCGCGTCGCGCGGCGAGGAGAAAGAGGCGGCCTCACCACCTACCTCGAGCGTCCCCTCATCGGGACCGTAGAGACCGTCCACGATCTTCATGAGCGTGCTCTTGCCGGCGCCGTTCTCCCCGACCAGAGCGTGTACCTCACCCGGCCGCAGATCGAAGGCGACATCTTCTACCGCGACCACGCCACCGAACCGCTTGGTAACGCCGTCGAGCCTGAAGACGGTAGGCGCCTCGGCTCCTCCGGCAAGGGTCTCTTCCGGCTCTTTCAAGTGCCCTATCCTTCCGGATCCAGCCGCGGCACGGCCCCGATAAGGCCCCGCAGCTTCTCGTAAGCCTCTTGCCATCCGTCCTCTCCGCCCTGCGGCTCGTACTCTTGCACCTCCACCGAGCGTCGCACGGCCTCTCTTATCTCCTCCAGCGAAGCCAGGTGTCCTCGGGCGTAAGCCTGGACCATGAGGTTCCCTAGCGCCGTAGCCTCGACGGGCCCGCCCAGCACCGGACGTCGCGTCGCGTCCGAGGTAAGCTGGCAGAGGAGCGAGTTCTGAGATCCTCCACCTACGACGTTGACCGTCTTGATGGCCCAGCCTGCCAGGGTCTCCGCTTGCTCTATGGCGTGCCTGTACTTGAGTGCCAGGCTCTCGAAGACGCACCGCGCTACCGCAGCGGGCTCTTCTGGCGGTCCCTGTCCCGTCTCCTCGCAGAAGCTCCGGATGCGCGAGGGCATGTCTCCGGGGGAGAGGAACGTAGGATGGTCGGGGTCCACGAGCGGACCTGCGGGCGGCGCGTCTTCGGCGAGACGGGCCAACTCCTCGTATGAGTACTCGTGGCCTTCCCTCGCCCAGTGCCTGCGGCACTCCTGCAACAACCAGAGACCCATGACGTTCTTCAAGAGGCGCGTCTTGCCCCCGAATCCGCCCTCGTTGGTGAAATTGGCTCTCAGTCCTTCTTCGGTTACGACGGGACCGGAGAGCTCCACACCAACGAGAGACCAGGTGCCGCTCGAGATGTAGGCGAAGTCCTCCCCTTCGGCGGGCACCGCTACTACGGCCGAGGCTGTGTCGTGGGAGGCGACCGCGAATACGGGCGGTCCGGCACCAACTTCTTCCACCACCTCGGGGAGCAGAGGACCTAGTTCGGTGGCTGGCTGGACGATGGGCGCGAGGATGCGGGAGGGGAGATCCATCCCCTCGCAGAGATCCCACGCCCATCCGCCCTCTCCGAGATGGAGGAGCTGCGTGGTCGTGGCGTTGGTGTACTCGCAGACCTTCTCGCCGGTGAGCCAGTAGTTCATTAGGTCGGGGATCAGGAGCATCGTCTCGGCGGCCCCGAGCAGAGGAGATCCCCGCATGGCGAGGAGCTGGTAGAGGGTGTTGATGGGGAGGAACTGGATGCCTGTGGTCCGGTAGATCTCCTCCTTCGGCACGAGCCCGAAGGCCTTCTCCATCATACCCTCCGTGCGCGCGTCACGGTGGTGGTAGGGGTTCGAGACGAGCGCTCCTCCCCCGTCCAGAAGCCCGAAGTCCACGCCCCAGGAATCTATCCCAATACCCTCGATCTCCTCCTGCCGCATGGCTTTCGCCAGCCCGTCCTTGACCTCAGAGAGTATCCGCAGTACGTCCCAGTGCAACCCGTCGGGCAGCCTGACCGCCGTGTTCGAGAAGCGGTGGACCTCTTCGAGCGACACCCGCCCGCCGTCGAAGCGCCCTAGCACGACCCGCCCGCTCTCGGCACCGAGGTCGACCGCGAGGTACCCGGCGCTCATCCTCGCGCCATCTTGCCCGCGAACTCGTAACGTCCAGATCCAACGGAGAGAACGGTCTCTCCCTCGCCGGCGCGCAGGAACTCGACGCCTTCGACCTCACCCAGGGGCCTGCCACCCTCCGAAATATCATCCGTGGAAAGCACGTGGACCGTGGCCGTGGTGTTGGGCGGTATGAGCGCTTGCAGGACGAACCGGTCGTTCTCGATCTTCCAGGAGCTGGAGATCCTGCCCCTTACCGAATCGTACTGAGCGCTCGCATGGGTCAGGTTGCCACCGGGACGCGGGTGGATGACGGTGCGACCGTATCCGGGCGCCCCAAGGTCTATCCCGGCCACGTAACGGTAGAGCCACTCGCCCACGGAACCCAGAGAGTAATGGTTGAAGGAGTTCATGTTCGGCGACTGGAAGCCTTTCTCCTCCGTCCAGCCGTCCCAGCGTTCCCAGATCGTGGTGGCCCCATTCTTTATTGTATATCCCCATGAGGGATAGGTCTCGTTCTCCTCATCGCTTCCGTTCGACGGTCACCGTCGCAACGCTCCCTCTCATTAGCCTCCCCTTCTCATACGCTCTGCACATCCACCCCCAGGTCCTGGAGAGCCTTTACGTGCGACCGGTGGGCGTCGGCCGTCACCACCAGGCTGACCTTCGAGACGTGGGCGATGACGCTGAATCCCCTCTGTTCGAACTTCCTGCCGTCAACGAGCAACACCGGTCTCTCGGCATGCCGAATCATCGCCTTCTTGACCTCGGCTTCCAGCGGGTTGATGTCCGTGAGATATCCCTCGGATGTGATCCCCTTGACGCTCAAGAAGGCCCTGTCTGCCATGTAAGACTCGATGGTGTGTATGGTGCACGGTCCCACGAACGAGAGGGTGAGCGCACGGAAGATTCCTCCCAGCCCCACCATGCTCGCCCCGGAGGGATCTGCGGTGGAGAAGAGGTCCATTACCGGCACCAGGTTGGTCAGGCAGGTGACACCAGACGTGCCGGCCAGGATGCGCCGCGCCGCGTAGTACGCCGTGGTCGACGAGTCGATAAACACCGTCTCATCCGCCTCGAGCAGAGTTGCGGCAGCGCGTGCCAAACGCTTTTTCTGCTCGACCGCCTCACCCAACCGCTGCTGGAAGGAGTCCTCGTGCTGCGTGAGTCCGGGCAGAACTGCCCCGCCATGGGTCCTCTTGACCTTCCCCTGACGTTCCAGCGACGCGAGATCCCGCCTCGCAGTGGCAGCCGAGATGCCAAGCTCCTTCTCCAGCCCGGCCACCGTGACACTCCCCGCCTCCCGGACGCGCATCGCTATCCGCTGCTGACGTTGCTCAGGTAAATCTGCGCGTTTGTCCGTCATATTGTGATTGATCGAGCAGTTTTGGTTCTAAACCGCTCAAATCCTTCCTTCGCCCGCTCATACAGTAACGGAGGCTGCAATTCGATGCAAGCTGTGCAGCAGCATTGGGCTCGACTCGAAGGAGCAAGATGCGCGGCTGTGCGCCTTGCGAGTGCTCCTTTATCATGGTGTCCGAGCCGGGTGGAGACTGGCGGACGCCGAGCGGGGGTGGACAGACAGTGGTGCGTGAAGGGTTGGCGCGGAGGCAGGGCGGCGAGGAGGACTTCCGCTGGCGCGGGGAGGACGTTTCGCGTATAGAGGCTTTCACGGACGCCGTCTTCGCCTTCGCGGTAACGCTCCTCGTGGTGTCTTTAGAGGTCCCAAAAACCTTCGACGAGCTTCTCGTGGACATGCGAGGCTTCTTCGCCTTCGCGATCTGCTTCGCCCTGCTCCTCTTCGTCTGGTACGAGCACTACAAGTTCTTCAGGCGTTACGGCTTGAGGGACCTCCCGACCTTGTGGCTGAACTCGGTGCTACTGTTCCTGGTGCTCTTATACGTCTATCCACTGAAGTTCCTCTTTACGCTGTGGATGGACCAGCTGTTCGGCTTCTCCGAGAACGAGATGATAGAGGCGTCCCAGGTTCCGCTCTTGCTGCTCATATACAGCGCTGGATTCGTCGCTATTCAGCTCGTGTTCGTGCTGATGTACCTGCGGGCGTACTCGCTGCGCGGTGCGCTGGGACTCGGCGCATACGAGCTGTCGGTGACGCGCGAGGAGGTCCAGGGCTACTTGCTCAACATGGCGGTCGGGCTAGCCTCGATAGCCATCGCCGTCTTCGGCCGTGTGGCACTGGTGTCCCTGGCGGGGTACATCTACCTCCTGGTCTTCCCTCTGCAAACGATCAACGGCCGCGTTATGGAATCTCGCAGGAGGAAGAATGAGAGCACACGGACCGCAGCGGGGGCCGGCACCGACGGCGAAGGGCCATAAAGAGCAAGGCAGCCCGATGATCGACGCCGTTTGACAGGCATCCTGATTGGTATGACAATGCCTCAGGGTGATGGAGCAGTCACGACGAACCAGGCTCAGGGACCGGGCGGCGGACCAGTTGCTGGAGATGGTGATATCGGACGGGCTGGAGCCGGGAGAGCGTCTTCCGCCCGAGCGTGAGCTGTGTGCGCATCTCGGGGTTAGCAGGACGGTGGTGAGGGAGGCTCTGAACCTGCTCGAGGCCCGCGGCCTCATCAGCATCGAGCATGGCCGCGGCGCTGTGGTCAGCGGTGGCAATCCGCGGGCCGTGCGTGAGACCCTCGGTCTGCTCCTGCGCGTACAACCCAAGACGTTGTGGGAGCTTCTGGAGATGCGCAAGATCCTTGAGGTCGAGGTCGCCGGCCTCGCAGCGGAGCGTGCCGGCCCCGATGACGTAGCGGCTATGCGGCTCCAGCTCGACAGGATGCGGGACTCCATCGAGGTACCTGAAGGCTACGTCGACGCCGACGTCGAATTCCACGCGCTGCTGGCGCGGGCGACCCGCAACGAGGTCTTGCTTACCATGCTCGAGCCCGTAGTCGACCTGCTGCGGGCCAGCAGACGGGTGAGCGCCGCCAGGCCAGGCAACGCGCTGCGGGCGCTAGGAGAGCACGAGCGGATTCTTCGCCGGGTGGAGGCAGGAGATGCAGGCGGAGCGCGGGAGGAGATGCGCGCCCACCTCGCGAAGACGGCTGAGGACATCGAGGCCGCCATCGGTGAAGGGGCACTCGACGCCGGAGAGCTCCTAGAGAAGGAGGGGGTATGAAGGCCAACGAGCTGTTGTCCGGACTGGGGTTGCCTGGACGCGACCTTTACCATCTGCCCGATTCGGAGAAGCGTTTCCCTGACGGGGCGCAGTACAGGGTCGAGATCCCAAGCGTCGAGGGACCGAGGGTGCTGGAGGCGGTAATCGAGGAGGCCGAGAGAAGGGAAGTCCAGATCCACCGCGTCTCTCAAGGGTCGGGGATCATGCTCCTCACGGACGCCGAGATCCTGGAGATGTGCCATATGGCGCGCGAGGCCGCCCTTGAGCTCTCGCTCTTCGTCGGACCGCGGGCCTCGTGGGAGACTGGCGCGACCGCCGTCTCCGGCGCGGGCAAGGTCCTCGGGGCCCAGCACCGCGGCCAGGACCAGCTCGCCTACGCCCTGGAAGACGTGCTGCGCGGCGTCTCTCTGGGCCTACGCGGGGTACTGGTCGCCGACGCCGGACTCCTCTGGGTTCTGAAGGACCTCAAAGCGAAAGGAGAATTGCCCGAGGACCTGGTCCTGAAGGTCTCTGTGCAGCTCGCTGCGGCCAATGCGGCGGCCGTAAAGACCATGGAGGACCTCGGGGCGAACACGTACAACGTGCCCACAGACCTGTCGCTCGCCCAACTCGCCGCGATACGCGCCGCTGCCGAGCTACCGCTCGACGTGTACGTCGAGGTGCCTGACGACTTCGGCGGGTTCGTGAGGCACTATGAGATCCCCGACCTCGTAAGGGTCGCATCGCCCGTCTTCGTCAAGTTCGGCCTGAGGAACGCGCCGAACATCTACCCCAGCGGCACGCACCTGGAGGCCACGGCGGTCGCGCTCGGAAGGGAGAGAGTCAGGCGCGCCAGGATCGGACAGGAGATGCTAGGACGCTACTATCCCGAGGCCGAGACTACCCCACAGGGCACGACGTTTCCCGGCCTCCCGGTCGACGCCGAGGTAAAGGAGAGGGCATGAAGATAACCCACTTAGACACGTTCGTGGTCGGCACCGAGTGGCGCAACCTGACCATCGTACGCGCCCACACGGACGATGGATTGACGGGTCTCGGAGAAGCGCGGATGGTCAACCACACGGACGCCCTGGTCGGGTACCTGGCCGAGGCGGCCCCGAGGCATCTCGTCGGGCACGACCCGTTCAGGATAGAGGAGCTGGTCAAGAAGATGGGCCGCGACGACTTCTCGCGCGCCGGCGAAGTGATGAGCAGCGGCATCGCGATGTTCGAGACGGCTTGCTGGGATATCGTTGGCAAGGCGCTCGGCCAGCCTGTCTACAACCTGCTCGGCGGGCCTGTAAGGGACAGGGTCAAGGCCTACGCCAACGGCTGGTACAGGGTCGAGCGCACGCCCGAGGAGTTCCACGAAGCTGCGATGAAGGTCACAGAGCGTGGGTACAGGGCGCTGAAGCTGGATCCTTTCGGTCCAGGACATTACGAGCTGGAGTACGAGGAGAAGATAAAGGCCGTCTCGCTCGTCGAGGCCGTCCGCGATGCGATAGGACCCGAGGTCGAGATCCTGCTGGAGATGCACGGCCGCTTCTCTCCTGCAACAGCCATAGAGATGGCCAGGATGCTCCATCCCTTCGGTCTCGGCTGGGTCGAGGAACCTGTGCCACCTGTGAACCTGAAGGCACTCAAGAAGGCCTCTGATGGTATTGAGGCGACGGTTGCCACGGGTGAGCGCATCCACCAGCGCCACGAGTACAGGGAAGTCTTCGAGCTTCAGGCAGCTGATGTGATCCAACCCGACATAAGCCACATCGGCGGCCTACTGGAGACGAAGAAGCTCGCATCGTGGGCCGACGCGTACTACGTGACCATCGCCCCACACAACGTCGGCGGCCAGATCAACACCGCCGCCGCACTCCACCTGGCCGCTTGCACCACGAACTTCCGCATCCAGGAGTACTTCAACGACTTCGCAGACCCCTGGGTCCGCGAGACGGCCCCAGGCCTCTCCGAAGTAACAGACGGCTACTTCGAGCTCCCCAAAGGTCCAGGCCTCGGCGTCGAGCTTGACGAGGAAGTCATCGAAGCCCACCCCAAGCAGAACGTCCACTTCAACCTCTTCGCCGAGGGCTGGGAAAGGCGCGAGGGCGCCGGCACGGGGGCGAACCAGTGAGCGACCTCTCGGGGAAGAAGGCGCTGGTTACCGGCGCCGGGATGGGGATAGGCCAGGGTATCGCCGTCGAGCTCGCCCGCCGCGGAGCCCAGGACAGGTCCTGTACGTCGACGGCGGTACCACGGCCAGGATGGGCCTCTGGTGGGACCAGGGAGACGGTCCAGAGTAATGCCAGGCGGGCGAACTTGACACGGATACATATTGGTATAACAATGTCGGCAGGGGAAGGGTTGTTGGAAAGCTATAGACAGGGGTGATAGATGAGTGAGCGTGGATCCGGCGCAAAGGGGATCGGGGACTACAGGCTAGGCCGCAGGCAGTTTCTCGCGGGGAGCGCGCTGGCGTCGGCGGCGTTGCTGCTCGCGGGATGCAGGCGCGAGGCTGCGCAGCAGGCGAGCCAGGGCGGTGGAGGCGGGTCTGGCGGCAACTTCCCGGACACACCCGAATGGAACTTCGTCTTCGTCAACCACGTCACCACGAACCCGTTCTTCGTACCCACTCAGTACGGTATCGAGGATGCGGAGGCGCTCCTTGGGACTACGTCACAGTGGACGGGCTCGGAGAAAGCGGTCGTCTCGGAGATGGTCGACGCGATGAACACCGCCATCTCGGGCAATGCCAACGGCATCGCCGTGTCGGTCGTCGACCCCGTGGCTTTCAACGACCCGATCCAGAAAGCTCTGGATAACGGCATCCCTGTGATCGCCTACAATGCCAACGGCAAGGGGCCGGGGACCAACCCTGCGCTCGCGTACGTGGGCCAGGACCTGTTCCTGTCCGGCGTCGAGATGGGCAATCGGATCGTCAGCCTCGTCGACGAGGGGCTTGTGGCGCTCTTTATAGCCACGCCCGGGACGCTCAACATCCAGCCGAGAATCGACGGCGCCAAGCAGGCCATAGAGGATTCGGGGGCGAACATAGAGATCCAGCAGGTCGCAACAGGCACGGAGTTGCCTGAGGAGAGGTCCAGGATCGAGGCCTGGTACAACGGTCACCAGGACGTGGCAGGAATGTTCGCCGTCGACGCAGGGAGCACCCAGGGCGTCGCCCAGGTGATGGAGCAATTCGGCCTGCACGACAAAGGCGTCAGGGCCGGCGGGTACGACCTCCTTCCGGAGATCCTCAAGCTCATCAAGGCCGGGCACATGGACTTCACCCTCGACCAGCAACCTTATTTGCAAGGCTACTTCCCGGTTATGCAGCTCTACCTTTACAACATCTCGGGCGGCGTAACGGGACCGGCCGAGACGAACACGGGCCTGATCTTCATCACACCGGAGACTGTAGACCGCTACCTCGAGACCACGTCGCGCTTCGAGGGGGATTCCGAAGTGCAGAAGATCGTGAAGGCGCCCTCGTAAGTCTCTAGGTCCTCGCGAAGAGCGGGAGGAGGAAACGTGAGCGAGACCACCGGCGAGAGCACCACGCGGGAGACGGAGGGTACCGGGATCCAAGAACAGGGTTTCGTCGGCAGGCTGTTGAGCAGCCTCGTCCGGGTACGGGAGGTGAGCATCCTCATCGTCCTCGTAGGGTTGGCGCTGTACTTCCAGGCGGCGAACAGCGCGTTCCTCTCGCAGCAGAACATCCTCTCGCTCGCCCAGTACGCCGTGCCTTACGTGGTTATCGCATCGTCGTTGTGTCTGCTGCTCATCTGCGGTGAGATCGACCTCTCCGTCGGCCAGTCTTTCGC
>DASSCV010000366.1:0-4311 GCA_035697505.1 Rubrobacter sp.
TGGCCTTGACGAGCCGCTCCTCGACATGGGGCAGGTCGCGTTGCATCACAGCGACCCAGTTGTCGTCGTAGCGCCCGTTGACGACCGAGTTGGTCATCACTTCGATGCCAGGCGTGCTGGCCACCTCCTCACGCAGGCCGCACAAGGCATCCAGCTCGTCCCCCCAGCGTAGATGGCCGCCGAGTTCGTACTCTTCCTCGACCAACAAAACTTGCGCCCCAGCTCTTCCGGCCGCGACCGCCGCTGCCATCCCCGCCGGACCGCCTCCGGCGACGAGGACGTCAGGGTGGGCGTAGCGCTTGTCGAAGCAGGCTTGCGCCGGACTGGCCGAGACTCTGCCGCCCGCGGAGAAACGCCGCAGCACCCGCCGGTATAAGGGCCACAGTCGGCGGGGCTTGATGAAGGTCTTGTAGTAGAAGCCAGCGGGGAGAAAGCGTCCGAATGCCCTGTTGGCCGACTTCACGTCGAACTCGAGCGAGGGCCAGACCCCCTGGGGACTAACTGCCATGCCAGGCTCTACGCGCCTGTGGGCGCCCCTGACGTTCGGCTCGTCGCCTACCTGCACCATGCAACCCGGGTCCAGGAAGCTCGCCGTTAGCAGCCCGCGCGGGCGGTGGTACTTGAAGCTGCGGGAGAAGATCCGCTCCCCGCAAGCCGCAAGTGCCGAGATGATTGTGTCCCCCCCATAAGCGGGGTACTCCTCGCCGTTCCACTTGAACGTGAACCCTCGCCCGCGGTCGATAACCTCGCCCGGCCGGTGGGCCAGGCGCATGGACATGACGGTCTTCTGTACCGTCTGCGTGGTCAATATATCGCACCTCCCCCGTCGCCCGCGACGTTCCCTCCGGTGGCCCGCTCTTCTTGCTCCCCAAAGCGTGGCCGCGCTTCGGGGAGCCGCGAGGTCCTCGCTTCGTTGGTCACTGTATGCCGCTCGGCGACGAAATGCTTCCTGCACCCTGCGCTGTGGTACCACGTCTCCGTCGTCCAGCCCGCCGGGTTGTTGCGCGCGTAGAGGTAAGCCCTCCACTCATCGACGCCGGTCTCGTTCGGGTCGGGGCGTTCCGAGACCTCACCGACGTAGCGGAACTCCGAAGCGTTGCGTGGCCCGCAGTAGGGGCACTGCAGCAGGATCACGGCTTCCCCTCAGTGCCCAACGGCCGCCGCTCCCTTCTCGCCCATAAGGTCTCCCCTTCCGAACCGGTCGAGGCCGAAGGGGACGATAAGCTCTGGCGTCTTGCCTGTGGCGACTAGCTCGGCAATAGTCTCGCCCGAGACGGGGCCAGCCTTGAACCCGTACGTGCCCCAGCCCACGTCTACGAGGAAGCCGGCCACCGGTGTTACGCCCATGATGGGCGAGAAATCAGGCGTCATGTCACAAAGCCCCGCCCACTGGCGCAACAGGCGCATTTTGGACAGGGAGGGCATGAGCTCGAGCACGTGCCCGGCCAGGCCCTCGGTGAACTCCAGCGAGCCCCGCATCGAGTAGGAGGTGAAAGGATCAACGCTGGCGCCGAAGACCAGCTCGCCCCTGTCGGTCTGGCTCACGTACACGTGTAGCGTGCCCGAGACTATGACTGGGTCGAGGAACGGCCTGACAGGTTCCGTGACGGCCGCCTGCAGGGGGAAGGTGCTTATCGGCATCCTCACGCCTGCCATCTCCGAGATCAAGCTCGACCACCCGGCCGTACAGTTGACCACGACACGCGTGGCGATGTAGCCCTGGTTCGTCCTGACACCCTCAACCCTGCCTTCCGCAACATCGATGCCCTTAACTTCGGTGTTCTGGTGGATGTGCACGCCCTGGGCGTCCGCGCCGCGGGCGTAACCCCAGACCACGGCGTCGTGGCGGATGATCCCGCCCGGCGGGTGGTAGAGCGCGCCGAGAATCGGGTAGCGCACCTCCTCCGAGGTGTCCATATAGGGGACGAGCTTCTTTATCTGATCAGGCCCGATGACCTCGGAATCTACCCCTTCTAGCTTGTTGACCTCGGCCCGCCAGCGCATGGTGCGAAGCGAGCTGTCGTTGTGTGCGAGGGTGAGGTGGCCCCGCTGGGCGAACATCACATTGTAGTTGAGATCCCCGGACAGGGTCTCGTAGAGCTTTACGGAACGGTCGTAGAAGCGTATGCCCTGGGGCGTGAGGTAGTTCGAGCGGATGATCGCCGTATTGCGCCCCGACCCGCCGCTGCCTATGTAGCCCTTGTCGAGGACTGCCACGTTCGTGATGCCGTGATTCTTCGCCAGATAATAGGCGGTCGCCAGGCCGTGCACGCCGCCCCCGACGACGACGACGTCGTAGCTGGCCTTCAGGTCGTGCTTGCGCCAGGCCCGCGGCCATTCAGCCTGCGAGAAGCCGTGGCGCAAGAGGTCGAACGCAGAGTACCGGTAAGGCTTGTGCCCGTTCTTCGAGCCACCCCGGTCGGGACCGACCGAGGACGTGGCGGCCCTCAAGACCGACCTGATCTGCCTCGGCGCCCTCATCGCGGCGCTCCTGCGCCGCTGGCCTTCTTTGGGCCGAGCATCCCTTGCCTCCACTGTTCCGTACCCTCCACCTGGTTGAAAGGCCCCTCAGTCTCGAGCCTGGGCCGTGACAATATCTCGGAGCCGGTCATCGGCAGGCGCCCCGAGCCGCTAGTACGACCTCGCGGTCCCCACTTTCAGATCCGCCTTGACGGTCTCCTTTCTCGGGTCTATGAACGGCTTCTCGATGACGGTGGCCTCGTACTCGCCGGTCTCCATCCTCACGGTCAGCCCCGTCCCCAGATCGGTGAGCTCGATGGGCACCAAGGCAAACCCGATGTTCTTCTGAAGGCGTGGGGACCAGAATGCCGAGGAGACCTGGCCTATCTGCGAGCCGTCGTCGACGACCTGCAGATAATCCTCTATGTAACCTATCAGGGGATCGCAATCGAGCTCTATGCCGACCACCTTGCGGCTCCCGCCCTCATCCGCGATGCGCCGGAGCGCCTCCTTGCCGATAAAGTCGGCCTCCTGATCCAGCTCCACCGTGTACCCCAGGTCCGCCTCGTAAGGGTTCAGGAAGTGGTAGTCACTGTAGCCGTTGTTATCCAGCGCAATGTCGGAGCCGTAGCTCAGGATGCCGGCCTCGACCCGCCGAATCTGGCAAGGCCCGATCGGCGAGAGGTTGTGGGGCTCGCCGGCCTCGAGCATCGTATCCCAGAACTTCATGCCGTTGCGGCTGGCGTTCCTGAGGTAGATCTCGAACCCCACCTCACCAGTGTAACCGGTCCGCGAGACCACGACGTCCATGCCGTCGAGATCGTACTCCTCCATCCAGTAGTATCTGAGGTCGAGGATCTCCTCGCCGAAGATGTCCACCATCAAGTCCCTGGATCTGGGACCCTGGATCTGGACCGGGGCGACGTCGGGCTCTCGGATCTGCACGTCCAGACCGGAGACGGCGGCCACGCCCTTGGCCCAGAGCAGCACGTCGCCGTCAGCCACCGAGAGCCAGAAGTGGTTCTCGCCAAGGCGCAAGAGCACAGGGTTGTTGATGATGCCGCCGTCGACGTCGGTGTTGAGGGCGAATTTGCACTGCTTGACCGAGCACCTGTTCAAGTCGCGCGGGGTTAGCATGTTAGTGAACTCGAAGGCGTCGGGACCTGTGATCTCGACCTGCCGCTCGGCTGCCACATCCCACATGGTGACGTCGTTGACGAGCTTCCAGTACTCCACGAGCATGTCGTCGTAGTGCCTGGGGTGGTACTGGCGGTTGGTGACCGTGTAAGACTGGACTCCGTGGCGCTGGTGGGCGTAGAAGAATGGCCCCTTGCGGATCCGCGTGTACATGTGGATCCTCGGGGTGTCGTAGGGAATGCGCAACAGAATACCTCCTGAGATGGCGTGACCTAGTGATCCTCTTTGTTCGAAATCGGGTGCGACGCTGCGAAATACCCTCTATTGGCCTCCCTGTGTTTCTCTCCGCCAGCGGGAATGTATCACGGGCAAAATTCCTGTGCAACCATGGTTGCTACAAATGCAACCGTGCCGATAGTTCATGCGGGTAAAATCGCGAGCATGAGCTGGAGCGCACATGGATAAGGCTCTGGAGGAATCTGCGGTCAGGTTTATGAGTTTCAACGTCAGGGGATCGTTCCACGACGCGCGCAAGAAGAACGCCTGGCGCAAACGGGCTGCGCTCAACGTCGCCACCATAGAGCGTTACGCGCCGGATGTGATCGGGCTTCAGGAGGCCCAGCGGGGCAACCTCGGCGCGTACCGCAAGCGTCTGCCACGCTACGCCCACATACGCGGTCCGAGATACGGCAACGCCATACCACATGACTTCAA
>DASSCV010000367.1:0-4297 GCA_035697505.1 Rubrobacter sp.
TAGGGCGAGCCTCCCGTCACGGCCAAGAAGAAGATACCAACAAACGCGATCGCGCCTATCACGGCGCACACGGCGGTCACTACCTTGGAGGTTAGGCTGGCGAACATAAGCGCCCCTTCCGTCTGGGGGGTTACTAGGCAATCGTACAACGAGAGTACAACACACCCTTTGAGGGGGACAGGGACCGTATCCCAGTCCCTGCTTTTCACCCTTATTCACCGAACCTCGTAGAAGGTAAACTCTCCGAAGTTCAGCCTTCGCCTAAGGAGCGAAGCAATTCTCTGCCGATTAGCCAAGTTGGCTACCGGGTACAGGGCCTCTAACAAACTCTCAAGGAGGTAGACCATATGAACGGTGGCAAAGGAATCTACGTGGGCGGAACCCTGATCTCGATCCTCATCTCGCTAGCCCTATACTTCTCAGGCAAGCGTGAGTCGGCGATCTTCGTAGGGCTTTGGGCCCCGACCATCCTCAACCTGGGACAGAGCCTCCTAGACGAAGACTAGATTCTTAGAAGCCCACCTCCTGATAGGCATCTTCGGAAGTTCGATCATCACGAGGCTGACCTTGCTAGGGTGAGCAAGGAGATAAGCTACGCGTAGCGACACCAAGTCCGAAGGGCCAAGGGCGATGTCGAGGATTCGAAACGCACCTCCACACCTCTCATGCACGGGACCAACGACCACCCGGTAGCTGACACTGTAACCTCTGTGGCGGAAGGGCGCACACCGCTTTTGGAGGAGCCCGAAGCGTTCGTCTTGTCGCGCTTGCAGGGAGCAGGGGTGCCCATGGCCAAACGCCGCTTCGAGGCGGGGGAAGCGATCTACCTCTGTGGAGATCCAGACCGCTACCTCTACTTTCTCACCGAAGGCGTGCTCAAGCTTTACAAGCCCTACCGTAGATACAAGGAGGCCATCGTGACGCTGCTAGAGAAAAACAGTGTCTTCGGCGAGCCTGCCCCACAGGTGCGAGACGCTCACCGCGACTCTGCCGAAGCTGTCGTCGCTTGCCGGGTCGCTGCGGTGGACAAGGCGGCATTGGAGTATCACTTGCGGCGGGATCCCAGATGCGCCCTAGCGCTATTAATAGCCTACTCGCAGTGGGTGCAGCGGCGCGAGCGGGCGGCCGCACGGCTGATCCCGCGAGAAATCCGACCTCGGCTAGTGGCCTCGCTACTGGAGCTGAGCAACAGATTCGGAGAGCCGACAGAGGGCGAAGTCCTCATCGGAGTGCACCTTACGCACCGCATGCTCGCCGAGATGACCGCGTCCTCACGCGTGGGCGTTTCTCAGGAGATGGCCCGTTTTTGCCGCGAGGGGCTCATCGGAATCCGGCGGAAGGGCCAGATTGTCTTGCTCGATGAGCCAAGGATGGCTGAGATGATCCGAAGCCCGTAGTTCGGGAAGCACTATTCACTCGAGTGCGTGGAAGTGGAATTCTGCGAACTTCGCATGTACGGTTCTCGGAAGTTCGCTCAGCCCCGGTTCGCTGCGGGAGGTACTCAGGAGGGCACACAGAGGCAAGGGTGGGGGAGGATGTTCGGGAGGTGAACCGTAGGGACATACTCCTCATGATCATGCAGCCTTTGGGCTATGGCGCGGGCGGCCCGTCTCCGGCTCTCGCTGCGCCAGAAGCTCAGTCGCCTACCAGCTCGTCTGTCGCGCGTCCTCCAGCGTTTGCGGTGCGGTGCAGAAAGTCGGCGAGCAGTTCGAGTTCGGCGTCACCATACCCAGCGCAGATCTTGTCCATCGAGGCGTTCATCCCCGAGTAGAGGCGTAGCAGCTCCGCGTTCCGCTCGCGTAGGGCCCTCACGACGACGGCGCGACGGTCGGACGGGTCGCGCTCGCGGGCTACCCAGCCGCCACGTTCGAGCCTGTCGAGGATGCCGGTCATGGTGGCGGGGTGCAGCCCGGCGCGTCGTGCGAGGGCGCTCGGGCTGAGCGGACCATGACGGACGATGAGGTCGAGGCAATCGAGGTCGACGTCTTTGAGGTCAAGGCGTGCGCCGACTTGATGGTTGAGCAGTGACAGTTGGATGCTCAGCTCGCGCAGTGACTCTTTGATGGATAATTTCAACCGCCGTCGACGTCGCCTCGCCTCCCGATCTCCCGCTGATATTGTACTCATATGATATGATCTCCATATATTCTGATCTACGAAGTGCAGTGTACACGGGAAAGAGTTACCCGTCCAGACGAAAGGACTACCATGATCTTGGTCACCGGAGCCACTGGGAACGGCGGGCGTGAGATGGTGAACGCGCTGTTGGATGAGGGTGCCGAGGTCCGCGCCGTCACCCGCAACCCGCTGGCCGCCGGCCTGCCCGCCCACGTCGAGGTCGTCGAGGGCGACCCCTCACGGCCCGACACGATCGCCCCCTTCCTGAATGGCGTTACCGCCCTGTTCCTCCACCCACGCGCCGTCGGGACCCCCGCCGTCGAACTTCTGGCGCTCGCCCGGGCACGGGGGGTGAAGCGGGTAGTGACACTGTCGGCGATGAACGTCGACGACAACCTCGACGAGCAGCCGTCGCGCTATCGAGGAGATAGAAACAAGGAGGTTGAGGACGCCGCCGTTGGAAGCGGCCTGGAGTGGGTGAGCCTGCGGGCCGGCTTCTTCGCCATCAACACCCTCCAGGCGTGGGGCGCCCAGATCCGCGCCGGTGACGTCGTCCGCGGCCCGTACGCGACCTTCGCCGAAGCGCCGATTCACGAACGGGATCTGGTCGGTGTCGGCGCTCGGGCGCTGCTCACCGATGAGCTGGTGGGCCGAAGGCTGGAGCTGACCGGCCCGCAGTCCCTCACCCACGAGGAGATGGTCGCCATTATCGGCGATGCTATCGGGAGGCCGCTGTGCTACCAGGAGATCCCGCCGGAAGCGGCCAAGCAGGGCATGGTCCAGCACGGGTTCCCCGAGCCGTTCGTCGAGGCCTTGATGGCTAGGTACGCCAAGAAGGTCGGGCAAGCAGCGCCCCTCACCGGCGAGGTGGAAAAGATCCTCGGCCGCCCCGCGCACAGCTTCGCCGAGTGGGTTGCCGACCACGCCGCCTCCTTCAAGAACTAACAAGAAGGAAAGGGAGCAACAGATGAAGCTCACGATCTTCGCGGCGACCGGCAGTATCGGTCGGCAACCCGAGACGATCAGGCAAACCATCAGCATCACCAACTGATGGACACAAGAAATGATCGGAGTTCCCATGTTTACCGCCTACGTCGTTGTCAACCTCCTGGCCATCGCCGCCAACACTTTCTCAGGCGTCGCCGCCCTCGTCCATTTCAAGCCGATCCTCCCCGGCATGGCCAAGGCAGGCGTGCCGGAATCATGGCTGACCGTGCTGGGCATCCTCAAGACAGCAGGCGCGGTCGGACTGCTGTTCGGCCTCATCGGTGCGCCACTGATCGGGACGGCTGCTGCAATCGGCCTCATCCTGTTCTTTATCGGTGCCATCATCACCCACCTTCGCGCACGCGACTATTCACAGCAGTTCGGCTTAGCGATCGGGATCCTTCTGCTGGCCGAGGCCACGCTGGTGTTAAGCGTGGCCTCGTAAGCTGTGGACGGTGGCTTCCTGATATTCACCCGAGTGCGTGGAAGTAGAATTTTCCGAAGTTCACCCCGTAAGTACACTCGGCCACCTGGCTGTTTTGGGATCGCAGTGCAGTGGAATAGGGATCTAAGAGGTTCGCCTCTTTATTCGGAGCTCGGCGATTGTCCCAACAATCTCATCCTTTCTTTCCCGAGCCCCCAAAAGATGCCTAACCCATATATACGGACACCGAGGCAGCTTTGTTCACCGAAGTGCCTAGAAGGTGAATTCAGCGACCTTCGCCTTGACGGACTTCTGAGCAGTTCGCCTGCAGGGGGTTCCGGATATCGCTTCTTTGCACAACCGAACCCGGCACAGCGGGTACCTAGTTGGCCACGGCCTCCACGACGCTCCAGAGCGTGTCAGTCGGGAGGACCGTGATCTCCCCAAAGCCGGCCGCCACCAGCAGCCGCCGGTACTCTTCGGCGGTGCGTTCCTGCCCGCCGCCGAAAAGCACTAGCATGTTGAGGTCCAGCAGGGTGGGAACCGCCTTCTCGTGAAGGTCGGAGCCCTCCGTGGATGGGAGCACTTGCTCGATTACCCACAGCCGCGCCCCCGGTGCCATCGCCCGGCGGCAAGCGGAGAGGATCGCGAGCGCCTCAGCGTCCGGCCAGTCGTGGACGATCTGCGCCAGGATGTAGGCGTCCCCGCCTGGGGGGACTGCGGCGAAGAAGTCGCCCTCGACGACGAC
The DNA here is from genome assembly GCA_035697505.1 of Rubrobacter sp. Lineage (GTDB taxonomy): Bacteria > Actinomycetota > Rubrobacteria > Rubrobacterales > Rubrobacteraceae > Rubrobacter_D. Next base: position 4,278 of record DASSCV010000367.1, read on the forward strand.
GCAACGGTCAGCCACCCCTT
>DASSCV010000368.1:0-15123 GCA_035697505.1 Rubrobacter sp.
ACGAGGTAGTCCATCGCGAGGTGAATGCCGCCTAGCTCACGGCCAGGCACGTCGAGGTCGCGTCCCTGCAGGGCGCCGACGGCCAGGACGATGGCGTCGAACTCGCTCTTGAGGTCCTCCGTGGTCGGGTTCTCGCCGACATGGGCGTTGGTGCGGAACTCGACGCCTTCCTCTTCCATGATAGCAATGCGGCGGTCGACGACCCACTTTTCGATCTTGTAGTCGGGGATCCCGTACCTGAGGAGTCCACCGATCTTATCGTCCTTCTCGAAGACGACGGCGGCGTGCCCAGCCCAGTTGAGCTGCTGCGCCGCTGCGAGCCCGGCGGGCCCGCTGCCGACGATGGCGACCTTCCTGCCTGTACGCTTCTCCGGCGGTGTCGGACTGGGGACGACCCATCCTTCCTCGAAGGCCCTGTTGATTATGGAGAGTTCTATCTCCTTTATCGTCACGGGCTTGTCGTTGATGGCGAGGACGCACGCAGCCTCGCACGGGGCCGGGCAGAGCATCCCCGTGAACTCGGGGAAGTTGTTGGTCTGGTGCAGGCGGTCTATGGCCTGCTTCCAGTGCTCGCGATAGACGAGGTCGTTCCAGTCGGGGATCAGGTTTCCCAGGGGGCAGCCCGTGTTGCAGAAAGGCACGCCGCAGTCCATGCAGCGCGAGGCCTGGCCCCCCAGCTCATCGTCTGGCATCGGCTCGTAGACGTAGCGGTAGTCCTGGACGCGCTCCTCGACGGTCCGCTTCGGGGTCGGCTTGCGTCCGATCTTGAGGAAGCCTTTCGGGTCCCCCACTAGCTCGCAACCTCCAGCTCGGTCTCCTGCCGCTCCCTCAAGACCCGCTTGAGGTCGTGCGGCATCACCTTGACGAAGTTGGGCAGAACCTCGTCCCAATCGTCGAGCACGCGCCGCGCCAGGTCGCTGCCGCTCCACTGCAGGTGCCGCTCGACCATGTCGTGCAGGAGCTCGATGTCCTCCTCGCTCTGCACGGCCTCGAGACCGACCATGTCCATGTTGCACAGGCTCTCCAAGCGCTCCGCCTCGTCGAGCACGAACGCCACGCCGCCGCTCATGCCGGCTGCGAAGTTACGCCCCGTCTCGCCGAGCACCACGACGACCCCGCCGGTCATGTACTCGCAGGCATGGTCGCCTACGCCATCGACCACGGTGTGGGCGCCCGAGTTCCTGACGGCGAAGCGCTCCCCTGCGAAGCCTCTGAAGTACGCCTCCCCGCCCGTCGCCCCATAGAGCGCCACGTTGCCGACGACGACGTTCCTGGTCGGCTTATAGGCAGCGAGCCTCGAAGGGAATACGGCGAGCCTGCCACCAGAGAGTCCCTTTCCGACGTAGTCGTTGGTCGTGCCTTCGAGGGTGAAGGTCAGGCCGCTGGCTAGCCACGCGCCGAAGGACTGGCCCGCGACGCCGTGGAAGTCTACGCGGACCGTGCCGTCGGGCAGGCCCTCGTTGCCGTAACGCCTGGCGACCTCCCCCGAGAGCATCCCGCCGACCGTGCGGTTGGTGTTCGTTATGGGTTGCTCGAAGCGGATCTCTTCACCATTTTCGAGTGCCGGCATGCACTTCTCGATCAACTCGTTATCCAGCGATTTCTCGAGTCCATGATCCTGGTTCTCGGAGTGGCGGATCGCCTCTCCTTCCGGTGCCTCGACCCGATGGAGCAACGCCGAGAGATCCACGCCGCGGGCCTTCCAGTGCTCGATGGCCCCGCGCATCTTGAGTCTATCGGCGCGTCCGATCATCTCCTCGAAGGTCCTGAAGCCCATCCTGGCCATGTACTCCCGCACCTCTTCGGCGATGAAGAAGAAGTAGTTGATGACGTGCTCGGGCGTACCGGTAAAGCGCTTTCTGAGCTCGGGATCCTGGGTCGCGATACCAACCGGGCACGTGTTCAGATGGCATACGCGCATCATGATGCAGCCCGTGGCCACGAGCGGCGCCGTCGAGAAAGCGAAGTCCTCGGCCCCGAGGAGCGCCGCCACGGTGACGTCGCGTCCCGTCTTGAGTTGGCCGTCGGTCTGCAGGATCACACGCCCCCGCAGCCCGTTCTCGACGAGCACCTGCTGGGCTTCGGCGATCCCGAGCTCCCACGGCAGCCCTGCGTGCTTTATGGAAGAGAGCGGAGAGGCACCCGTCCCGCCATCGTGGCCCGAGATGGTGATATGGTCGGCCTTCGCTTTTGCTACGCCTGCCGCGACTGTCCCGACCCCGACCTCGGCGACGAGCTTCACGCTTACTCTGGCCCGTGGGTTGGCATTCTTCAGGTCGTGGATGAGCTGAGCAAGGTCCTCGATCGAGTATATGTCGTGGTGGGGCGGCGGTGAGATCAGACCCACGCCAGGCGTGGAGTACCGTATCTTCGCTATGTACTCGCTGATCTTGTGTCCGGGCAACTGACCGCCTTCGCCTGGCTTGGACCCTTGCGCCATCTTGATCTGCAACTGGTCCGCGTTGACCAGGTACTCCGTTGTGACGCCGAAACGGCCGCTCGCAACCTGCTTGATGGCGCTGCGCCGGCTGTCACCGTTCTCGTCCGGCGTGAAGCGCCTGGGGTCCTCACCACCCTCACCGGTGTTGGACTTCCCACCTATGCGGTTCATCGCGATGGCGAGGGTCTCGTGCGCCTCCTTGGAGAGGGAGCCGAGAGACATCGCGCCAGTCGTGAAGCGCTTGACGATCTCACTTGCAGGCTCGACCTCCTCTATTGGGACGGGCCTCTCCTCGAACCCGAAGAGGCCGCGCAATGTAGCGAAGCGCGCGCTGTGCTCCTCGAAGTGACGGGTAAACTCTTTGAAGGTCTCGAAATTCCCCGTCTTTACGGCGCGCTGGAGGGGAGGGATGCTCGTCTGGTTCCACTGGTGGTACTGGCCCTGCGCCCTTAGCTGGTACTCGCCCCCGACCTCGAGCTCCTCGGCGTTGTCCCAGGCAGCAGAGAAGGCACTCGTGTGGCGTTCCAGGGTCTCGCGTGCCAGCGCGTCCATCCCGACGCCGCCAACGCGAGAGGCGGTGCCCGTAAAGCACCTGTCTATGAGCGTCTGGTTCAGGCCCACGGCCTCGAAGATCTGGGCCCCGCAATAGGAGAAGAGCGTGGAGATGCCCATCTTGGAGATGACCTTGAGCAGCCCCTTCCCTACGGCCTTGACGTAGTTCTTCGCCGCCTCCTCGGGGCCGACGCCCTCCATGAGGTGCGAGCCTGCGAGATCTTCTATCGTCTCGAAGGCGAGGTATGGGTTCACGGCGGTTGCGCCGTAGCCTACGAGGAGGGCGAAGTGGTGGACCTCTCGCGCCTCCGCGGTCTCGACGACGAGGGTGGTGGCCGTCCTTATGCCTGCCCGCACCAGGTGGTGGTGAACGCTCGCGGTGGCGAGGAGGCTAGGTATGGGGGCCTGCGCCTCGTTCACGCCTCTGTCGCTCAAGACCAGGACCGCAGATCCTGCCTTGACCGCGCTCTCGGCCTTCTCGCAAAGCCTGCCCAGGGCCTCCTCCATCCCCTCCTCGCCGGCCGAGACAGGGAAGAGGGTGGGGAGAGTCGTCGAGTTCGCCCGTTCGTCGCCGAGGGCCCGGATCTTCTCCAGTTCCGCCGCCGTGAGGACAGGCTGGTCGATGAGCACCCGCCTGCAGTGCTTCTTGGTCTCGTCGAAGAGGTTCTGCTCGGGCCCGAGGCTCATCTTGAGCGACATGACCAGCTCCTCGCGCAAGGGGTCTATCGGAGGATTGGTGACCTGCGCGAAGTGCTGCTTGAAGTACGAAAACAACAGCTGTGGCCTCTCGGAGAGCACTGCCAGAGGCGTATCCGTGCCCATGGAACCGTCAGGCTCCTTGCCGTTCTGCGCCATCGGAGCGAGAAGTATGCGCTGGTCTTCGATAGTGTACCCAAAGGCCCGCTGGCGCTCGAGGAGCGAGGCCTGTTCGGGACGCGACTCGGCGCCGGGCTCGGGGAGCTCGTTCAGGTGGATCTCACCCTCCTCGAGCCAACGCCCGTACGGCTGCCGCCCGAAGAGCGGCCTCTTGACGTCCTCGTCATGCAGCAGCTCGTGCCTCTCGGTGTCGACGACGAGCATCTTGCCCGGCTGGAGCCTCCAGCGTTCGATCACGTCCTCAGCAGGCACCCTCAAGGCCCCATCCTCCGATGCCATGATGACCCTGCCGTCACGGGTAACGGAGTACCGCGCGGGACGCAACCCGTTCCTATCCAGCGTGGCGCCGACGATACGGCCATCGGTGAAGGCGACCGCCGCAGGGCCGTCCCACGGCTCCATGAGGGCGCTGTGGTACTGGTAGAAGGCGCGCCTGTCTGGGTGCATCAACCCGTCGTTCTCCCAGGCCTCGGGGATCATCATGGCGACCGCGTGCGGAAGGCTTCGCCCGGCGAGGTGCAACAGCTCCAGGGCGTTGTCGAAGGAGGCCGAGTCGCTCTGGCCGGGCAAAATGACCGGTGATAGCTTCTCCAGATCCTCCCCAAAGAGCTCAGAACGCAGACGGCTCTCGCGGGCCCGCATCCAGTTTATGTTGCCCCTTATGGTGTTGACCTCGCCGTTGTGCGCGATGTAGCGGTAAGGGTGCGCGAGCTCCCAGCTACCCAGGGTGTTCGTGGAGAACCGTTCGTGGACTAGCGCTATCGCGCTTGCGAACGCCGCATCCCCGAGGTCGGGATAGAACCGCGACAACTGCCGGCCCTTCAAGAGCCCCTTGTAGATGATCGTCTTCGAGGAGAGGCTGACGACGTAGCATCCGTGCGAGTCCTCGACGGCCTTGTGCAGCCGGCGCCTGATGACGTAGAGCTTCCGCTCGAAAGCCGCCTCGTCCCCGCCGCGGCGCCCTATAAAGAACTGCCTGATGCGCGGCATGACGCTGCGCGCGACCTTACCGACCGCCTCGGGCACGATGGGTACGTCCCTGAAGCCCAGGAGATCCTGGCCCTCCTCGGCGCAGATCTCCGCGAGCCGGCCCTCGCAGCCGAGCCCCTCGACCTCCCCCGACTCGAAGAGCATCCCCACCCCGTAGAATCCCGCCTCGGGAAGCTCTATACCAAGCTTTTTGCACTCCTTGCGGAAGAAGCCGTCGGGGATCTGGGTGAGTACCCCGGCCCCGTCCCCCGTCTCAGGGTCGCTCCCCGTCGTCCCCCTGTGCTCCAGGTTGTGCAGGACCTCGAGACCTTCCTCGACCGTCTCCCGCGTCCTGCGCCCGTCGAGCCTCGCTACGAACCCGAGCCCGCAAGCATCGTGCTCGTACATGGGGTCGTAAAGTCCGGCTCCAGGGGTCAACAAGTCCTCTCCTATGGCGTCCAGGGTGCGGAACGCCCATTTTTACACGAATTTCCAACAGAGCACAAGTGGGTAACAATCCTGTTGCATACTAGTATCTGGTAAGGCTTCTGGAATTCGCAAAGAGGTCTTGAACCTCTTTGCAAGCATTTCAGCACGCTCTGACCTTCGGCCTTCGCTTGTCAGCAATTCAGCTTGTCAGCTTTTGGTTTCGCTTGTAGCCGAATGCGCGATTGGCGGTCGCTACCTCTGGGAGAATCGTTTTGATGCTCGGGTAACGCTAGAGCTCATCGAGTGCGGTCCTGAGCTTCTCCTCTTCCTCGAGCAGCACGGAGAGGTGGATGCGCAACTCGGCGGCCTCGGCCTCTACCTCGGCGAGACGAAGGGTGAGCTCTCTCTCTCGGGCAGCGGTCTCGGGGTCGCGCCGTTTGGCGCGGTAGCGCTCGCGGATGTACTTCAGGCGTTCTGCGGCGTCGCGACGCACGCGTTCGCGGTCGGCTTTGAACTCCTCGCCCTGCACGTATTCCCTGACGCGTTTCACCCGCGCGTCGGAGAGAAGTTCCGAAATGATCTCCGCCGAGGTCTGCTTGAAAAACCTGTTGGCCATGGGACTACTCCTTCTACTCCCCCTGATTGTACCCCCTGGCGGCCTTTGCGACGTCCCTGACGATGATACGCCCGCCCGATCCCGTACCTTTGACGCCGGAGAGGTCAACGCCAAGCTCCCTGGCCTTGTTCCTGGCTGCTTCCGTCACATCCGGTTCTCCACGCTCTTCCGTGCCTCCACCCGCCGGTGGACCCGGGACATCGCCGGTCTCATCCACGACCTCGGTGTCAGGCGTTGTGTCTTCTGGAGCCCCTGCAGTCTGGTTCACCGATCCCAACGCCTGGCGGAAGAACTGGGGGCTGTGCTCCAGGGATTCCAGTACCTCGCTGAAGATAGCGCGCACGTTGTCCAGGCGGGCCTTCAGCTGGGCCTGGGCTTCGACGCCCTTGACCGTCAGCTTCACCTCGCCCAACTCCGCTTTGAGGCCGACATTGATCTGGACCAGGTCCGCGAGCACAGCCTGGAGAGCTACCCGAACCTGCAGGTCCTCGACCTCCAGGTCGATCTCCTCCACGTTGAGCGTCGGCACGTCCAGCACTACATCGGGATCACCGTAGGTTTCCCCGCGGTCCTCCGAATGGCGGAGGGCGTAATCTTCGTCCCGGCTCGTACGCCCGTCGTCCTCCACCGCCGGACGCTCCCCACTTTGCGGCTCAGACCTTGTGGATGCCATAACCCCTCGTCTCTACAGAACGTCTCGCTACTCGTCTGTCGTGCCCGTCCCACGCCGTTAGTAAACTCGTTCTAACACCCCCGCAGTAATGTCAGTGTCTGACTTCGATGTAAACGGGGTATAGACACAGGTATGCCGGATGTGGAAGATGACGGAGTTCTTCCGGATAAAGCAGACGACGCGTGGTCAGGAGGCCTAGATGACGCAGGGCAATCAACAGCAAGGCCAGCAACAGCAGGCCCAGGGTCAACAGCAACAGGAAGACCAGCAACAGAGCCCGGAGCAGATGCTGACACGTGCCTTGAGTGAGATCAGGCGCGTCCAGAACCTGCTGGAGCTCAACTATCCGAACCAGGCCGATGCCATCAAGATGCAACGTGAGGCAGGGGACCTGATCTGGCAAATAATACAGTCTATGCAGCAACAGCAGCAGCAGGGCCAGCAGTAGCCTGGGTCTAAGATCGTACAGGACACGATCACGCACATCGGTCAGGCGCAGGGAACCAGGTATTCTCAACCCTAGCGTATCCAGAAGTCTCTCAGAGCGTCGCGGTTGCCGGACGACCAGTCACCCATCGCGTCCTGCCATGCCCGAAGAAAAGGGGTTACCAGACCCTCTGTGCTCCGGGCGCTGCTCTCTACCTCGGTGTCCTCCGCCAGGCTGCTCGTGCTAGAGATCTCATCCCTTATGGCGCACGCGAACGTAAACAGGTCGTGATCTCCCCCGGCGTCAGGGTGCAGCCGCGCCAGGAGTAACCGCCACATTCTCCGATTCTCGAAGGCTACGAGCCGTTCGGCGTCCCTCGTTTCGGACACTAGACAGAACCTCCTCTGTTTCGCGCATTCTATGCTAGGCTGGAAAGAAGTGTAAACCTCGTTGTCGTACAACCGCAATACCTAGATGAAGCAGGCGGATGTTCGTCCACATATGGCTTGCGGTATCACGTTATGTGGACGTAGCAACAGCTCTCCCGGCTTCGCGCTACCCTCACGGGCCGCCTTCGCCTGACGCCCTGCATTCGCAGCCCTCGACATATCTCCTCGATCGAGTCCCGCTCTTACCATCTATCGAACCGTTTCTCCACGCGCGCAGGTAGTCTAAACTTCATTTGGGATGTGCGGTGCTTCTTTGTGTAGCATGCGGCCATTAGGGGAAAGGAGGACGTGCAGTTGAGCGAGCAACCACAGAAAGTGAAAAAAGGGGCTATCCCGGAGTGGGCCGAGGGGCTCTACTACAACAAGGGGATCTTTTCCGAGGTACTTGTCTACTATGACGACGAGTCCCTTTACTTTGAGTGCAGGGGCAAAGACAGCGGCGTAGTGCGCTACACCTTCGAGATGATAGAAGGTCTGAAGATAGTAGAAGACGAAGCAGAAGAGCAAGCGGACTCAACGGAGTAGGGAGTTCAACTCCCGAAAGACACCAACTTCTGGCCAAGGCGAGCACTGAGCGGGAGAGAATTCAGGGCGAATCGCCCTCAATCTTCGTACATCTCCTGTGACATTTGATCCACCTTGCGTTCGGCATGCACCTGCATGTCTCCTTCAGCGCCTGTATCTCCGGTGATCTGGTTGGCTATCTCCTCCGCCTTGCGCTCATTGTGCAGGTGCGGGTCCCCCCCTGAGCCCGTGTCTTCGGTCACCCGCTGCGCGAGGTCTTCTTCCGCTTGCGCGGGATCTATGGGCATGTGGCCCTCCAAGGGCATGTCCTGCATCATCCCCCCGGCCTCCGCCTCCTCCTCGGTCACCTCGCTCGCGTAATCTGCCGACTCCATCGACTCCATGGATTCCATCGACTCCATCGACGGCATGGACTCCACCGACTCCATAGAATCTTCCCTGAGGCCGGGCAGGGGACGCGGCTCGACGTCGCCCTTTTCTATCCTCCTGATGACCTGCCGCATCCTCTTGTCGGCCGCCCCCGCCCGCGCCTCGATCGTGTCCCTGACCTCCTTGTCCGCCTTGCGCATCTCTTTGTCTATCCTGCGCTCGACTTCCCGCTGCCGCCGCTCCTGCTCGCGTACGCTCATGTTGCCTCCCGCTGGGTCTCCGGATAGCCCGAAGGCGGGACGACCCCGCTCTCGCGCCACAAAGTTATTCTACGCCCGCGATGCGAGCCGTTCAGCCTTCCCGATGGGCTTCTCTCTAATCTACGGTGCATCAGGCGGTTTTCTGGTCTTCGGCGGTTTGGGTGGGATAGGTGGCTTGCGCGGCTTCCTGCCCATCCCGTCTGCTGCGGCATTGCGGGAGGTTGCCCCACCGTCCTCGAAGCTTGCGCTCGCCTTCATCCGCACGTCCTTACCCGCCAGCTTCGCGAGACGCGCCAAATCCACGCCCAGGATCTTGGAGATGCGGGCTATATCCTCGGTATCCTCGACCCGGAGCTGCCAGCTGACCTCTTTCCGCCCACCGGATGAGCTACCAAACTTCCCGAGCAGGCCGGAGAGATCCACCGACCCGGTGGTCCTCTCTCGGGGCCTGCCGCTGGTAGCCACACGGGGGGATCCGGTGCTTCTTTGTGGAGAGGTGCGGGATCTTTCGTCGTAGGCCCGACGCTTCTTGGGGTTCGAGAGGATCTCGTGGGCTTGCTGGATCTCCTTGAAACGCTCCTCAGCGTGGGGAGCATTAGGGTTCGCGTCAGGATGGTGCTTGCGGGCCAGCCGCCGGTAGGCTTTGCGGATATCCTCATCGGTCGCCCCCCTCGGCACACCCAGCAATCCGTAAGGATCCTTAATCGGCACTCTCTAGCCTTCCCAATAAGATGTTACGGGGTCTCTGGCGAGCAACGCGCAGCCTTCCGGGCTATCGTTGCTGGCGGTCGCTCGGGGGATTCTTGATTTCCTTGACCCGCTGCTCGAACTCTTGTGCGGAGTTGGAGTTCTCGAAAGCCCAGGCGAGGTCTTCGATGTTCTGCTCATTCGATCTCACAAGCACCAACGCCTGCTTGAGGGGCATGTCCTCGAAGGCCGCCATCGCTATGCCCACCACGTCCATCGGCTCGGCCACCTCGGCCTTCTTGCACATGGCGTACATCCTGGCCGCCTTGACAAGCTGTTCCTTGAACTCCTGCAGCGTGCCGCCTCCGTTCTGTGTGGGTTTCATCTGTTCTCCCTCGTAACACCGGCCGATCCAACCCGAGCCCAGAGGCCCCGAAACCCGAGGAGCCAGGCGAGGGGCTGCGCACCCGGGGCGCCCGCGTGTGCTCCCTCACGCCCGACTCTGGCTCGGATATCGCGGTTCTGTGGCTAGCGGCGGTCGCGGCCTGACAAAGAGTCGGAAACGCCGCCCAACAGCCCCTTGTCCTTGCGCTCCTGCCGGTCACGCTCCTTCTCTGCCTTGTTGGCCTCCGCCTCCGCCTGTCGGGTCTGCTCCCTCTGGGTTGCCTGCTCCTCGGCTTCGGCCTTTCTCTGCTCCGCCTGGCCCTCGGCCTTCTTGTCCTCGTCGCCGGCTACGGCCCCGTAGGCCTCTTTCGCCTTGCCTTTCGCCTTATCCATCGATCCTCCTGTAGACGTTTGCGTTCTTAAAGCGCCCTACCGCTAGTTAGCGGCGCTTGTCACGTCCTTGACGGTTATGCGCCCTTCCGCCCCGGTCCCCTCCACCTGGGAGAGGTCAACCCCCAGCTCATCCGCCTTCTGCTTGGCAGCGTCCGTGATGTTCAGGTCCTGCGCCTGCCCCGCAGCGTCCTGGGCCTGTCCGGCCGCCTGACCGGCGGTGTCCTGGGCACCCTGCGCGGCTTCGCCAGCCTGGTCAGCTACTTGCCCTGCGGCGCCCTGGGCTTGCTCGGCAGCCCCCCCAGCGGCGTCTTGAGCCTGCTGGGCGGCCTGCCCGGCCGTCTCGGTGACCTGGCCCACTGCCTGACCCGCGGCATCCTGAGCCTGCCCGGCTGCTTGACCGGCGGTATCCTGGACGCCCTGGGCGGCCTGCCCGGCCTGATCTGTCACCTGGCCCGCGGCGTCCTGGGCCTGCTGGGCCGCCTCGTTTACCGCGTCGTCGAGTCCCTGGTCATGGGCCGCCTGGTCGAGAGTGCTTTCGATCTCCGTGTAGGAGTCGATCATCTCCTGTAACTGCGCCTGCGCCTGCGGCGGGGACTGCTCCATCAGGCTCTCGAGCTGGGCGCGCTCGCTTTGCAGCTGACCCTTGAGCCTGCCGAGCGAGTCGCCGTAGAAATCCTGGGCGCTCTGCATGATCTGCTGCTGTATCCGTTGCTGGAGGGTCTGTACTTCGCTCACTCTTTCTCCTTACTCGTGGGCCTTGTCATCTTCCCTTCGGTCCTTTCGCTTATACAGGACGACGCTACGGTGAGGGATCCCCCCGTAGCACGACCTCTGCGCCTCGAGAGCTGGGGCTGGCCCGACCAGCCCCAGCTGATCCCGAAACTGCTAATTTGCGGCGTTCTCCACGTCGCCGATAGTGATCTGCCCCCCGGGCCCGGTACCCTCCACCTGGGAGAGGTCCACGCCAAGTTCCTGGGCCTTGCGCTGGGCGGACTGCGTGGCGTTGGGCTCTTCTTGTCCGCCGCCCTCTGCGGCATCCTCGGCCTGCTGTGTGGCCTGGCCCGCAGCGTCCTGGGCCTGCCCGGCCGCCTGACCGGCGGTGTCCTGGGCACCCTGGGCGGCTTGCCCGGCCTGGTCTGTCACCTGGCCCGCTGTGTCCTGGGCCTGCTGGGCGGCCCCTCCGGCGGCGTCTTGAGCTTGCTGGGCAGCGCCCTGGGCTGTATCCTGCGCTCCTTGCGCGGCCTGCCCTGCCTGGTCGGTAACCTCCCCCGCGGCATCCTGGGCCTGCCCGGCCGCCTGACCGGCGGTGTCCTGGGCACCCTGCACGGCCTGCCCGGCCTGGTCTGTCACCTGGCCCAAAGCGCCCTGGTCTTCCTCGCTTTGCTGCGGACCGGATTGGGACTCGTAGCTTGAGTCCTCGGTGGTCTCGGTAGTCTCTGTTGAGGGCGGGAGCTCCAGGTTCAACACGCTGCCCTCAGGACCGAGCTGCAGTTTCAGGAGCGACCCGGACTCGTCGGTCACGGTGGTCGTCTTGTTACCTTGTTCGTCGGTAGTCACTTCGTAGCCTTCGGCCGCCGGCAGGTCGGCGGCGCTGCCCACCGGACGCTCGTCTATAACGTTGCCCTCCTCATCGAGGACCATTTCGACCAGGTTGCCTTCCTCGTCAACGGTGCGCTGGACGGTATGGCCTTCCTCGTCGGTGGTGGGCTCGCCGAGCGCCTGGGTGCCAGGGGCGAGGCCCCCTACCACTTCGCTGACCTGGTCCACCGCGCCTCCCGCGGTGTCCTGAACCTGGTCAGTGGCCTGGCCGGCGGTGTCCTGCACCTGCCCGGCGACCTGCCCAACCTGATCTGTCACTCCTCCTAGCAAATCCCCGCCCTGCTGGCCCTCCTGGTTCTGCTGGCCCTGTCCGCCTTCGCTCATCTTCTCTCCTCTCTTCTCGAGTCTGCGTTGTACGGTCTCGCATCTCGGATAGCCCGAGTCACGCTTGCGCCTCAGCTTCTCTATCCCTCTTTCTGTCCTTCCCGGGGATTGATTCGTCGCTGACCAGACTTGCGGCACTTCTCAGCCTGATAAGGGAATCGCGATACGTTACGTCTTCCTCTACCTCCCCGGGCAAGTTCTCCCGTTCGGTCCCCGATACCGACTGGTCTTCGGGATAACCAGGGAACCTGATCTCCGTCTCCGGAACTTTTTCGAAGCGTAACCACCGGGACTTCACCGCGGCGGTCAGTTCGACATCCGGCCTCTTCAGGGTCTCCGAATGCTCTTTCGGCTGCTTCAACTCTGGACCACGTCCCTGATCGTTATGATCCCGCCGGCCCCGGAGCCCTGTATCTCGGAGAGATCCAACCCCAGATCCTCCGCCTTGCGCCTCGCGGCGTTCGTGGCCTTAGGTCCCTCGTCACCGTTGCCTCCTGCTACGTCTCCGGCCTGCTGTGTCGCCTGATCCACCGCCCCGTCGGCCTGGGCAACGGTCTGACCTACCGCATCAGTAGCCTGCCCGGCAGCCTGCTGGGCCGTGTCCTGCACGCCCTGCGCGACCTGGCCGGCCTGGTCGGTGATCTGACTAGCGGCCTGCTGGGCCTGTCCCGCCGCCTGCCCGGCCGCGTGCTGCGCCCCTTGCGCGGCCTGTGGAGCGGCACCATCCTCACCGGCCCCGTCTTCCATCGCCTCGGCTGCCTCTACCACGTCGCTGATGATGATACGTCCGTCGCTGCCCGTGCCTTCGACCTTCGTGAGATCTACGCCCCGCTCCTTTGCCTCGCGGCGGGCGGCGTCGGTGGCGTCGACTTCTCCCTGGCGCATGAGACGGTCGGCATCGATCTCCGAGACGTTCTTGTTGGCCTCGTCGAGCACCTGTTCGATGGCTTCGTAGCTGTCCATCAGCTCCTGGAAGAGCATCTGGAACGACTCCTCCTGGCCACCCGGGATCTGGTCCGGCAACCTCTCCAGGGTGGCACGGTTCTCCTTTATCTGCTGCTTCAACTCCTCGACGGAATCGTCGAAAAAATCCTGGGCGAGCGTCATCGTCTGCTGCTGGACCAGCTGCTTGGATTCCTGAATCCCGCGGTTCAGCTTCTCGAGCGCCTCGTTCGTCCTATCTTCTGCCACCGTCTCTCCTCTCCCTAATCTCGGTCCCTCCCGACAAACCTCGTTCCGACTCCGTCTTCCTCACGCAGCCCTAACCTCGACCAGGTTCCCCTGGTCGTCGAAGACCTGCTCGTAGACGTTCCCTGAGTCGTCCTTCGCCCGGCTCACCACCTGGCCCTGGTCGTCTATGTACTCCTCTTCGATTGGCAGGTCGCCAACGTTGCCGACGAGGTCCTCATCTACCACCTCGCCGTTCTCGTTCATGACGGTCTCGAGGATGTTGCCCTCCTCGTCCACCGTACGCTCGACGGTCTGGCCGGAGGCCTGATCCGTCGCCCCTCCGGGGGCGTCCTGAGCCTGCTGCGCCACGCCTCCGGCCGCGTCCGTAGCACCTTCCACCGCCCCTTGCGCGGTGTCGGTAGCCTGTTGCGTGACGCCCTGGGCCGTCTCTTGGGCCTGCTGGGTTGCCTGCCCGGCGACTTCCGTCGCCTGCTCCGTCGCCCCTTGCGCCGCGTCCGTAGCACCTTCAGCCACCTGACCGGCTGTGTCCGTCGCCTCTCCTACCGCGTCGGTAGCCCCCTGTGCGACCTGGCCTACCTGCTCGGTGGCTTGTCCTGCGGCGTCGCCTACGCCCTGGACGGCCTGTCCCGCGCCTTCGCCTACCTGCTGTGTCGCCTGCCCGGCCTGCTGAACGGCCTCGCCTGCGCCCTGACCGACCTCTCCTACGGCCTGTCCAGCGCCCTGTCCCACTTCACCTACAGCCTGACCCGCACCTTCTCCTACCTGGCCCGCAGCCTGACCAGCGCCCTGACCGACCTCACCAATGGCCTGGCCGGCACCTTCGCCGACTTGCTGGGCCGTCTGTCCGACACCCTCGCCGACCTCGCCGACCGCCTCACCGGCACCCTGTCCTACTTCTCCGACGGCCTGGCCCGCGCCGCCACCAACGTCCTCAACAGCGGAGCCCGCACCTTCACCGACGTCTTCGACGGCCTGGCCCGCGCTCTCGACGGCTTGCCCGGCACCTTGGCCAACCTCTCCTACAGCTTGACCGGCGCCTTGTCCGACCTCGCCTACGGCCTGCCCAGCACCGCCGCCGACATCTTCGACAGCCGAACCAGCACCCGAACCGACGTCTTCGACGGCCTGGCCCGTACTCTCGACAGCTTCACCGGCGCCTTCGCCTACGTCGGCAACTGCAGATCCGGCACCCTCGCCGACCTCACCGACGGCGTGACCAGCGCCAGAACCGACATCCTCCACAGCCGAGCCGGCGCCTTCACCCACATCAGCGACGGCCGAACCGGCACCTTCGCCGACATCCTGGACCGCAGAGCCAGCGCCTTCTCCGACGTCCGCCACCGCGGAACCGGCACCCGAACCGACGTCTTCGACGGCCGAACCCGCGCCCTCACCGATGTCTTCGACGGCCGAACCAGCCCCGGAGCCTATGTCCTCGACGGCCGAGCCCGCTCCGGAGCCTATATCTTCGACGGCCGATCCAGCGCCAGAGCCTATGTCTTCCACAGCCGAATTGAGCCCTTCGCCTACCAGATCGCCGGCACCCGAACCTATGTCCTCGACGGCCGAACCGGCGCCCTCGCCAATGTCTTCGACCGCGGAATTGAGACCCTCTCCCACCAAGTCGCCAGCGCCCGAACCTATGTCTTCGACCGCTGAGTTGAGCCCTTCGCCTACCAGCTGTCCAGCGCCGGAGCCTATGTCTTCAACGGCGGAGTTGAGGCCTTCGCCGACCAGGTCGCCAGCGCCTGCGCCTATGTCCTCGACGGCCGAACCGGCACCCGAGCCTATATCCTCGACCGCAGAGCTTACGCCTTCGACCAGTTTCTCGATGATCTGCGGGTTGCGGTCTATGGTCGTGAGAACCCGGTCGAGGATGGCGGTTACGTTGTCGAGCCTGACCTTCAGGAGCGCCTGCGCCTCAACGCCCTGAATGACCAGCTTCACCCTGCCGAGGTAC
>DASSCV010000369.1:0-3756 GCA_035697505.1 Rubrobacter sp.
GCAGTATCGTGGTCGGGAAGATGCTCATCGTCAAACTCCTTTCTCGGCTGGATCCTACGTCTCAAGATAATGCCACGCGCCGCAGCGGGATGCACCCTCTCATGCCAGAACTGCGAAAGATCGATACGGGAGAACTTCGGAGAATTAGCCTTCCACGCCCTCCACTAAATAGCCCTTTTCCGATGCGCCTGGGGTCGGAGGCTGGCATGATACGTGAAAGGGATAAAAGCATTGAGCAAGGGGAGGGGACCCAGTGAGCATCTTTCCTACAACGATCCTTCTGGCTACCGACGGTTCTGAGGAGGCCCAGTTGGCCTCTACTACCGCGGCTGACCTTGCTGAGAAAACCAACTCAGAGCTGCACGTTCTCACCGTGGGACCTGACTACCCACTCTACGAGTTGCCCGAGCACCCCGCCGAATTCGAAGATGTGCTACGGGAAAACCGACGCAGGGCGAAGGAGGTGCTCGAGCAGCAGGCCAAGAGGATAGAGGAGTCGGGGGTCACTGTTAAGGAAACCCACCTGCTCGAAGGGAGAGCCGACGAGGAGATAGTCGAACTGGCCGAGGAGATAGGCGCCGGGTTGATAGTGATGGGCAGCAGGGGCCACGGCAGGCTAAGGAGGGCTTTGGTGGGTAGTGTCTCGGATGCGGTTGTCCGACATGCCCATTGCCCGGTAACCATAGTCAGAAAGTAAGGAGAGACCGCCAACTTCGGAGAATCCCCAAAAGGCGAAGTTCGCAGAAACCTCCAGCGTGTTGAAAACCCCCTCTACGCCCCTTCCGAGCACCCTTCAAGGACTCAAAAAACCCGCCATTGCAGCGTTTTGGCGTTGATGTCTAAGTGTTTGAATGCGGTTTGGGATTACTGACGGCTCCTATAACGACTTTTTCAACAGGCTGTCACCTTCCACGCACTCCGGTGAATAAGGGCAAGAGGAGGGGCCGGAGCCTCCAGGGACCCAGGGCACTTCCTGAGAACGAAACTTCCCTAGTTAATAGCGACATTGATCATCAACCAGACCACTAAAATTGTCCCTGCGACCATTAACAACACCAGCAGCCATGTTGGAATTCTCATGCTCGCTCCTCTCCAACAACATTGTTCTCTGGAGGCACTCTAACGAGCTGCCTCAAGGCCAGCCTCCCCCAAGATCGTATTTCACCTAGGGGAATCTTGAGAGTGGCTGAGGCGTTACGTGTCGATAGGCGAAATTCTTAGAACTCCGTCAACGCGAAGATCTAATACCATTCCGGGCTATTGATGTCACAACGCCTCCACCGCCTCCACCCACCAGTGGTATCCGGTGAGCCGTTTGAGCAGTGCGGGGTCTTTCCAGTAGGGTGCAAGCGTCCGGGTGAGCACCTCTTGCATTAGAGCGACGCTCTCGAAGGTCCTGTTGGACAACTTTCTTCTGAACTCCTGAAACCACCTCTCTGCCGGGTCTAGCTCCGGGGAGTAGGCCGGCAGCTCAAGGAGGCTAACGTTCTCCGGATGGACGATCTTCTCGGAGCGGTGGCTTGGGGCGCCGTCGAGCACTACTAGCAGGTGGTTTTCGGGGTAAGCCTTGGAGAGCTCGCCGAGGAATATCTGCAGGCATCCGTCGTCCATCCCAGGCAGGTAAAGGCAGAAGCTCTCCCCCGTGGTGGGTTCCACTGCCGCGTAGAGGTAGGTCCACTCGTAGGAGCGCCTCACGATGTAGGGTGGACGGAACCCCTTCGGACAGTAGCGCCTCCTGTGCCAGTTGATGAGCCCGAAGCGTGCCTCCTCGAAGGCCAAAACCTTCAACGGTTGGTCGTGGCGGGTGCTTTCGTGCTCGACCTTAGCGGCGAACTTTTTTTCTAGGACGGCAAAGCCTGCTTGAGTAGCTGTTCTTCAAGCCTCCGGAGGTAGGCGTCCGGGTCTCGCCTGAAGCGTAGCTGGGCGCGGCGGCTCTCTCGCCTCTTTTCCAGCGAAGCTCGCATTGTCCGCCACCTTTCGAGGTCGGCCGGGCGTATGTCCGCGGCAGCGAAACCTCCCGGGGGCGTCACCACGGCGGCTACCACGCGCACGCTGCCTCTCACCACCATCGCGGGTGATGCCCCCTTCCTGCCGCTGGCGCGCCGCTCTGCGTAGCGCACGGAGCCGAAGTGATGCTCGAGGTCGTTGTTGGTGCGTGGCAGCTCGGGGAAGCGGTAGCAGCGGAACAGACCCTTCCAGTAGCTCCTGCTCACCTTGAGAAACAACGACACCGCTCCCGAGAGGTCGCCCGCTTCTTCTTTCCGGACGGACATCTCCGAGAGCAGCTTTCTGTAGTCCCGGCGCAACTCTTCGATGCGCCGGCCTCCTTCGTCGGCCAGGATGTGCGCTGCCCGGTGCACCCACGAGTAGCACAGCCGTATCGGCTGCCACAGTGGGGCTGTCTCGGCGAGCCCACGCCCAAGGAGCCGCCGCAGGCGCTCTAGTTCCCCGGGGGTTCGCTCCCCTTTTTACCGACCATCTCCACAGAGTCGTGGATGGCCGACAGGCGCTCGTGGAGCTTGAGCCCCGAAGCCGCCAGCGGGGGGCGTCCGTCGTCGGTGATCGCGCTGCGCACCGCCAGGCAGTACCCGCGCACGGTCTCGGCCTCTGGATCGTTGCGTCCTTCGAGCTCCCGCTCTATGGGCCTCACCCCACGCACCCTCTTCTTTAGCTCCTTCTTGGCGTGGCGATCGGCTTCGTAAACCTCTTTGGCCGCCTCCCTGAGGTAGTGGAACTGGCACAGCTGGTGGGGAACTCCGGGCAGAGCGCCGCCCACGGCCTTGCGGATTGCGTGCTGCCCATCGGAGACGACGCCCGCGACCGGCACCGGCAGGGCATCCGTTACCTCCCGCAACAGGGGCATCAGGTCCGCTTGCGTCCCGCCAAGGAGGCTTCGCGCAAGCAGCACCTCCCCAGAGAGGCACTCGCGCACCACCCACAACACCTCGTGGCCCACATCGGGCTGCAAGCCGTCTATGGCGAGGACCGCCCGCCCTTGCTCGCCGAGCCTCTCCCGCAGACCTACGCTCTCCGAAAGCCTTAGCGACACCAACTCCTCGTAGCGATCCAGGAGGTTTGTAACCGTGCGCTCGGAGATTCCCACGTCCCGACCAAGGAACTCGCGGTGGATCTCAGGAACGCTGCGGTGCTCGGCGTGACGCAAAGCGCCCACCAGGGCTATTACGTCCAGTCCGAACTCGCCCTGGGGCAGAGCGAAGGCGCCCTCCTGCTCGGGCCGACGAGATTCCTGATAGAGCTCGCACTCCCGGTTAACGCAGCGGCGCACCACCAATTTCAGGCGTACTAATCCCTCCAGCGTGGTGACGGTGCGGACGTTGTGGTAAGCGACCCACAACTTGCCCTCGCAGATAAGACATCTGTCGTCGAGTGGCTCGAGCCTGAGTTCGGAAGTGGCTTGGGGACGAGGCTGGTTCCTTGCCATGGGGCCTTCTCTCGTAGGAGGACTTTGTGATCGAACCTTAACGAGCAGGACGTTCCAGTGTCAAGCAGGCTTTGCCGTCCTAGAAAAAAAGTCACAGATAGCCTCAGAGCGCGACGAGGAGGCGAGGGGATTGTGGAGATGGCTGGCTAGCCGCTTCGACGCAAGAAGGCTGGTATTCGTGGACGAGTCGGGCTTCAACACCTCCATGACGCGCCTGAGGGCCAGGGCTCCGAAGGGAAAGAGGGCCTACGGCAAGGTCCCGAGGAACCGAGGCAAGAACACCACGCTGATCGCCTCGATCACCCTCCAAGGAG
>DASSCV010000370.1:0-5816 GCA_035697505.1 Rubrobacter sp.
GCCCTAACCCATTGCCAGGACCCGAGGCCGGAGAAGGCAATCGGTTCATCTACGCACGCACGCCATGGGGCCTGACCGTTGAACTCATCAGCTACCCAGAGTCGATGGCCTATGAGCAGCACAGCGACGCTCGGCGTTGGAAGCCAATGCCAACCGACCTATAGTCGCGCACTTTACGACTGAGGACGGTGGCGCCGCACCCTTCCTCGTATCCCCAACAGGATGCTGACCACCCCACACGCCTCAGGACAGCCTCCCGTAGAGTTTGGTGAGGGGCGTGGCGGTTACGCCGTGTACGAACACAGAGGCGCATATGACGAGGCTGCCTACGGTCCACACTGACTCGATGCCAGTCTCCCTCAGGGAGAAGGCGGCGTAGTAGAGCGCCGCACAGGCCGCTCCCCGAGGACGACTCATCGAAAGGCGGTGATGCCAATGTACGGGGCGGGTGCACGAGGACGAAGTTCTCTTATGCTACCCGTCCTGTCCACTTGCACTGTACCCCGCTGCACCGTATCCTCCTTACTCGATGCTTCCTGCTGTACTACCATCGTGTCTTCGTAAGAGAAGGGAGTGACAGCAATTGATGGACCATGAGAGAACCGAGAAGGAGCTCGAAGAGATCTTCGAAGAGATCCAGCGCTCCTACAAGACCTTCGCCGACGACGTCCTCGCCCTGCAGGAGCGTACTATCGGCTTCGCCCGCGAGTTGCTCGAGAACCCCGTGGGCCAAGAAGCCAAGAACTCTCAGGCCACGTTGGATGAGTTGGCCGACAAGAGCAGGGACGGCCGAGAGCAATTCGAGAGGCTGGCGCGCAAGTCTAGCGAAGCCTACTTGAAGGTGCTGAATGGCCCAGCCGATGAGCATCACCACAAGATCGAGGAGGCCAAAGCAGACCTAGAGCAGTAAGCGCTTCCTAATAAGCGAGCTCTGTTCCCTTCCAGGCCAATGGAGCCGCGCAAAAAGAACCCCAACGGACGGGCCCCTCAGAGCCCCGCCAAGACCCTTCGAAATCGTGGCCTGGAGTCCACCGGCACCTCGCCGGGCACGCCAACATAACCATGACCCTTGCCCGCAACTCGCACTGGATACCAGCATGGAAAGAGACGCTACCGCGAACGACCTAGATGTTTCTTGTCGATGGATGCCACCAAAGAATAAGTAGTGTCAACCATATTACCCACGTACAATCCACCTGCCTGGGTGAGCAACTGGTAAGCGTCCCATCGATCGTAGCCATATTCTTGCTCCAGCCACAAGATTAGCTCCGTGTTAGCGATGCGGGCTGCGTCTTCCATGGGACGGGCGCTTCCAACCACCATGATGGCCTCATCTGATTCGATACGCGGCCACTCTATCGCCTTTTCCTTGATCACCTCGAACACCACGGTTACTCTCGAGGTGATCTCCATCGCAACCCCGCAGAGTTCCCCTTGTCCCTGCCTCGCGTGGCAATCACCAGTGTAGACGAGCGCACCGGAGTTCCATACAGGCAAGTAGACCGTGTTGCCCGGCTTCACGTCGGGCACGTCCATGTTGCCCCCGAAGGGGCCTGGGGCGAGGGCGGTAATCGCCTCCAGGTCTGGGGCCACGGCCAGGGTTCCCAGGAAGGGCTCCCAGGGCAGTATCACACCGAGTTCCTCGTTGACCAGCTTTGTGCCACCGTCCACGAGGTCCCAGATCCAGACCCTCTCAGGCAGCGGCTCCTGCAGTGTGCGGGTGAAGTTTGTCGAGGTGAGACCGCCGAAGTAGGGTATCAAAACGCTTACGGCGAAGTCTCTTGTAGGCTCGATGCTCTCGATACGAACGGCAAGAGTGTCGCCCGGCTCCGCTCCTTGCACATAGATGGGTCCCGTCTGGGGATTGAGGAACTTGGCCGTAGCAAGGGCGCGGCTCGGAAGATCTTCTTTCTTCGTTATCCTGCTCTCGAACGCATCATCCGTTTGTATGGTCACCCGTTCTCCTGGATTTACCTGGGCTACAGGCTCCCGATACGGATTGAAGACATAACTGTAGTCAGTGGGAACTACCTCCGCCATGTGGTCCTCATTGGCGTGCATCTGCAACCCTCCTCAGTATGGCTGTCAATCCCCTAATTGTTGCCCACACGGTTCGCACTGGCGTTGGCGGGTTCGTGGTAGCGACCTCAGGTGAGCGTGGAGCGCCCGCAGCAGCCTCAGGCTACCTCCAGGTTGATCGCTATTTTCTCCTGGCTGTGCTTGCCGGCTATCTCTTCTCTATTGTCCTACAGGATTGGAGTTCACGACAGTGAATCGCCATGAGTGGCACGTCTGGATCTGAGGTAAAGTAAGGTCTCATCTCTGCTGGCCTCCACGCTGCTGGGAGCGATCGACAGGGAAATCGGCAGCCTTGATCGGGCACACCATTCTTTCAGCTTGTCCGCACGTGGTTACAGGAGGTTAGCGGTGCTCCGCGCTGGCAAGAATAGGGGAGGCGCGAAGCCTCTAAGAGAGCCTAACGCTTCAATCCCTCAGGGAGGCGAACCTCTCGCGCCGAAACGCGAGGTACTCCTCGCGCCCGTCTGCACCTTCGGCCCACTCCAGGTAGTGCCCCAGCCATGAGTCGCGGGTCTCTGCACCCCCCAACTCGCGCAAGTGGGCTGGCCTTCGGGCCTCGCGGTCAGCTAGCAGGCCAGCTTGCCATTTGGCGGCCTTCTCGTGTCGATGGGGACCGTCAGCAAGCTCGCCCAGCCGGCCGCCGGCAGGGGTATTGAGCACCTCTGCAAACGCATCCTCGAAGGGATGCCCCGTCCTCTCCGAGAGCGCCTCGGCCTGGCGTGCCAGCGACTCCACCACCATCTCGGATACGGTCTGCTCTGCTCTCAAGCTCTCCTCCTTCTGAAAGCGCGTTCCAGGCGCGGCATTCTACGCCCGCATAGGCTGGCCCTCATGCGTCAAGGGATCGCCACCCCGATCTGGCTCTTCTGTGAGTAGTGAGCGGTCGGCGTTCCCTTGGAGCCCCCCTCGCACCCTTACCCTTGTCCCGCCGCGTATCTCGTCAATGCCCACGACCTAACCGCCCTTCCCCCAGGCGTAACTACGTACTACCGTGCGACTCACATGCTCCTCGGTCAAGCTGAGGAGAGTGCGGCCTCTAGGCTAGAGGAGAACGGGCCAGAAGTCGATGGGACATAAGTCCCAAACGCATAGGTGTCGTCCCAGGCCTAGCGCATCGGCGGGTTCCAAGGCCGGGGTCTTCGGCTGAGGTGATTCCCGAAAGCGTGTGCTGTGCCTGATGTAGAATTACCTTATGGGTGGTATTGTTCTACTGCTTCACAGAGGGCAGTTACTGCGATGTGCGAGATAGGGCCACAGGATAGCCATGCAGCAACAAGTACCAGACGAAGACATATACCAGGGAAAGCGGTCCGGAGCAGCACTGCGCCGAGGTGAGTCGCATTTCCGCCTGTTGCTGGAGAAGCTGCCTGCCGGGGCCTACACCTGCGACCCCGAAGGTTTGATCACCTATTTCAACCAGCACGCGGTGCGATTGTGGGGGCGTGCCCCAAAGCTGAACGATCCCGAGGACCGCTTCTGCGGCTCCTTCAAACTCTTCTCGGTCGATGGAGCACCGATCGATCACGACCGATGTTGGATGGCATTGGCACTCAAGACAAACGAAGGATACAACAGGCGCGAGATCATCATCGAGCGCCCGGACGGCCAGCGTCTGAGCGCGCTGGCCCACGCCAACCCCATCCGCGACGAGTGGGGCAACCTCATCGGTGCGGTGAACGTCCTGGTGGACATAACCGAGCGCAAACGCGCCGAAGAGGAGTTACGAATGGTGCGGGAGGCTGAGCGCAGCCGAATAGCCCGCGATCTGCACGATGGGGTGTTGCAAGACCTCGCTACCGTCGTGCAAGGGTTGGAAGCCGCCCGCATCGAGCAGAAAGCACGGTTGGAGAGCGGTGGGAATGATGTCGATCTCTTGGTAGCCATCGATACCCTGAAGCACTCGGCTTCGAAGTTGCGCCGAGCGGTCTACGATTTGCGTTCGGAGAAAGGAATATCGTTTCTCGAGGCCGTTGAGTCTCTAGTGGAGACTAACCTTCAGCAGACCTCCGAGTGCCAGGTAATGCTCGAGGTCCAAGACGACTTCCCGCACGAAATTCCTGGCGAAACGGGCAGAGAGCTGCTTGGGATAGTTCAAGAAGCCCTGACCAACGCCAGGAGCCATTCTGAGGCGCGCAACGTTCGCGTCAGTTTGGACGTGGAAGGAGCCGACTCCTTGTTGGCGGAGGTAGCCGACGACGGGCGGGGCTTCGACCTCGCATCGGCGAATGGCGGAGTGGGTATCGAAGGTATGCGCGAGCGGGCGTCCTTGCTAGGAGGGGATTTGGTGATCTGCTCCGAGACCGGTAAGGGAACGTCGGTACGCGTCAGGGTGTCACGACCTTAGACCTCGCGTCAGCACACGGCCGTAGATAGCGAGGAGCAAAGGTGCGTCAGCGAGGCTCCGGTTGCTCGAGGTCCACCAGACCACGGCGGACGGCGTAGATGACGGCCTGGGTTCTGTCGAAGATGTGTAGCTTCTTGTAGATATTAGAAGCGTGGTTCCTGACCGTCTTCTCCGAGATGCTCAAATCGCGCGCTATCTCCTTGTTGCTCTTCCCATGAGCCAGTGCCTTTATCACCTCGAGCTCCCGCTCGGTAAGGGTCGGAGTGAGCTCGGTGTTCGAGCGGATACCCTCAAAGGTCGTCATAGTCTTCTTCGCGATTTCAGGGGACATGATGGTGTTTCCTGCATGGACGGCCTTTATCGCGCTCGCGAGATCTTCCGGGGTGCAATCCTTCAGGATGTACCCTTGCGCACCGGCCTTGATAGCCTGGAAGAGGTTGATGTCATCGGTGTGGACAGTCAGGACCAGGATCTGGGTTCTTGGCAAAAGACCGAGAATCTTTCGCGTCGCGCTGGTGCCACCCATCCCCGGCATAGAGAGGTCCATAAGCACGACGTCGGGTTCCTCCCTCAAACACAGCTCCACTGCCTCCTCGCCCGTGTGCGCCCTACCCACCACTTCCACGTCAGGTTGAATGCTGAGGATCCTAACAAGCCCGTCGACGAAGAGTCGCTGATCGTCGACGATCGCTACCCTGATCACACCCTCTTCACTCAATATTCGCCTCCTCTCCCCTGCCTTTATCGTGGCGCCTCAATGCTAGGGTATCGTGCCAGGCGTTCACATCCAAATCGAGGATGACATCTCATACAGCGGCGACGGGGAATACCTATCGGTATGGCGCCGACGGTCTGGGTCGTTATCAGGAGAGAAGTTCGGGACAAAATACCTACAGAAGTGCAGACCCACTTCCCGTAGGGTACTTTCAACATTCCGGGTACAGGGCGTCTCTACCCCTCTGTAGCTCCAGGGCCCGGCACAGCACATCGGGCCGGGCGTTCAGCTCAGCTCTCAGATCGTGCATCCGGTGCCCGCTCATTCGAGGTGATAGGTGGGAAAGGAGGAGTCGGGCACCGGATCAGTCCCTTTATTCGTGCAGTACTCTTTTCCTCAACGTGGGCATTCTTACTGCAAATGGACGCTTTTCGAAGTGGCGCACCACCGCGTTGGCCGTTCTGTTGCAGACCATGATTCCAGGCCAGAAGAGATAGTAGAAGAAGCGCATGAACGGGGCGACGAACAGCGCCGTCTCCTCCGCCCTGGCTATGGCCACGCTCTTGGGTGCAAGCTCGCCGAAGACGACGTGCAAGAACGTTATAGTGCCGAAGGCCGCGGCGAAGGCGATGACGTGGATGGTGCCCTCGGGTACACCTAGCGGCTCGAGCAGCGGTT
>DASSCV010000371.1:0-4044 GCA_035697505.1 Rubrobacter sp.
GGGTCCTTGCCCAGCTCCACGATGCACCGCTTGACGAGACGGACTTGGTCGGCGCCGTCGTAGATCGTAAACTCCCGTTTGTAGCCAAGCTTCTCGGCGTGGACCCGCAGAATCCGGGCGCAGAAGGCGTGGAAGGTCGAGACCCACATCCTCCTGGAATCGGGGCCAACGAGGAGGGCAACCCTGTCCTTCATCTCGCGGGCGGCCTTGTTGGTGAAGGTTATGGCAAGGACCTCTTCGGGCGCGGCCAGGCCCTGATCTATGAGGTAGGCGACACGATGCGTGAGCACGCGTGTCTTCCCGCTCCCTGCTCCGGCGAGTATGAGGAGCGGTCCTTCTGTGTGCTCTACAGCGTCAAGCTGGGTCGGGTTTAACGATTCCAGAAGCACTGGGTTAGAGTATAACAGCAGGTATCGTTCAATCCCGCACCAGATCCTACCGCCGCAGCCGGTGCAGTAGCACCTTCACCCCTCTCGCAGGCTGCTCGACGAAGATCTCTTCCGTTGCATCCTCGAACCCGTATCTCTCCATAGCTTCTAGAAAGACCGGCGCTTCGTCACGGCGTGGATCGGCGAAGATCGCCTCACCGCCGGGCGCGAGCAGCTCTGGTACGAGGCCGGCGAGGGCAGCAGCGTTCTTACGCTCGTAGAGGACGTCCGCGGCGAAGATCAGGTCGTAGGTTCCAATACTCCCTGTATCCGGCTCGCGCCAGTCCAGAACTGAGACTTTCGGTTCCCGGTCAAGGTTCGTGCGGGCATTGTAGGTTGTGAAATCGAGGGCGGCCTCATAGTGGTCTGTAGCAAGGACTTCGGCGCCTTGGGCGAGCGCGAGTATGGTGGGCAACCCGACGCCGCACCCCAGCTCGATGGCGTGAGTACCCGCAAGGGCGCGTTTCGAGAGGTGACGGGCCAGCGCGAGGCCACTCGGCCAGAGTTCGGCCCAGTAAGGGAGCCTCTCATCGCGGTCGAAGTCTTCCTCGCAGATCAGGTCGTCCGCCGAGACAGGGTGGGTGATGCGGTATGTCCTGCTCCCGACCTCGACCGTGGATTCGGCCAGCCCCGTAAGGCCGCGGAGATGGGCTCGGAGTCTATCCAGGATTAGTCAGCGGCGTGCGGGGGCGGCTTCGTGGGACGCACGTTCCTCACGCTCGGCGGCGGCGAGGGCCGCAATGCTGTAGCGTCCGAAGACGTTCTCCAGGGCCTCGCGGGCCTCGTCCCATACCTTGCTCGTGGCGCATAGGGGGGCGTCGGCTATATAGCATACCCCGCCTGCCGAGCAGCGGGCGGGACGGATCTCACCGTCCAGGATCTCGACGACGTCGAGGACGGAGACCTCCTCCGTCGGCATCGCGAAGCGGTACCCCCCGTGTGCCCCGCGGCGGCTCTCTATGATATTAGCCCGGCGGAGCTCGCCGAAGATCTGCTCGAGGAACCTCTCCGGGATGTGCTGGCGGCGGGCTATCTCGGCTACCCCGAGCGGACAATCACGCTCGTCGAGCGCCAGCTCCATCAACGCACGTACCGCATATTTGCTCTTCTGAGTAAGCCTCAAGAGATAATCACCCGACCAACAGGAGCGTATCGCCAGAAGAGATTGTAGCAGACATACGCAAGTAACGACCCCCGGCCGGCTCGCCAGCCGGGGGTCTCGAGCCCTTGGGGCTACGCCTCGTCGACAGCCCTTTCCATCTCCCTTGCGTCTGCCCTGATCTCCTTCTTCAACTGCTTCTTGGCCCGGCTGGTCGCATCATCCACCGCCCGCTCGATAGTCGCCTCCCCAACCACGATCAAAGCAGCCTCACTATTGTCGAGCATCTCCCCGACTTCCTTGATGTCCGAGCGCGACATGCCCCCCTCCAGGTGGCCGATCAGGGCACCTGCCCCAGCCCCTAGCAGTCCACCCACCAGGATGGAGGGAGGGAAGATCAGACCCATGGCTGCCCCCACAGCCATGCCAGCCCACCCACCGTGCTGGGTCGGCTTCTCTATCTTGTCTACGATCTTTACCTTGCCTTCTTCTGTCTTGGTGACCACGGCGGCGTCGTAGGTACCAACGACATGCTCGCGGTGCAACTCCTTCAGAGCGTCGAGGTCTGCCTTGGCATCGTCTACGCTCTCATACTCGCCCGCGTACAGGAATACCGGGTTGTCGCTCATAGAGTGCTCCTTTCCCCTTCTCCGTCGGTCCATCTCGCCCCACCTTGCGATTCTACGATCTTGCCTGAAAGCTATCCTGGTTTCCCTCCTCTGACTGGTTGCCCTTCTCCACGTCGATAGTAGTCTAGATTACTATTGCACGTGGCGCAAAAGCCATTCTCCGTTACTTACCGTCACCGTTGTGGTCCACGTTGCGGTCTAGGTACTGTTGCATGGCGTCCTCGATCCGCTGCCCGGTAACCAGGAAAACGGCGCTCCCGCCGATGTCCACGCCATGGTCGGAGATGCGCTCCAGGTAATGGACCATCAAGGCCGCCCGCATCCGCCACTCAGGCGCGCCGCCTCCCCCCTCAGAAGGGTTAGCGATGAGGTTCATGGCCTCCGAGTAAAGGAGGTCCACCTTATCGTCCTTCGCCTGGAGGTCGCGCGCCCTATCGATGTCCCGGTTCTCGAACACGTCGAGACCCTCGTTGAATACGTTGCGCGCGGTCCTGGCCATCTCCACGAGCGCGGCCTCCAGATCCTCGTCACGCTCGCTATCTGCGGTCTCCACGATAGCGTGGCAGATGTGCTCCGTCAGGGTTCCTGAGCGCACGAGGTGGTTCGTCACCGACTGCACGGTGTAGAGCAGCCTGAGGTCGCGGGCGACGGGGGCCTGGCGGGCCTGCAGGATCATGCACTCCCTCTCGATATCCATCCCCGTCGTCTTATAGTGGATGTCCACCCCTAGCTCCTGGCGCGCAACGTCGGCGTCGCGGCCCTCCATCGCCCTCACCATGTTCTCCAGAGAGGCCTCGACCTCCCTCCCGAGGTCGAGGAGGTCCGAGAGCAGGCCGTCGAGCTCCTGCTGAAAAGTCTCCCGTGGCATCTTCTAGCCGAACCGGCCCGTCACGTAGTCCTCCGTCTCCTTGCGCTCGGGGTTGGAGAACATCTTCTCCGTCTCGTCGAACTCCCAGAGCTGGCCAGGATCACCCATATTCTGGATGTAGAAGAATCCCGTGAAGTCCGAGATGCGGGCCGCCTGCTGCATGTTGTGCGTCACGATTACCACCGTGTAGTTCTGCTTCAGCTGGTCCATGGTGTCCTCGATCATCTGCGTCGAGACCGGGTCGAGCGCGCTCGCGGGCTCGTCCATGAGGATCACCTCCGGCTCCACAGCAAGCGTCCTGGCGATGCACAACCGCTGCTGCTGGCCGCCGGAGAGCCCGTGGCCACTCTCCTTGAGGCGATCCTTGACCTCATCCCAGAGGGCGGCATGCTTCAAGGAGCGCTCGACCAGCTCGTCCATATTGCCCTTATAGCCGTTGATCCTGGCTCCCCACGCCACGTTCTCGTAGATGGACTTGGAGAACGGGTTGGGCTTCTGGAAGACCATACCGACACGGCGCCTGATGATTACGGGGTCCGAGGTCTTGGCGTAGATGTCCTGATCTCCCAGCATCACGTGCCCCTCGGCGCGCGCGCCGGGGATCACCTCGTGCAACCGGTTCAGGCAGCGGATGAAGGTGCTCTTGCCGCACCCCGAGGGCCCGATGAGCGCCGTAACCTTGTTGGCCTGGATGTCGATGCTCACATCCGAGAGGGCCTTGAAGGAGCCGTAGAACGCCGAGAGGTCCTCTATCTTCATGCCCAGGGTGGGAACCTCGCCGGGGGGCGCGCCGTCGTCCCTCTGCCGCATTTCGCGCTGGTCCTTTGACACCCCGGACAACCTCTGCTCCTCTCTTGCCTTCTCAGTGTCCATTAGGCTAACACCTTTCCTCCGAATAAAGTCTCACTACCAGCGGGATAAACCTTCACTACGAACGCTGCTGGTAGCGGTTTCTAAGCCAGATCGCGAACGAGTTCGCCAGCAAGAGCACCACCATGGCCACGACTATGCCGGCTGCGG
>DASSCV010000372.1:0-5064 GCA_035697505.1 Rubrobacter sp.
CTTCTTGTCCGATGAGCGTTTAGCGCCGAGAGAAACCGTGTCATGCTCTTCTCCTGCACCTCTGGCCTCCCTTGGTAGCTAACGTACCTGAGCAGCATACCTTCGGGCGATGAATCGGCGATGAATCCTTCGGTGACCCACGACATACGGGGTGTATTCACCGAGTTGCCTAGACTTCTTAGAGCCTGGAACGAACGAGCCAGTAAAAGATTCTGCAATTGAGTGACGCGCTCACCCAGTTCAGCGTGTATGGTGCAATCGTTACGTGGCAGTGAGACCGCCGCGTGAAGGCGTAGTACAGCTACCTGCCCGCCTCCTAGACACATCCAACAATTTCTTGTGGGCAGACAATCCAACCAGAACCGTCCGTACGTAAATACGGACAGATGTCTTGTAAGGGTTGTGGTGGGTAGTTCGCGACCAGGACTCGCTACCTTTAGGCCACTAAGAAGCCGGAGAAAGAGATCAGGCTCTGCACACACCAAAGCAGCCAAGGATGAACCGATTGGTCCTCCTCCTGTTGGCGGGGATTATGCTCTGCTATTTCGGGGTCTTCTCAATCTCCTTGCCACACACCGCACCCCACGTGTCTACTGCCCTAGCGGGGGCGAATGTGGAGCATGTGGATAGAGCAGCGAATGCTCCCGCTCCTTTGCCGGACGGAAGCTACCCGCTGACGCCAGCGGAGGAAGTACAGGAGGCGGATAGGGATCCTGTGAACGCTTATCTCCTGACAATGCTACTGATAGCTTTCTCCTTCGGGACGAGCGTCTTAATGGTGGCGCTCACAAACTCTTGGAGACAGGGAGCTATCTGCTCCTGGATGGGCGACGATCGTGGGTGGTTGGCTGTGACCCATGAGGAGCGATCATTGCTTGGGGTGTTTCGGCTCTAAGAGGTTTGCCGCTCCGTCCTTGCTGAGCGGAGTATCGATGAGAGAAAGTCTCTAGTGCCCTACTCTTAGAAAGGAGATGCCCCATGAGACGCATCATGGTGGCAGTTATAGTGGCGTTGGTCCTGGCGGCCGGGAGCGCCTTTGGCGTGGACATCACCTCCTTCAATATGGTGTGATCCCAATCGGCTGTGGACAACGACTGCCTCGCAGGGGCCAGAGCCCACGTGGACATCCGCACCACGGTTACGGACAACCCCATGCTCCTATTTGTGATCTGCTTCGGGGCGATCGTCGGATGGATGCTCGCGTGCGGCCGGGGGCTAAGGGCATGTCGCTTCGTGGGCCTCGATCACCGTTCGCCGTTCGGCAACGCTCTCGAGAATAGATCCTCCCTGGGGATGTTCCGGCTGTAACAGGAGAAGACCACTGAACATCCGCGCTATCCAATAGCATAGGTATGTCCCACAGCAAGCTTTCAGCCCGCACTCTATGAGGAGGCCTGTTGGCGGCACGTACCGTCGGCTGGTTTCCGAGGAAGGAGAGGTTCTGTGCGACTAATCGACAACCCAACTATAAAATATGGCTTCGCAACTCGGGCCGTCCCCCTGGAAGAGATGGCCAAGGTAGTTCCGATGTACGCCCCACCGAGCATCGGGGATCTGGTGTTAGCTGAGGCCCAGGACATCGGCCGACACACCAGAATGGAGATCCGTACCGGCGTCACTATGTACCTGTTTCCTGGTGATCACATCGTGGGTGCGTTCGGCAACCGCTACGCCACGGACCAGTACGAGGGTTACGTGCCCACGCGACCGGTCGAGGAGTGTGATCTCCTCTCGGTCGGCGGTGTCTGCGGCGAGGTCGCTTCCCAACACGCCTCCATGTTGGTCGACCCTACGCGCCTGCGTATTCTAGGCTTGGTAGGTGACAAAGGTGATCGGCCAATCAATCAATGCGTCTTCGGGCTGCCGTCCTACGCCGTCGACGGCCACCTTGAGACCAGCGCGGAGGTGATCCTGGTAGTTGGATCGTCGATGAACTCAGGCAAGACCACGGCCGCGGGCACCTTGGCACGGGCGCTCAGCCGCGCGAATTTCAGCGTGGCTGCGGGCAAGATAACGGGCACTGCGGCGGGCAAAGACAGTCGCTTCTATGAAGCTTGCGGGGCTCGGCCGGTACTCGATTTTACCTCTGCCGGCTACCCGTCCACTTACATGGTCGGCCTTAAAGAGTTACTCGGGATTTACCACATCATATTGGGCAACCTTCAGGCCGCGAATCCCGACTACATAATCCTCGAGATAGCCGACGGTGTCTTCCAACGCGAGACCCGCATGCTGCTCGAGTCAGCCGAGTTCCGCCAGAGCGTCGATCACGTCTTCTTCGCTGCCAGCGACAGTCTCTCCGCCGAGAGCGGGGGCCGCAGCATCCGAGGGTACGGACTGCCCCTGAGGGCCATAGCGGGCTCTGTTACACAAAGCCTGTTGGCCAGCCGGGAAGCCGAGGAGGCCGTCGGCATGCCCTGTATGAGCATAGAGCGCATGATGGACGGCACCCTGACAGAGGTGCTCGGGGCTGGACGTACGCTGGAGTGGAATGCACGAGATGACGTTTTCGCGCCAGCCGACGCCGTGCCTATTGCACGTAGATGATGCAGCGCATCCTCAGATGCCAGCTGGTTGAGACGCTCAGCCGTATCTGGCCATACTTAAAGCCAGACTGGCGCCGGCTGCTCTTGGTCGCCGCGGTGATGCTAGGCCTTACCCTCGTCGAGGTGTCGGTCCCGATCCTGGTTGGTATCTTCATAGACTCGCTACTTAGCGAGTTAGGCGGACGGCAGCCGGCAACGGCACCGCTACTCGATAACCGCACTATCATCGCCCTGCTGGCGGTGGGGGCGCTGCTGCGAGGTTACCTCCTGTACCAGCAGCGCTCCATTTCGGGCCGGATTGGGCAGCGAGTGGCAGCCAGAATGCGGGACGCCGTGTGGGTCCACCTTCAAGAGGTGCCCCTGGACTACACCCGTCGGCGCGGACCGGGCCGGCTCTTGGTGCGCTTCATCAGCGACACCAGGGCCGTCCAAAGGCTGGTATCTCAAGGGATGGTCCAGCTCATCCAGGACGTCTTGTTTGTCATTGGGGCGATCACGGTGCTGACGTATCTCAACTTTCTTGTGGGTCTCAGTACTACCCTGCTACTGCCGCTCATCGTCCTGGTCTTCTGGCGCATAAACCCCAGGGTGCAACAGGCTAGCCGCGACACCCGCAACCGCCGGACCCGTCTATCTGGCTATCTAAACGCGCGTCTTACGGGCCTGGCAGTGGTAAAGATTCACGGACGTCAGCGCGAAGAGGCGAAGCACGTCAGGAAGCTGAACCGCAATGTTGCCAGCCGCGGCGCCCGCCTGGCTGCCGCCGGTGGGCAACTGCAGGGAGCCTCAGCGGCCACCGTCGCACTCGTCACCACCCTCACTTTGGCATTGGCCGCAGAAGAGGTCGCTGCAGGAAGATTGAGCGCGGGGTACTTGGTGACGTCCTATGCGCTGATCGGGCTCTTGGCCCCAGTCGTCCAACGAATCACTATCGTCAACCGAACGCTCCAGGAGGCACAGATCTCTGTGGAACGCTTGGCACAGACCCTCGCCGAAGAACCCGAGAGTCCGCGCGAGGAGGAGCTCCCTGAGGTGGAGGTAAGCGAAGGTTTGGTGTCGGTTGAGGGAGTGTCGTTCAGTTACCCTGATGGAACGCTGGCGCTCGACGACGTGAGTCTGACGGCGCGAAGGGGAGAGCTGGTGGCGCTGGTAGGACCGAACGGCGCTGGTAAGAGCACGCTTCTGGAGCTCTTGCCCCGCTTCCGGCATCCGAGCAATGGGCACATCGTGATCGACGGCCAGGACATTGCCGACGTCTCGTTAGAGTCACTACGCTCCAAGATCGGGTTCGTGACCCAAGACACCCCCTTGTTCGACGGTACGATCACCGAGAACGTCACCTACGGGGTGCGCGGCGACGCTTCGGAGGAGCAGATACAACAGGCTGCACGATTGGCGGGGGTCGACGAGCTCGTCGCCTCCCTGCCGGACGGCTGGGAGACGAAGGTAAGGGAGGGCAGGCGGATGCTCTCCCGCGGGCAGCGCCAGCGCGTCGTGCTTGCTCGTGCCTTGGCGGCCGATCCGTCCATCATTCTGCTCGACGAAGTAGGTTCGGGGCTGGATATAGAGACCCAGCGGACGCTGAGCGAGGAATTGCGTGTGCTGGCCGAGCACAAGACGGTGATCGTCGCTACCCACAGCATGCCCACTATGCTTATGGCCGACCAGGTCTACAGGCTGGATCGCGGCCGCATCGTAGAGGAGGGCCGCGATGTCATGCTCACACGCCTCGAGGGCACGTAGGTGTGGTCTTTGAGGGGCTCTTGCCGGACCAGGTATACCCGATGCGCTAATAAGGGCTAGCGCTGACCGTTTCGATCGCGTTCATCGGCGATACCCTACTCGGAGGGTTCCAACGCATTTCCTTATTGTACCTGCAAATGCGACTTTTCACTTATGGTGATCGACGGGACTCGAACCCGCGACCTTCGGAGCCACAATCCGCTGTCACCTGTTTCCAGGCGTTGCTGTATGTTGCAGAATCGGCGTATCTAAGCCGATTTCTTTGCTGGTGGATGCCCGGTGTTTCTAAGTGTTGCGCGCTGAGTGGTGTCAGAAGTGGTGTCAAATGGCATCACCCGCTGCCCGTGTCTCCATGAGTCTCAGCGTACCCAGGACCTCGCCGCGGCCACCCTGAGGTCCGCTAGGTTCCACCCCTATCGTAGTGACGCTCTGTGGATATAGCGTGGGAGCTATTGGGCGCTCGTTAGGCGTAGGGGAAGCCTCCACCTTTCTGCTCGATCTCTCAAACTCGGGGAGATGTTCCGGGAAAAATTGCCCGAACAAGTCAGGGAACCATCCCCTACCTCCCAGGATAGAAGCGCTACTAGAGTGACCTTACCAGGTTCAAGAACCTCACTAAGGAGATCCATGGAATGTAGGAACGAGCGAAAGGTTCGCAGAGGACGCTCACAAGGACGAAAGGTGGGAAGGAGGTGTCATCGGACAGGAGCCAGTGCAGACTAGCTGTTAGGTAAGGGAAAGAGAAAGGATAGATGATGAAACGGACGATATTGCT
>DASSCV010000373.1:0-16703 GCA_035697505.1 Rubrobacter sp.
GAAAGAGGGCTTGGAGTTGGTCAAAGACGTGAGCCTAAGCCCACAAGGAGTGGCCAAAGCCCGCGCGGGCGCGCTGGAACTGGAGAAGCACGCTTACGAGATCAAGGAGTACTTTGGTAAGACACAGCCAGCGAAGCCCACACTTTGAGAGTGGAAAGTTCGTCGGGCGTTTCCTGCCCAGGTTTGGAGCGCTCCTTATAGCTGCACAGCCAAGAGAGCTTCGGGAAATATCCGCTTTGAAGCGATCATAAATAAAGGCCTGAGTTACCGGGTCGGGGCAAAGTGGCAGCCTCGGCCCTTTCTCTTGCCCTTATGCCCCCGAGTGCCTGGAGCTCGACTTTAGATGAGATGAGGAGGCCGATCCTCCGCGCAGTAACTCTGCAGACAGTTGCCAGTTACTCTGCGGTGGCCTCGCTTGGGGCTTTAGAAGAGTGGGCTTTCAGGCTCTCTTCGGCGACACGCAAAGCCTCCTCGTCCAAGTGGGCCTCCTGGGCCATGTTCCATACCTGGGCGATTATTACCGGCCAGAAGACCAGCAACGTGATCGCTGTGGGGACGGCCTGCTGCCCGAAGATCCCTACCCCCGCCTCTACCGTGGTCCCGTTTGCTACCGGCTCTATCTTTATGTTCAGGGCGGTCTTAAGACCTATGATTGCCTTGAAGGTGCCTCCACGGCGGATGCTGACCTGCGCCCCTCCAGTTGGGATGTTCGTCTCGGTTACCTCGAAATCTTGGCTCTCAAAGTGGCGCATCACGTCCTGAGCGACGGGAGCGACGTCCTCGACAAAGTAGGGAACGGTCTTGGAAGAATTGAAAGTCCCCATCTGGGGTGCCTCCTT
Organism: Rubrobacter sp.; assembly: GCA_035697505.1. Lineage (GTDB taxonomy): Bacteria > Actinomycetota > Rubrobacteria > Rubrobacterales > Rubrobacteraceae > Rubrobacter_D. The sequence continues at coordinate 840 of DASSCV010000373.1, forward strand.
GTATCAGTAGGTGCCTGTGCCTGTATCTTCTCAGCGGCTTCCTGCCAGGGTCTCCTCTACTGCGGTAGCATCGAAGCGGCCTGCAGGCGCTTGACTTGCAGGGCGTTGAGCACCGCCAACTCCCCCAACGCCTCGGTGGCGATAGCCTTGGCCTCTGGCGAAAGCGCTTCTTCCAGCTGCCTCAGGAGCGAAGCCACCCTCTGGGTTTGTTCGACGAGCTCGTCGTCGGTAATCGTCTCGTCTTCGACGATCCTTCGGTAAGAGTCCATCTCGACGACGTATTCATCGAGCATCAAGGTGCCGGTCTCCTGATCAAACCATGGTTTATCCATCTCAAGTGCCTCCTTCCCCACCTATATGGTGGTTCTGTTGCTCTCCTCACCGGGGTCCTTGCTAACACGAGAACGGGCGGGGGTCAGTATCCTATGGCACTAAGTGCCCCACAGCACAGAGAAAGCACCCGAACTTGGTAGAATACCTTCTGCGCACTCGGGTGAGTAAGAGCCCGTGTTATGACCCACCATCCCCACCGAACAGGAAGCGCCACCGGACCTTAGGGGAGATCTCCTCCAGGTCCCTCGGCCAGGCGCGCGTCTACGGCTACGTAGTCCTCTCCCCCGTAACGAGCCACGACAGTACTATCCCCAAGTGTCGTCAGGGGTGTCATGAGACACAAGGTGCTCCGCGACACTTACACGCTCCCACGGCACTAGATACACTCAATACTTAGAGAAAATAGGCGAAGAATCTGCCTAATCTCCCCCTGGTGAGCGACTCGAAGATGTTAACCCCGGAGAGTAGCCTTACCTGTTCCTCTTCGTTCATCATGGATATCCTACCCATACGCTTCTATCCAGGCAACCTTGCGATTAGGTACGCTCGACGGGTGCGCCTCGATACTGCTGTACCTGAAGAAGAGAGTGCTCCTCGCAGCAGACAATCGCTGAGTTGCCCTCCTTGTTATCATTGTCCTTAGCAGGGATGGTAAAGGTGAAAGACCCCCGACCGAAGACCAAGATGCGAGGGGACGCCAAAGGGACTTCCGAAAGACTCGAGGCCATACGCATCAGATTGCTCGGTGGCTTCCAGGTCACCGTGGGGGCTCGAACCATAGAGGAGGGTGCCTGGCGCCTCAGGAAGGCGGCCAACCTCGTCAAGATTCTCGCCCTGGCTGGCGGGAACCGTCTCCACCGCGAGCAAGTCATGTACACACTCTGGCCGGAGCTTGGGATAAGGGCGGCTTCCAACAACCTGCGCCAGACAGTTCACACTGCTCGCCGGACCTTCGACGTGTCCATGGGTTCGCTCTACCTGGCATCCCGGGATGAGTCGCTCGTGCTGTGCCCGGAGAGTTCGTTGTGGGTGGACGTTGATGCTTTCGAGGAAGCTGCCCGGAGTGCCCGCCGCTCGCGTGAACCGGCCGTCTACCGGGCGGCTCTCGACCTTTACACCGGGGAGCTACTGCCCACCGACCGCTACGAGGAGTGGGCCGAGGAACCTAGGCTTCGGCTGCAGGAGAGGTATCTCTCGCTACTGCTGGGGCTCGCCAACCTCCATGAGGAGCTCGCGGACTATGACTCCGCCATCGAGGCGCTAGGGAGGGTCGTGTCGGAGGAGCCCACCCGCGAGGAGGCACACGCAGGATTGATGCGCCTATACGCCCTGGTGGGGAACAACGGAGAAGCGATCGCGCAGTACGGGCGGCTCGAGGAAACCCTTTCTAGGACGCTGGGCACTGAACCTGCCGCTTCGAGCCGCGCTCTTAGGGAGGAGATCACGACGGGCCGTTTCCCACTCGCGGAGGGACGATCCCTTGCCTCCCCGCCCGAAGGGTCACCAGACGCCGCCAAGCACAACCTGCCCGCTAATAGGAGCAGCTTCGTCGGCAGAGAGACCGAGCTGCGCAATGTCAAGCGCGATCTGGTCATGACGCGGCTGTTGACTCTGACGGGAGCAGGCGGTTGTGGCAAGACACGCCTCGCGCTAGAGGTGGCTCGCCGGTCGGTTGGAGCCTACCCCGATGGTGTGTGGCTCGTGGAGCTAGCACCGCTCTCTGAGGGGGTATTAGTGGCACAGGCAGTAGCCGCGGCACTGGGAGTGCAGGAGCAGCCAGACCGCTCGCTCACCGACGCACTCGTTGACTTCTTGCGAGCCAAGCGGGCGTTGTTGGTCCTGGACAACTGCGAACATCTGGTCGACGCCGTAGCCCGCTTTGTAGATGCCCTCCTGAACTCTTCTCCCCACCTCAGAGTGCTGGCCACTAGCCGGGAGAGTCTGAATGTGGAGGGGGAGCTCAACTGGTTGGTGCCGAGTCTGTCGGTGCCCAGCTTGGGGCAATCACCGACGGTGGGGGAGCTTGCAGGCTACGAGTCAGTACGCCTCTTCATGGAGCGAGCGAGGCATCGCAACCCCGCCTTCTCCCTCACGCCCGAGAATGCACATGCCGTAGCAAGGATCTGTGAACGGTTGGACGGGATACCGCTAGCAATTGAGTTGGCGGCAGCTCGGATGGGATTATCCGTGGAGCAGATCGCAGCGCGACTCGACGACTCCTTGAGGCTGCTGACCGCGGGTAGCCGGACCGCCTCGCCCCGTCAGCGAACGCTAAGGGGGACGCTGGACTGGAGCCACGCACTCTTGATCGAACCCGAACGAAGGCTATTCTGCCGGCTATCAGTCTTCGCGGGCGGCTGGACCCTACAGGCAGCCGAGGTTGTAGGAGCAGGTGACACTGAGCAGGGCGACGTCCTTGACTTGCTCTCCAGTTTAGTTGACAAGTCGCTAGTGGTGGCCGAGGCGACAGGGGGAGGTGGGGTGCGCTACAGGATGCTCGAGCCTATCAGGCAGTATGCTCGAGAAAAGCTCGAGGAGGGAGGCGAGCCCGAGGAGGTGCGGCGTCAGCACGCTAGCTTCTTCCTTACCCTAGCCGAGGAGGCCGAGCCGAGGTTGCGAGGACCGGAGGACATGGAGTGGCTCGAGCGCTTGGAGGTCGAGCACGACAACATGAGGGCGGCGCTCTCTTGGGCCTTGGAGCAAGAAGAGGCCGACGAGCTAGGATTACGATTAGCGGGAGCACTCTGGCTATTCTGGGAAGGGCACGGACATTATGTAGAAGGGCATAGGTGGCTGGAGCAAGTGCTGGCTAGAGACAGTCAGGTGTCGGCGGCGGCACGGGCCAAGGCGCTGGAGGGAGTAGGGTGGCTAATCTTCGAATCCGATGAGAGGGATGAGGCAGTGACTGCCGCCCGAGAAGGCCTCAAGCTGAGTGACGAAGCCGGACTCGGAGGCGCAGTTAGAGCCAAGTTCCTAGATATATTGGGCTGGAAGGCGATGCAGCAAGGAGATCGCGAAAGGGCGAAGGAGCTACTCGAAGAAAGCCTGAAGCTCAGGCGGGATGCTAAAGACGAGTTGGGGATCGCAGACGCACTTCTCGGGCTGGGAGGCGCGTTGGATTCCCCGGATGAGCGCGAGCGGGCGAAAGAGCTCCATGAAGAGGGCATCGTCCTGTGCCGCAAGTTGGGCTACGTGCCCACACTCGCACGTCACTTATTCAGCCTCGGCTACACGTTACTGCTCGAAGGCGATTATGAGCGAGGAGCGGCGCTAAACGAGGAAGCTGCGGCGCTATTCAGAGAGCATGGGTACAAAGGCAGCCTCGAATTCGTCCTGGACAACCTGGGGTGGGCGGCACTATTGCAGGACGATCCCGAACGGGCCAAGAGCTACTACCGAGAAAGCCTCATGCTCTGCAAAGATCTCGGTACCATGACGGTCGCTTCGGAGAGCCTGGAGGGCCTGGGCTGCATCTGTGTGGCTGAAGGAGCAACCAAGCGTGCAAGCAGACTCTTTGGGGCAGCCCAAGCGCTGCGCGAAGGGGTAGGCGTCGAGCACATGCCTGAAGAGGATGCCTGGCGAGAGCCCTACCTTGCAGACGCCCGCTCTCGGCTGGATGAGGCGTCATGGGAAGAAGCGTGGGCGGAAGGGCGAGCGATGTCCATGGAGCAGGCTATAGAATACGCCCTCTCGGAACAGAAGCCCCTCACGCCCCCATCTCCCGAGTCGGACCAACCCTCCTCCGACGAACCGCCCGGCCTCACCCGTCGCGAGAAGGAGGTAGCGGTCCTAGTTGGGCGAGGAATGACCAACCGCCAGATCGCCTCCGAGCTGGTGCTCTCAGTGCATACGGTGCACCACCACGTCACCAACATCCTCAAAAAGATGAAGCTAAGCTCTCGTCAGCAGATCGCCTCTCGCCTTAGCGACCGGTAAGACCCTCCGCAGTAGGCTCCCAAGTAGATCTCCGAGCTCCACCGGGTATAGCCCCCGGTTCGATACAGCATTCCCTCTCTTCTTCGATCCCCTTTCGGAAAAGATAGCCACTTTATGGCCATCCCTGCTAACGGCTGGTTAACGCCCACCGGTTACGCTGCGTGCATGAAGTGTTAGGCGACAAGGAGGAAAGAGATGAACACGACGATACGCGGCCGCAACCTCAGGGTGACGGTGGTAATGGCCCTGCTTGCAGTGCTGCTCCTGCTGGCCGTGGCGCTGATGTTTGCGCTGCGGCCAGTCCCAACGACCAGCGACCGTGACGCCAAACCTGCCAACCACGCGATGAGCGCCGACAGCACCGGAGGATCGATCAGCACCCATGATCCTTACATCGAGCGCCACGCTGAAGTGGTCGAACGCTTGGGCAATGGCAGCCTTCGCTAAGGCTTGTGGAGAGGGTGAAAGTAAGCCCAGCGACCTGGAGCTAGCACGCTAGCTCCAGGTCGTCGTTCGCCGGTAGCGCTATCGGCTGATCAATGATGAATAGCGCGCAAAGGAGGTCACCGGGTACCTGGAGGGCACGACGGCGCTGGACCGAGGATTGTGCAGGCGTTCGTGGATCGGCGCTTCTACCGTAGAAAGTACGATGCAGCCAAGACCCTGGAAGCCTTCTCTGCCAAGCTCAGGGACGAAACAGATCTGGAGGCATCAAGCGACGATCTAGTAGTGGTAAGGGAGACGATGCAGTCAGCACACGTCTCGCTGTGGCTGCGCCCCCATACGCCTCGGAATGACAAGCAGGTGGGATAGCGACTCCTCATTTGCGTAAGCGCCTGGAAGGGGCGTCTTCAAAAGTTCGCCTTGACGGCGTTCTCGGAAGGCCTCTGAGGTTGCACGAAGCCCCGAAACTGCTATCGTTGCTCCTGTGACAAAGGGCACCGACCAACCATAGTGGAATAGAGGCCGAAAACCACTGTCTGTTGATGGGTTCCTGAGAAAACGAATAGCGCAAGCTCCACCAAGACTAGGGGGGAGTCGAATGAATCGTCTATACATCTTGCTGACGGCGATCGTAGTGATGGTCGGAGCCTTCTTCGTCACGCACGAAGCCCTGGCGAAGGTCTTGAGGGGCACGGGCAGCGACGATACCCTCGTGGGGACCAACAGAGATGACCGCATCAACGGACGCGCCGGGGAGGACCGCATCAAGGGACGCGGTGGAGACGACCACATCAAGGGTAAGCGCGGAAAGGACCGCCTCGACGGTGGCAGCGGGGAGGACCACCTCAAGGGTGGCCGCGGGGAAGACACAATCGAAGGAGGAGGCGGCAAGGACAAGATTTTCCTTGGTAAAGGCGACGACAAGGTGGACGCTGGCGCTGGCGATGACCGCATCTTCGCCCGCGACACAGATGGGGTAGATCACATAGATTGCGGGGCTGGCTTCGATAAGGTCGAGACCATACACCGTGAGGACGAGACCAAGAGAAACTGCGAAAGAGTCCCCGAATCTGGCGCGGGTACGACAACGGGTACGACCAGCACCACCACAGCCACGACAACGGGAACGAGCGCTACGGGAACTACCGGCACGAGCACCACGGGTACGACGAGCACCACCACAAGCACCCCAGGAACACCGCGTACCACGGGTACGACGACAGGTACGACGAATACCATCGCCACCACTACGCGTACCACCGGAACGACGACGGGTACGACGACGGGAACGACGACGGGTACGACGAATACCACCGCCACCACTACGCGTACCACGGGCACGACGACGGGAACGACCGGTACCACTATCACCAACCCTGGCACCACAGGCACGACGGGCACCACCACAGGCACGACGACGGGAACGACCGGTACCACTATCGCTACCCCTGGCACTACGGGTACTACGGGTACTACGGGCACCACCACAAGCAACCCACCATCGAGTAGCACATCGCCTGAGCCCGAGCCGCAGGATGTGGAGAAAGGACCCCTGGCGGGAGGAACGGCTATCGGCAGGGATGTACTCGTCCCGGGAGATGTCATAGACATTCTTCCCGATGGCACAAGGGTCAACGGGATAGACCAGATCATCATAGAGACCGAAAACTGTGAGCTCACGGCGCAGGGTAATGACCTGACCATAACCATGAGCGATCGTGGCGTGCCTTTCAGAATCAGGGATGGTGATAACGCAGACATCACCTTGGAGGCTGACGGAACCATAGTCGCAAACGGCAGGAGTACGCTTGGGCAGTCCTTTCCCGAGGCCGTGAGAGAGAACCCTGACAAGCTCATCGTACCGATACCCGTAGATCCTGAGAACGACCAGTTTCCAAGGGGTCCCAACGACACCTTCCCGATAATAAGCTCGACGGGCATCGGTGGAGAAGGATGTCGTGTTGTAGGTGAAAGCAAAGATGGCGGCGGAGATGCCACTAACACCGACGGTACTACCAGCATAGACGACGCCAAGACGAATGCTGGCGACCTGAACTCTAGAGACAGCGTGATCCCCGACACGATCTCCGAGAGCCAGGTACTACCCAACACCGGTGGCCTCTCCGTGCTCGTGTCGGCGATGGCTGTGGTGGCGTTGCTCATCAGTGGGGCGGCGATAGGGCTGTTATCCATGCGCCGAGGGTAGCACTCTCCAATCGAGGAAAGGCAAGCAGGTGTTCGCAGAAGGGAACTCGCTTCTCAAGGTGGGGGTGATCATGATCGCGCTCGCCCTCGCTCTCGTGATCGCCGCGGTGGTGGTCAGCGCCACTGTAGGCAGCGAGCCAAGACGGGTGGTTCCAGCAGAGGTTGCCACGAAGTCCCCTGGCGAAGCACCGAGCTACTCCGGCAAGGTAGGAAGTGTGACCAAGAACTCATCTAGTCAGAAGGAGTCCCCCCACTCCTACTCTGGAGAGAAGGAGTCGCTGAGCAACGGCTCGACTTCCTCCTCTGGTGGGACGGTGGGGCAGAACAAGCAGGAGGCTGAGGAACCGCAGGCGGTACTCCAGCAGGAAGCCGAACCCCCGAAATCTCAGTCCCCAACGCCTCAACCGGCTGGCCAGCAACCATTTTCTGAAGCAACCTCTGGGCCGCAGCTACAACCCCAACCACAAAAGCACCAACCTCACCAACAACAGCAATCGCTGCCTGGGGCCGAACAAAGAGGCTGGTCCGAGCCTACCCAAGGAGAGCTAGAGAGAGCCAAAAGAGCACGTCATTACGAACTGCTTCCAGGAGCCATAATGGGACTAACCATAGAAGCGATGGGCATCTATGACGTGCCTGTGTTCGACTCCAAAAGCCAGTGGGCGCTAGCCAACGGGGTGGCCCACAACCCACAGACCTCCCTGCCTTGGTCAGCCACTGCTCAGAGAAACGTCTACCTGGCAGGGCACCGCATGGGCTTTAGGGGAACGTGGAGCCGCATGATCTTCTACAACCTCCATAAGCTGGACACAGGAGATGAGGTAGTGCTCGAGGACCGGTCAGGCACCTCCTACAGATACAGGGTAAGTGAGGTTTTCATAACCGATCCGAGAGACGTGTGGGTTATGGGGCAGGTAAGAGGGAGGGATATGGTAACGTTGCAGACATGCACCCCCATCCCTACCTTCCAGAAGCGACTGATCGTACGTGCCGACCGCGTATAGGTCGGAGAGTACGTAGCTCCGACCCTTCTTCCTCAATTTAGCCAGGTAGCACCTCCAGGACCGACCGGCAGGATCGCTCTTGCAAGAACATGCGCCTGCATCGTACTGTGGCCTGCCCCCATGACCCTCATCGACAACGAGGGTCGCAAGAGCGAAGCCGACCCGGACATGTTCGGCTAAATCCCGGACGACCGCAACACCTTCCTCGACAACGTCAACCTCGGGGTGACAGATCGAGGACAGGCGATCTTTAGCGTGGCGCCCGACGCTACGGGCTTCGAGCTCGAGTTGGCCGGCGCGGATCTCCTGAACGACGACCGTGGAACCCTGCCCCTCGGCATCTGAGAGTGGGTTGCCGCAAACCGCTGCGACAGGCATCAAGTCTCGGGCATTAGGATCCCTCTAACAAAAGTGCTGTATCAGGGGGCGATGTGCACGACATAAATAGTTTGAAGGTCCGATGTGAGTTTTGAAAGCGGGTGCCGCGAAGACGGTACGAAAAGGAGCACACAACATGGACGAAACCCTCGACCAAGCACTGCAAAGCCTGCAGATAAGTGAACCCGTCTCCCACGGCCTGTTACACATATTTCCGCTGAAGGGAGACACTCATCCGGAGCAGGACATCTCCCTCCTCGAAGGCGCCCTCCAGGCAGGAACGTTGCACATAGAGGAGCCGCACGAAGCAGGCAGCGTACCCGAGCTTCGCGTCGTGAATGAGGGAAGCCTGCGAGTCTTGATCCTGGAGGGAGACGAGCTCATCGGTGCCAAGCAGAACCGCGTGGTGAACTCCAGCGTCCTGGTCGCTGGCGGCTCCCATCTCACACTGCCAGTATCGTGCGTCGAGCGGGGGCGCTGGAGCTACCGATCTCGGGCGTTCTCACCAGGGACGGGCAGCCCCCACCGCGCGCTCAGGCGCCTAAAGACGAGGTCCGTGCACGACTCCCTGAGGCGTGGCAGGGGCCACAGGAGCGACCAGCGCGCCGTGTGGAGGGAGGTTGATCGCAAGGCCCGCCTCCACGCAGCAGCCTCGCCCACCCACGCGCTGCAGGACTCACGGTCCCACCTCTCAGAGAGGCTCGATGCCTTCGAGAAGCTCGCACGAGAGCTTCCAGAGGGAACCAGCGGTGTAGTCGTCGCGATAGGAGAGCGCCTCGTTCTGCTGGAGGTTCTCGCAGGCCCGCGCACGTTCGCCAGGGTCTTCCGCAAGCTTCTGTCGGGCTACGCATTCGAATCGGTGGGCCTCGATAGACCCTACGGTACTCCGGACACTTCGGCAGTCAGGAGCTTCATCGAGGCTGCGGCGAAAGCCGCGCACGAAGAACACCAGGCGGTAGGAGCCGGGCGGGACGTGAGGTTCGAAGGAGATGGGATCTGGGGCTACGCGCTCATCGGCGAAACGGGGGTGCTGCACGCCGCGGCCTTCGCAGGGTAGAGCAGGAGTGCTGGCATGATATATCATTTAGGCTATTCGATCAGAATCCGGGGTGGCTAGGGTCCTCTAACGCCTGGAGGAGGGGCAAGACTACTGAACAGGAATCAGAAAGCTGTCGCACGCCAGCTTACATTGGTAGCTTACCTGCTATCTAGCGATGGTCGGGTGAAGGACGAGACCTCCATCCAGGAGAACCTGCTACCCTATGCGGATGTCTACGATACCTCGCTTGCACAGCGCAGCGATAGTAAGCATGCCGCTGGCGCCCTGCGCCTCCTCCGCTTGGAACTCATCCTCCCGGCCAGGATAACAGGCGAACACTTCGAGGCACGCCACGGGCTCCAACCCAAGACCTACTACGAGGATATAGATCCACGCGGATACGCAGCCACGCGCGCGGTGGTGCGCTTCTCCGCGGCGGTCGCCTGGTGGATAGAGGAACGTCCCGAGCTCGACCTCATCGAAGAGCGCGAGGACGGCTCGGCCGACTACGCCCTCAACTACACCGACTCAGCCTGGGCCGCGAGGAGAAAGTTCTCAAGGTCTGTTTATTGCCTTTAACATTTACCTGCAAATCCACGGACAAAAGAGAGTGGACCTGACGAGACGCGAACTCGTGACCTGCGCCATGCGAGTGCTACCAAGCCCGTTCTAGCCTGTACTACTGCGTCCAAGGATTACTCCATTTTGCAGGTATTTTATGGAATATGCCACAGCAGTTTGTCCATCCCGTACGCGTCCGTATCAGCCCGGTTGCAGTAGGTTTCTGACTTCGCAGCTCAACGCTTATACAACAAAAGTGCTGTATACTAAGTTGGATGATACCGCAGTTCACGGATGAGGGGCTGCTACCCTCGGGCGTCCACGAGACAGATCTGGAGGAGCTCAAGGAGAAGATGGGTTGGAGCCGCAAGAGACGGGAGTTACTCGAGGGGCTCGAAGAGGCCCTGGAGCTGATGGCATCCTGTGGGGTGGTAAGGGTGTACTTGGACGGTAGCTTCGTGACGGACAAGGATCGCCCAACGACATAGACGGTTGCTACGATCTGGCGGAGGACGTGACCGCCGAGGACCTGGGTCGCCTGGCTCCAATCTTCCCGCCTAATCCCGAAGGTAGGGCTGAGGCAAAGAGGCGGTTTGGTGTGGACCTCTTTCCCGCCGCGGCTACGGAGCTGGGATCCGGTCAGCCCTTCCTGCAGTTCTTCCAGACCGACCGCGAGGGCCGTGAGCGGGGCGTGCTCTCGGTGGAACCGCAAGCAAGGAGGTGAAGGCATGATCCGCAACGACAAGGAGTTCCGCCACAGCAAGGAGCAGCTCTCCGAGCTCGCAACAGAGCTGCAGAAGCTGTCAGAGGGCCGCCATTTGGCAGAGCGAGACGAGGTGGCCTTGGCGGTGATCGACGCCCTGCGGATGCAGATCGAGGACCTCGAGCGTGAGATCTCCGAGTACGAGGACCTCAAGGAGGGACGTCTGCTCTCCTTCGGCGCCGAGAATCTAGACTCTTTGGGAGAACTCCTCATCAAGGCGCGCATAGCATGCGGCCTCACCCAGGCGGACCTCGGCGAGCTCTTGGGCATGACCCAACAGCAGGTTCAGCGCTACGAGCGAGACGGGTGGCAGAAGATCAGCCTCTGGCGTCTGGCGGAGGCCGCTGACGCTTTGGGGTTGGATCTGAGCATCCGTGCCAGACTCCCCGCGTCGAACAGCGCAAGAGCGGCCGGCGTCGGCTAGGTGCGAAGCCTACTCGATCAACACGCTGGAAGCAGTTCTTCGCGTCTCTGAGATTCGAAGATCTTCCATAATCCCGCCTGTGCACGACGACCGCATCACCCCGAATTTGCATATCTGCGAGGCCAGTGACGCTGACGGTAGCCTCTTCCCGCGTTGCATCGCTAGACACTGCGGTTAGGACGATGTGCGAACCGCCCTCGCGTAGAAGATCGTCGACAGGACGAACACCTTTGTCAGAGGAGTGGCCGAAAAGGGGGATGGTGTGACCCCCTGAACGACTCCGAGTACAACCATGTGGCGGTGTGGCTGCACAGGCAAGGCCTTCGCCCGGCAGATTTACTCGAAGAGGATGGACGACAGAAGCTGCTCACAGAAGACTCGCCTCTGCCTGCGCCCCGTCTGAGCGAACTCCTGGAGCGAGGAGGCGCCTTGGCGTTGGCTGTGGAAGGTTGGACCAACAAGGGCCTGTGGGTCCTGAGCAGGAGCGATGACAGTTACCCAATGCGGCTAAAAGGCCGCGGAAGGCGATCTCAGGCACCGCCAGTACTCTACGGCGCGGGAAACCTTAACCTGTTATCGGGCGGAGGGCTGGCGATAGTGGGCTCCCGAGAGGCAAGCGAGGAAGCTCTGGATTTTGCGCGCAGAGTAGCGCGTGCGTGCGCCGAGCAGGAGATTCAAGTGATCTCCTGCGGACCTCGTGGAGTCGATAACGAGGCGATGACTGCAGCCCTGACATCAGGAGGCAGCGCGGTCGGTGTGCTCGCCAATGACCTCGCCAGAACGGCTACCAGAGGCAAGTATCGGAGCGCAATACAGGACGGCACCCTGACGCTAATCTCACCGTACGATCCAGGCAGCGGCTTCAACGTCGGGCATGCCATGCGCCGCAACCGATACATCTACAACCTCGCAGACTCCGGACTGGTGGCCAGCTCGTCTTCTGGCAGTGGCGGCACGTGGCAAGGGGCTATCGACGCGATCAAGGCCAGGGAACCCGTGTTCGTGTGGACAGGGGGCCAGGAAGTACCTGAAGGAAACCGTCAGCTTATTGAGAGAGGAGCCCTACCCTTCCCCGAAGTCCCGTGGAAGAAACTCAGAGAAAGCCTCACGAGGGCCCCACTTCTCCTCGAGAGCCGCCGAACCGTTTCAGGAGAAGCTAATAGACGAGGATCCTCGTGCTATCACTCATGCTGAGCGTCCTCTCACCGAGCCTGAAACTGGACATGAGGCTTGAACAGGAGGTAGTGGAGCGTTCGAAGCACGCCACCGCGGAGAGTGTCCGAACGACGTGTTCCTTCGCCCGGGCCGAACGACTGCTCGGCCGGGAATACCACGGCCGGTTCCTGATCGAGCTCCTGCAGAACGCGGCCGACGCCTCTCGCAGCGCCCAATCATCACCGGGACGTTCTAGCGTGGTTGTACAGAATACTGAGGGACCCGCCCTTCTGGTCGCTAACCAGGGCGCCCCGATGAGCGCCGAGGTGGTCATAGAGTCGCTCGGCCATATCGGTGCGTCCACGAAGGCCTCGGGCATGACGTTCGGCGAGCTAGCACGTTTCGACTACAGCTATGTGGAGGTGGGCACCAGGCGCCCGGCCCACGAGTTGGCCGATCCCCTGGTCGCAGAGAGCGCGGCTGCCCCCGCACCAGACGTCGAACTGCAGGTGCTAGGGGCCGAGGAAAGCGTAACCATCGAGTGGGAGGTATGTTCATGATCGTGAGGAAGAGGGGTCATCTGCCTCGGCAAGTCCTCATCGAGCAACAAGCGCATCAACTGCTTCCGGCGTCATCTCCAGGTATGCGACAGCCTGCTCCCGCGTCACGGTCGGAAAACCCTCCAGGAAATCCTCCAGCGAGTCCCCTGCCGCGAGGTGTTGGATCAGGATCTCCACCGGCACTCGAGTGCCCTTGAATACCAGCGCCCCATTCATCACCTTGGGATTCCTGGAGACCACATCCTCTTTTCGCACGACCCGGAACCTCCTCTATCGGGGCGTCGGTTTCTCGACACGAATCTTACACGGCAAGTCATGTCGGAGACCATCGCAGCGTGGCTGGTGGATCAGGGGTTAGTCAGGCCCGGTATAGCCGCACATGCCCATGCGTGGAGAGTTCACAACGGGAAGCAGCATCTCTGGCTCGTCACAGTCGTGGTCCTCGGCGTGAAGCTCGCAATAGAACGGGTTCTGCCGTTCGTACATGCAAAAGGTGCAGATCCAGCTTGCGTCTTCACCGCAAACCTCACACTCCCAGACCGGTGCCTCGTTCTGGCTCAAGAGGCGCACACTCTCGCTGCCGAAGCGCCCCTCGCGCTCATCTACCACACGCAGCTTCAGCTCGGTGGAAGTGCCGAAGTCGTAGGTGTGCTGGAAACGGCTACCTTTGCTCAGGATCTCGCCGAGCTTGACCTTCATGGTGCGTTCGTTGGGATCTGCGAACACACTGAGCGGCCCCATCCCGTAGGAGGAAGCGACCGTGTAAGTGATCCCATCGATGTCGAAATCACTGAGGTGGCCGCAGCATTCCAGCCATTCTCCCCTCAAGAAGTCGTCCAAGTCTTCGAGGGTGGAGTTGGCTCTCATCTCCACATCCATCCAGAAAAGGGGAGAGTAAGCGTCCTCGATCCGCATACGAAAGAGCCGTGCGGCCTATCCCCGGGAAGGTTCGTGCTCAGCCAGACAGCTGCTGAGGTGGCGCGTCATCCCCGCTTTGGTAGTGCGCTTGCCACAGAGGGCGCAGATACCGTATGAGGTGACCCGACTCATGCCGGTAATTCTATCGTCTCCAACTGTATACGTCATGAGTTTATAGCCGGGTACCTATCGTGGCGTGGTCGCTGGCGTCGTAGTATCGTCCTGGGTAGAGGATCAGCTCTGCGAAGGTAAGATTGGAGCTTCGTGAGGGATCGAAGCTTGTTGGGAGTGGACTGTTGACAGCGAAAAACGACCCTTCGGCACACTCTCTGTTCCAGGACGCGCTTCTGGATGAGACGGGGAAGCTCGGCATCGTCCGGGCGCGCTTCGAAGGCTTCGATAAGAGCTCTTTCGACGAGCTCATCATAGGATACTCTTCGTTGAAGGTACTTACCTACTCTAGCAGCGCCTCCATCATCAACAGGGCCGCGGAAGAGATGGAGCGGTTGGAGATCGTCTTCGGCCGTCCGGACATACTCGGGGATATGGCCTCCTATCTCCACTTCCAGGAGCTGCTGGTCAAAGAACTTATCGACGCCACCAGGGGCAAGGACTTCATCAAGGAGAAGATCGAATCGGGAGCCATCAAGCTCTATGTCGTCCAGGACATAATCTCCCACGAGAAGCTATTCTTGCTGGAAGGGGAGGCTGGCACTCGCGTCATCACGGGCTCGGCCAACTTCTCCGAGAGGGCCTTCTCGGGGGCGCAGAACGAGAGCTACGTCTGCTTCGACGATGATCCGGCGGCCTGGGAGCACTTCAACAGAGCCTACGAGAGGATCAGGGACAGGTCTACCACAAGCATCATCGAGCGGGCCCAGATCGACGGAGAGTTCGACGCCGCCAATATCCCAGCCCTCTCCCCGGCAAGGAAGGACTCTCAGTCGCCCAAGGTAATCCTCGTACAAGACGGACCCCCGGATCTCTCGACCGTGCATAAGGCCGTCCGCTCCAGGCCACCAAAGCGCTACGGCGGCATCTCCTCCGCCATAGAGACGAAGGGCGGTGTGGCGAAGATAGATCGTCAGGTAGCGCAGCGCGCCGTGCGTTACGTCAAGAGCAATTCCCGCACACAGGAGGAGAACCCGGAGGAGTACCTGAGCATTCACCCTGATTCGGGCCTGGTGGTCCTATCAGGCAAGGAGCTCGACCTGAACGTCCCCGCTGAGGCCGTCGCGACGGACGTCCACGCCTGGCTCGAGTATTTCAGCGGCTACCGGCTCTTCAAGGGCCAGCAAGATAAGCTCGCGCGGGACTACTTCATGTTCTGGAGCTGGTTCTACGCAGGTCCGTTCGTATGCGATCTGCGCAACGCAGCGCTCGCCAGGGGAGAAGACGTCTGGGATTATCCCGTCTTTGGGCTCCTCTACGGCAAGAGCAACTGCGGCAAGTCCGAACTCATCAAGACCTTGCTGCTCTCCATGTTTGGCAAAGAAGGATTCCCGCCCAACGACTGGTTCACCAAAGGCCAGGTCCCCGTGCTCATGGAGCAAAACCGCCGCTACCCGCTCGTCTTCGACGACATGGACAAGACCCGCTTCGGCCAGCACGGCGCCGCCCTCATCAAGGACGACCACGTCAGGATGAAAGAGTACCCTCCAGTGATCCTCTCGATGAACGCAGGGCAAGACACCTTCGACTCGGAGATCCGCAAGCGGGCCTTGATCGTCTACACCGGAGCGTCGCTACCTGACCACACCGGCGAGGCGAGAAGACTCGGAAGGCGCGTGAAGCAGATCAGAACCAACCTCGGCACCGCCCTCTATAGAGAGTACCTGAGGTGGATGCTACCGCGACTACGCCAGGAGCGCGAGGAGCCACTCGACGTGCTCGAGCTCTCCTCATCAGTGCTACGGGAGATAATCTCAGAGCACGCCTCCGGCCCCCTGCCTGACTGGTGCCGGATCGTCACCATGGATGAGTACGGGCGGAGCCGCCACGACCGGGTTCGCGAGGAACTGGTGCAGCAGTGGTTGCACGACCCCGCTGCGTGGAGCAGGAGGGGAGACAAGATCGTCTTCCGCTCCGAGGACATACACGGCACGGTCGCCAAGCTGCGCAGGGACGTGCCCGACTACCTCTAC
>DASSCV010000374.1:0-12024 GCA_035697505.1 Rubrobacter sp.
TGCTCTGTTCTGACGGGCTCTCGGATATGGTCTCGGAGGCAGGGATCTCGGAGATTCTGGCCGACTCCCCAGACGACCCGGAGAGGGCGGCGCGCGTCCTGCTCTCCGCCGCCCTGGACGCCGGCGGCAACGACAACATCACCATCGTCGTCGTTGACGTAAAGGAGCAGCCGGCGGAGGACGCACGAGAGAGGCCCGAGAGACGCTCCAGCGGCATCAGCGAGCTGCTCGCCGCGGAACCTTCAGTAAAGGACATGGACGCCCGTACGCCATCCAGGGGCAAGACCGCCCCGAGCCGCCCCCGGCGGCCTACCAGGAGGGCCGCGCGCCGGAAGCGTTCTGGTTTCTGGAAGGGTCTGGGAAAGCTCGTGCGTGGGTTGGCGATCGTCCTGGTCCTCGTCGCCGCCTTGACGCCGGTCTACCTCTGGGGGTCGAGCAGGTACTTCTTCGAGTTCGATGAGGGTGAGGTGGTGGCCTACCAGGGTCTGCCCTACGCTCCCTTCGGCATCGAACTCAATCAGGAGTGGCGCAGGCCAGGCCTAACGGAGTCGGAGATCAAAGATCCCTACCAGAAACCAATAGAGACCCATAAGCTCTACACCAGGGACCAGGCAGAGCGGGTCCTCGAGGACCTGGGTAACTAGGGTGACCCAGCGCGCCTTCACGCCCATGATCCTGGCACTGCTCGTCACCACTCTAGGTTTCGCGACCCTCATCTTCGTCCAGGAAGCGGCGAGCCCGCCCCTCGTCTACGGCGCGTACTACGCGGGAACCCTCTTCGCGCTCTACCTCGGGGTCAGGCTTCTCTTGCCCCACTCCGACGTGCTACTGGTGCCGATAGTCACGCTGTTGACGGGGCTCGGGCTCGTCATGATCTTCCGCCTGACATACAACGTGGAGGGGTCACAGAAGCTCGCCCTGACACAGGCGGTCTGGATCCTTATAGGGAGCGGCGCCATGTTCTTGCTAGTGCTGTTCTTCCGCAACTACGACCGCATCTTCGACTACAAATACCTGCTCGCCATCGCGGCGGTCTTCCTGATCGCCTCGACGTTCACACCCCTCGGTTACGCTGTCAACGGGGCGCGGCTGTGGGTTGACCTCGGGCCGGTCAACTTCCAGCCCTCGGAGTTTGCCCGCATTGCCCTCGTGGTCTTCTTCGCCGGGTACCTGGCCGAGAAGCGAGACGTGATGGCGGCCACGAGCCGCAGCTTCCTCGGTATCCAGCTTCCTGCCATAAAGTACTTCGGACCCGTAGCCCTCGTCTGGGCCGCCTCCCTGGGCCTCCTCGTCTTCGAGAAGGACCTTGGGTCGAGCCTGCTCTTTTTCGCCGTTCCACTTTTGATGCTCTACGCCGCGACGGGCCGCACCGCCTACGTGCTGCTCGGGGCGGTCCTCTTCTCTTTGGGCTCTTTTGTTACCTTCCTCCTCTTCGAGCACGTGCAGCTGCGGGTGCAGAGCTGGATTGACCCGTGGAGGGACCCTGACGGGACGGGATTCCAGATCCTCCAGAGCATCTTCAACATCGCGGACGGCGGGCTGCTCGGTACAGGTCTGGGGGCCGGCTTCGCCCAGACCATCCCCGAGGTCGAGACGGACTTCGTCTTCTCCGCGATAGCCAGCGAGCTTGGCCTGCTTGGGGCGACGGCGGTCTTGCTCGCCTTCCTGGCCTTCACCTACAGGGGGATCAAGATCGCCCTGCTCGCTGAGGATGATGCATCCAAGCTCCTGGCCTACGGGCTCACGGCGATGTTCGCCCTCCAGACCCTCATTATCGTGGGCGGAGTAACCAAGGCCATACCCCTAACGGGGATCACGCTGCCCTTCGTCTCCTACGGCGGCTCCTCCGTCGTAGGCAACTTCATACTCACTGGCCTCCTCCTGCTCGTCTCGGAGAGGGCAGGGAAGCGCGAGGCCGAGGGGCTTGCTTACAGGGATGATCCGTGGGGGGCTCCATGAACGCCCACCTCAGGCGTACCTTCTACCTGTTCGTGGCAGGGTTCGTCGGGATCGTGATTATGCTCGTCTACTGGCAGGTCTACTCCAGGGAGGCGCTGGCCAACAACCCCGAGAACGGGTTTCAGACCCAGCGCAGCGTCTCATCGCCACGGGGTTTGATCCTGGCCGGCGACGGCGAGACCGTGCTGGCCAAGAGCGTCAAACGAGGCACCCCGACAGGCCCCGTCTACGACCGCGTCTATCCTCTGGGCGAGCCGTTCGCAAACGTGGTCGGCTACTGGAGCACCCGTTACGGGGCGACAGGCATAGAGATCGGCAAGAACTCGGATCTCTCCAGCGTGGCAGGGGAACCGGAGACCCTGGACGACCTGATCAACCGCGCCACGGGAGGCCCCCAACCTGGCAACAACGTGGTCCTCACCCTCGACCCAGGACTACAGGAACTCGCCTATCAGGAGCTCTCAGCGAGCTCCACGGGCAGGGGCGCCGTGGTCGCCTTGAACCCCAAGACCGGGGAGATCCTCGCCATGGCCACATCCCCATCCTTCGACCCCAACGACGTAGACGAGAACTATCCCGATCTCGCCAGCGCCCAGGGCGCCCCCCTCGTCGACCGCGCGACCCAGAGCCTCTACCCGCCTGGTTCGGTCTTCAAGGTGATTACGACCGCGGCAGCACTGGAGCAAGGAGTCAGCCCGCAGCAGCACTTCTTCGACAGCGGGGTCTACGAGTTACCGGGCTATACCGTCCGAAACTTCGAGGGCAAGGACTACGGGGAGGTAACGTTCACGCGGGCGCTCGCCTACTCCATCAACGTGATCTTCGCCAGGATCGCGGTCGAAATCGTGGGGGCTGATGCCCTCACGCAGATGGCCCTGAACTTCGGCTTTGGGGACCCCTACGATGACTTCCCACTACCCGTCTCCGGGAGCAGCGTCAACAGCCTCCCGCCCGAGCAATGGACCACGGGCACCCTGGCCCAGACGGCCTTCGGCCAGGGCGAGGTGCAGACCAACGCCTTCGAGATGGCGCTCGTGGCAGGGGCCGTCGCCAACGACGGCGAGCTCATGGAGCCTCGCATAGTGCGCGAGGTCCGCTCCCCCGACGGCATCATCCTCGACAAACCAACCCCCAGCGTCCGCCGGCAGGCGCTCCCACCAAGTACGGCCAACACGCTCAACGAGATGATGCAGGAGGTCATCATCCAGGGAGGGTTTGCCGAGGCCGAGATACCAGGCATGAGGGTAGCGGGGAAGACGGGGACCGCCGAGTCGGGCAACGGGCTCCCGCATTCCTGGTGGGTCACCTTCGCCCCGGCCGACGACCCGGAGATCGCCATGTGCGTGATGATCGAGAACGGCGGAAGGGCCGATAGGAGCGCCATGCCCTTGGCGGCCCGCCTGATGAAAGCCCACCTCGAGGACGGAGTCTGAACGTTGTCCGCACTCGCGTCTATAATCTAGGTCCGTGCAGCAGCTCGTAGACAATCGTTATCGGCTTGTGAAGTCGCTGGGCAGCGGTGGCATGGCCGACGTATACCTGGCACACGACGACACCCTGGACAGGGAAGTGGCCCTCAAGGTGATGAGCAGCCGCTACGCCAGCGACGAGGAGTTCGTCGAGCGCTTCAAGCGTGAGGCCCAGAGCGCCGCAGCCCTCTCGCACCCGAACATAGTCTCTATCTTCGACAGGGGCGAGTCCGAGGACGGGACTTACTACATCGCGATGGAGTATCTGCCAGGGGGCACCCTGAAGAACCGCATCGTCAAGCGCGGCGCGCTCCCCGCCCGCACGGCGGCGGCCGTGGCGCTCCAGATGGCCGAGGCCTTGAGGGCCGCGCACGAGCGCGACGTCATCCACCGCGACATAAAGCCCCACAACATCCTGATCACAGGTCTCGGAGACGTAAAGGTCACGGACTTCGGCATAGCCCGGGCGGCGGCGTCTTCGACCATGACGAGGACAGGCCACATCCTGGGTACGGCCCACTACATCTCGCCCGAGCAGGCGATGGGCGAGCCTGTCGGTCCGGCGAGCGACCTCTACTCGCTCGGGGTAGTCCTCTACGAGATGCTCACAGGCGAACTTCCCTTCGACGCTGAGACCCCCCTGGGGATCGCGATGAAGCACGTCAACGGTCACCTGCGTCAGCCGAAGGAACTCAACCCTAAGGTGCCAGACGGGATAAACGCCATAACGCTCAGGTTGCTCGCCAAGAACCCCGAAGACCGCTACGCCAGCGACGCGGAACTCATAGAAGACCTCGAGCGCGTCTGTGCCGGGCTCGACCCCTCCGGAACGACGACGGAGATGGTGCCCCACGCTGCTGCCGCGACCACGCGCCTCAAGCCCCCACCTCCGCAAAGGACTGGCCGCAACAAGGTGCGGCGTAGGAGGTCTGCGCCAGTACTGCTCGCCATCCTCGCGCTCCTGCTCCTCGCTGCACTCACCTGGACCGGGTACTTCCTTCTTCAGGACCGGCTGGACGGCAATGCGGCGCCGCAGATAGGCGTCCCAGATCTGGTTGGCATGAGCCTGGATGGCGCCCGCAAGAAGGTAGGGAACGATTTCGAGGTCGAGGTCGCAAAGAGCGTCTCCGGCGAGAGACCCGTCGACACCATACTCGGCCAGAATCCCGGCACTGGAAAGGCGGAGAAAGGCTCGACGATCTCGGTCGACGTCGTCGGGACGCGGGTGTCGGATGTGCCCGACGTGGTGGGATCGGGGCGCGCTGAGGCGGAGCGAGTACTGAAGGACGCCGGCTTCGAGGTCCAGGTCGACGAGCGGGAGAGCTCCTTCGATGACCAGAACCGGGTCATGGGCCAGGATCCATCGGGCGGTACGCGAGCCGAGGTGGGATCAGGGGTGACCATCACCGTCGGTACAGGCCCTTCGAGCGTGCCGGTCCCGCGGCTGTACGGGAAAACCCCGGCGCAGGCGGATTCTGTACTCCAGGGAGCAGGCCTGAGTTTGGGTACCCTTAGCCGGGACTACAACAGTGACGTTGCACAGGGCAGTATCTACTTCCAGAACCCCTCAGGAGGGGAGAACGTGGAGCCCGGAACCGCGGTCGCCGTCGCCGTCAGCCTGGGTCCGGAGCAGGTCGAAGTCCCTGAGGTCTACGGCCT
Source organism: Rubrobacter sp. (assembly GCA_035697505.1). Lineage (GTDB taxonomy): Bacteria > Actinomycetota > Rubrobacteria > Rubrobacterales > Rubrobacteraceae > Rubrobacter_D. Next base: position 5,088 of record DASSCV010000374.1, read on the forward strand.
GAGCGTGGCGGCGGCACAGACGGCACTCTCCAACGCGGGGCTGAACTCCACCCCCATCGAGGTCGAGGGTGACGAGCCGGCAGGCACCGCGCTCGCGACGGACCCAAGGGTCGGCGCGTTGCTGGATCCAGGCTCCACCGTGAGCCTCTTCTACAGCGCAGGTCCCCCTCCCGCTACAACGGCGTCCCCCGATGCCTCATCGAGCAACTCAGAACCATCGCAAGGCTCCGAACAGGGGGGCCAGGACGAAGGGAATACCGACGCGAAACCCGCCGACAGACAACCGGCCGATAGACCACAAAGCAACGATGGCACTCAGGATAACAGTGGAACAGACAGCAGTAGTCAAGGCAGTAGTGGTCAGGGCAGTAGCGGTCAAGGTAGTAGCGGTCAGGGCAATAGTGGTCAGGGCAGTAGTGGATCTGGTGACGGCGTAGGGTTGGGCACGAACGGGCCCCAGGGATCAGGAAGCCAAGAGTAGGGGCGGGTTTCAACCCCGCCCCTATCTAGAGGAGTTCCCGCCTCACGTAGTCTCCGAGGGACTCCGCTGGCGTCTCCACGGGAGGATCTACCTCGATGAAGCTGTGGCGTCCGACGGCGTTCTCCAGGAGCCAGTCCTCCTCGACGGTCTTGGCACGCCCTAGGTCGTAGCCGGTCTCGAAGTAGACTGCCCGTAGCCCGCCCGAAGGAAGCTCGACCACAAGGATGGGAAACTCTCCGGGGGAGTTCGCCCGGATCCTGACGCTCTCATGTGCCTGGTCGTTTTCCATGCCTGGAGTCTATACGAGTTCCGAATCCGGCGGGGGCTCAGAAGGGCCGTGATAAAATCATGGAGCATGAAGAGACCATATGACATTCATATTCGTGGAGGGAGTCACCATGTCAGATCCCATACCCAAAGACGGAGAAACTGAGGCCGGAGCCTCAGAGGGGATCGCCGATGAACCCCTGCTCGACAGGCTACCGCCCGAGGATCTACCCGAGGAGTTGCTCCTGCGGCGTCTCGGGAGGCTCGACACCAGGCGCGCGCTCGCCGAGATCTGCAGGAACGTGCCTGCCCTCGAAGAGATCCTTCTTCCAAGGGGCATACAGGCCGACGCCCTGACGCGCAAATCAGGCGGTGGCGCGCCGCTGCTGCGGGGCATCGCGCGCAGGATCTCCCACGACGCGGCTGCCTGGGGGGCGTTCCGCACAGCCATCCAGGAGCAGATCCCACCCGAGACCTTCGAAGCCCTTGAAGGTTACTCCCCGGAGAGACTGGAAGAACTCAAGCAGGCCCACACCACCGAGGGCTTGCTGCTGGCCGCCCTCAGCGCGGAAGAGGAGCCCGAAGAGGGCGTCGTCGGAGCGCTCGTGGCCGCCTGGCGGGAGGAGAGAGGCGAGGCCGAGAAGCGGGCCTCCGAGGATGCGCGTGCCAGGGATCTGGAAGCCGAACTGGAGCGCCTGAAGCAGGACAACGAGCGGCTCTCTTTCGGAGCCAGGGCCGCCAAAGAGAGGGCCGCCGCCCTCGCCGTAGAGGTCGAGATCCTTACTGGCGAACGCACGGACACCTCCGAGCTGGTCAGGAAAGCAGAGGAGAGGGCAGCCTCGGCGTTGGACCTGCGGGGCCAGCTCGACGAGCGCATCGAGACCCTCGAAAGGCGCAGCGCCCAGCTCGAGAAGGCGCTCGAAGGCGAGCGCTCGGCCTACTCCAGGGCGGCCGAGCGCGTCGAGGAGTTGCACGAGGAGCTTGGGCGCGTGGTCGAGGAGCGTGACAGGATAAGGAACGCCCTGCAGGACGCCCGCTTTACCGACCGAGGCTTCGGAGAGCTCCTGGTGCGGGCTATAAAGAACGAGGTCGCGGCCCTGCCAGCTTCGCTGGAAAGCACCGCGCAGGCCGCCCGCCTGATGGAGTTCATGGGCAAGGTGCTCCAGTCGCACGCCGACTTGCGCAGCCCAGGGGAACAGGGCCACAGGACCTCGGAGGAAGACCCCGACGACAAGGACCCTTCTCCAGCGGGCCGGCGGAGAAAGTCAGATAGGCAGGCGCGTAGCGCCGCGCCCCCAAGGGTCGGCGGCTATGCCAAGCCAAGGCCAACGCTGTCCTTCCGCGCCCTGGGGGGGGCTGGTGAGGTCGGTGGCAGCAGCCACCTACTCGACTTCGGCAAGACGAGGATTCTGGTTGACGCTGGCATCAAACCGGACGGACGCGGCCCCGTAACGCCCGACTTCGGCGGGCTTGATGGGCTCGACGCGGCCATTGTAACGCATGCGCACCTGGACCATTGCGGGGCGCTGCCCCTGCTGGTGCGAGACCGGCCCAAGATGCCGATCTACTGTACGCCCCCTTCGGCGAAGCTCATAGTCAGCGCGCTCAACGATCACGCGGCGATGGGCGGCGGGCTGCCAGGAGGCGCACCCGTCCATGAGGTCCGGAAGCGGCTGGTCCCTGTACCCTTCGGCAAGCCGCTAGATGTCGGGGGGGCCAAGGTCACCCTGACCGAGAGCGGCCATATTCTGGGGGCTGCGAGCGTTCTCTTCTCCTCAGGAGAAGCGACAGTCTTCCACACCGGCGATATCTGCATGGAAGACCACTTCTCCATCCCCTCGGCCCGACTTCCCGAGGTCAGGGATATAGATCTCCTCATCATGGAGGCGACGCTGGCCGACCAGAAGCCACAACCGTTCTCCGAGTCGATCAGGACGATGGTCGAGGTCATAAACGACACGACGCTGGAGCGAGGCGGGACGGTCTTGATCCCCACCTACGCCCTCGGGCAGGCGCAGGAGATCATTCTCGGCATCAAGCACTACGGCAGGGAGTACGGCCTGGACAGAGAAGTCTTTATCTACGTTGACGGTTCCGTGGTGACGACCTCGGAGAGGCTCTACGCCGAGCAACTCGGGTATATGAAGCCCTACCTCCAGCACGGCGACCCGCGTGAGATCTTCTTCTCAGAGAACATCAGGGCCGTCGCCAACGACGACAGGGCGCGTGAGCGTATCCTTTCGAACCCCTGCGCCATCATCGCCTCCCCGGTAACGATGCAGGGCGGGGCGAGCGCTTTCTACCGCAAGCGGCTGGAGAAAAGTTCGGAGAACGCTGTTATCCTGCCATCCAATGCCGCCTCATCCTACGGTACACACCGCGCCGAGGGCGAAGAGGAGCAGTGGAGGGTCGAGCGGGTCAGCTTCGCCGCGCACTGCACCCAGGACGAGTTGCTTGGCATCACCGAGAAACTCATGCCCCGCCAGATCATCCTGATACACGGCTCCAGGCGCAGGATAAGCGACCTGGCCTTCAGGCTCGCCCCGAACCACAAGATCCACACCCCGACCGTCGGCGAGACCGTCCGCACCGTGCTCTAGATCGATTCACAGAAGCCCAAAGCTTCTGTGAATCACGCCGTCAGTCTGTCGTCGGGGTGAGGCTGCGAAAGCTATGATGAGTTATCTCGGCCAGCGCAGTGCCGTCGGGGCACGCCGGCCTTCGAGGAGGTCCCTGAGCGCGTAAGGCTCGTCAGTCCAGCGTCTGCCAGCGCCCCCGGAGAGGGAGGCAAGGTCGATCAGGCGTCCCAGGATCCTGAGGCAGAAGCCGTTCAACACGGCGTCGGGATCGTCGACCCGCCCGCGCGCACGGGTCACGAAGAGCCCCCTGGTCTTCCAAACGCCGTCGCGGTAAACAGCGAAGGTCTGGCAGGGTACATCTCCGGCCTCCGCCGACCAGCCTAGGATGCGACCCGAGTAGCCCGAAGGCTCCAGGCTGTACCGGCTCAACTCTTCGTGCATGAGGTCCTCATCGGTCTCGGCCGCCGCGCCAGGCACGACCCCGAACGAGACGCCGGCATCACGGCCTGGCCCCGCCACGGCACGAAGGTCGAGCGCCCCGCCGGCGTAGGTGGTCTCTATCTCGAACCCGGCCTGGCGCCCCAGTACCGCAGTATACTCGAGCCCCGCCGAGAGGCGCGAGGAGAAGTGCTGGGCCATAGCTTCCGCTTCCTGAATGAGCTCGAGTGATACGTCAGCCTCTTCGCGGTAGCGGCGCAGACGGGCGAGCGCGCTCTCCTCGAAGCCCAAGACTCTAATCCTTCGCCCAGACCCTGAGAACGCGGTCTGCGAGCCCAGGGAAGAGCGTAACACCGGCGACGAAGAGCCGATCCGGGATCGCCACGTAGACGTCGCGGGGACCTTTTTCGGCCGCGTCCGCTATCCTCTCTGCGACTCTCTCTGACGTAACGCCCTTCGGGCGCCAGCCGCGCCTCTCGTCCCTCGTGCGTCTCGAGTTCTCCCTGAAGGACGTGTGGGTCGTCCCGGGATAGACACTGGTGACGGAGATACCCCTATCGGCGACCTCCACCCTGAGCGCGTCGGAGAGAGCGTTGAGGGCGAATTTGCTCGCGCAGTAGGCGCCGACCTTGGGGATTGCCCGCCTGCCGACCACGGACGACACATTGATTATGCGCCCCCCCTTCCCCATGTACGGCAAGGCTGACTGGATGCACGTCAGCGGGCCTATGACGTTGACCTCGAACACGTGCCGCACGTCCTCGGTCCGCACCTCGGCGATCCTCCCCGAGAGTCCCAGCCCGGCATTGTTGATCACTACGTCCAGGGATCCTAGCTCCCCGACTGCCCGCCCGACCATCGCCTCGACCGAGCCCCTGTCCGAAACATCGGTCTCGACGACCAGCGCCACGCCGCCGGAGGCCGAGATCTTACGCTGCAGCGCTTCGAGCTTGTCCACAGCCCTGGAGGCGAGCACGACAGAAGCGCCGCGCAACGCTAGCTCCCTGGCCGTCGCCTCTCCGATGCCGCTCGAAGCTCCGGTGACGACCGCCACCTTGCCTGTCAGGGCTCGCTCCATAGGATGACTATCTATGGCGAGCGGGGTGTCTTGCTCTCCTGAAGCCTCTCACCAGGACGGACGCCAGGGCGGGAACATGGATGGGTCCTCGTGCCGCAGGGAGATGTCGTAGAGCTCGCGGAATATCTCCATGACCTCCTCCTTGCGGCGCTCCTCGCGGGCGGTCAGCCTCTGCGATCGCTTCAAGTTCTCCAGCCAGCGCAGGCTCTGCGTCTTGCTGACCACTGTCCTCCGTCCTTCCGTTCCTGGCGAGCCTTCTTCCCTCAGGGCCTGTTCTCCCCCTTCGGGTGCTTGCCCCTCCATCGGGAGGGGCACGTATAGTATCACGAGCACGGGCGGCGAACCGACACCAAAAAGCCAAAGTAGTGCTGACTTGCTGAAATGCTTGCAAAGAGGTTTGACCCTCCTTGTAAACCTAGCGGCCGTTAATTAGCCTCGCGGCTTCCTTACGGTCACTCACGCCGAGGACCTTGTAGGTGGCGCGCAGGTGTTGCTTTACCGTCGACTCGGAGAGGAAGAGGTTCTTGGCGATCTGTGCGTTGCTGAGTCCCTGGGCGACGAGTTGCAGTATCTCCCGCTGGCGGATGGTGAGCGCGTCGAGATCCGTGGGGTCATCGTTCAATATGAGGCACTCGAGGAGCTTCCTGGGGGCAACGATCTCGCCCTCGTGGGCCACCTCCACAGCGCGGGCTATCTGATCCAACTCCATCCCGGCGTGGATGAACCCCCTGGCTCCGTGGCGCAGGGCGGCCCGGGCGAGCGGCAGATCCACGTGCAGGCCGAAGACCAGAATGGAGATGTCGGGGTCGACCCCCCGGATGCGTTCTAGGCCTTCGGGGATGCTCTCGTCGCCACTCGTGTCGAATACGGCGCAACAGGGAACCTCGGCGTCCGCAGGAGCGGTCTGTCCAAGGTGTACCCGCGCCCGTCCTTCCAGCGCCTCCTTGAGACCGGCGGCCACAACGGGATACGAGCAATCTATCCAGACAAGCCCCAAACGCTCACGCTCGCCACCCACCAATGTCGCCTCTCTCCGTAGAAGGTCCTGCAAGACCGCACACGCGTATCAGGATGTAGTAGGACACTGTTTGCATCTTACCAAACTCACCTTACGCAGGAGCCAGAGTGTAGAGTTGGGACACCATGAACACAGAGCTTCTCGAACTCTATAGCGATTATCTGTTGAGCGCCTTCAGCCACACTACCGCCACCGGTCTCTCGGCGATGACCGGCGGAGCCATATCTCACGATAGGATCACCCGCTTTCTCGCCTCCGAAGAGTTCGATTCAGCCGCGCTGTGGCACCTGGTCAAGCCGATGGTGCGCCACCTCCAAGGCGAGGATGGCGTACTGATCATCGACGACACCATCGAGGAGAAGCCCTACACCGATGAAAGCGAACTGATCTGCTGGCACTACGACCATAGCCAGGGACGGAGTGTCAAGGGTCTCAATCTCCTGAGTGCCCTCTACCAGATAGACGATGTCTCTATCCCGGTAGCCTTCGAGATGGTCAAGAAAACCGAATGGGTCTTTAACGAGAAGCGGAAGAAGTGGCACAGGAAGAGCCCACGGACCAAGAACGAGCACTACCGCCTGATGCTCTGGGCTTGCCAAGGCAACCGGATCGAGTTCCGCTATGTCCTGAGCGACGTATGGTACTCCTCCTCGGAAAACATGGGCTACATAAAGGAGGATCTGGACAAGGAGTTCATCATGCCGCTCAAATCAAACCGCAAGGTGGCTCTCTCGGCCGAAGACAAACGGCGGGGAGTATACGAGCGAGTTGCGGGTCTCCAACTAGAGCCGAATAGCACGCGAGAAGTCTACCTGGAGCAGGTGGAGTTCCCTTTGCTTTTGGTAAAGCAAATCTTCAAAAACGAGGATGGCACGGTGGGTATTGTGTATCTGGTTAGTAGCGACGTGACCCTCGACTACGAGCGGTTGACCACGATCTACCAAAGACGGTGGAAAGTGGAGGAGTACCATAAGTCGTTGAAGTCCAATGCCTCACTGGCAAACTCACCAACCAAGACCATCAGAACGCAGGGCAATCACGTCTTCGCCTCGATCTGGGCGTTCGTGAAGTTGGAA
>DASSCV010000375.1:0-8519 GCA_035697505.1 Rubrobacter sp.
AAGCGTGGCGTCCCGCTGCTGAACTTCGCTGGCTGGCTAGCCTTGACGACCGGTGTTACGCTGGCGTACCAGCGCCTCCAGATTACAGGCAACGTCGCCGACGCGTCAGATCCGGAGGACAGCGGTGGCCCAGGGGCCGAACGCGCGGCAGCACTTCTGTTGCTCTCCTACTATCTGCCAGCAGCGGTATGGGCGCTGAAGCAGGGGAGGCGAAAGTACCTGCTCTATTCGGCACCCTTTGCCACAATGTTGTGCGCAGCGCTAATGGGACGTTCGGCTGCTTCTTAGCAGCTCTCTGCATGTGAGCATTGGACGCTCACGGGAAGCGGCGCTACACGGAGGAGCCGACGAGCGGACTCGAACCGCTGACCTAATCTCATTACGAGTGAGCTGTTTCCCATTGGCGGAGTAACCTACTCCGCACATCCTTGGTCTTAGGCTCGTCTATTGGACTGTTACCATCGTCAAGGTCGTCACTTTCTGTGTATACATTCTATCGAATTCCAGGGAGCTATAGAAAACCTATCACCGTGCTCGTCGAGCAGTGTTGTCTCCAACTTATCAATGGCGCGGCGGCGACGACTAGCCCGCCACACCTTGCTCATTTTACGGCAACGACCGTGAGCGTAGGGGCATTTGTGAGTGGCATAAAGAACGCCGGGGCATTCTACGCCGCTCGCGAGGTACTGCCGGCGATGGTCGAGGCGGGGCACGGCACCATCCTGCTAACGGGCGCCTCAGCGGCACTACGCGGCAAGGCGAGGTTCTCGGCACTCGCGGTCGGAAAGTTCGGCTTGAGGGCGCTGGCTCAGTCCATGGCGCGGGAGTTCGGGCCACAGGGGATACACGTCTCGCACGTCATCATAGACGGCCAGATAAACACACCAAGGATCCAGGAGATGATGCCCGACCGTGAGGAGCACACCATGCTTTCCCCCGACGCCATCGCCGAAACCTACTGGCAACTCCACTCGCAGGACCGTACGGCCTGGACGCTGGAGATGGATCTGCGGCCCTCGGTAGAGAGCTTCTGACCCTACCGCCTGCCGGCCACGCGGCCGGCCACCGACGAGAAAGCACGGCCCTCCGTCGTATCGTCGAGGGGTTCGAGCTCGAAGCTTTCGTCCGTCTGGCGCAGGGCGCCAAGGATGAGCTGGTCTGTCAGCCAGGGGTTCTTGGGGAGCAAGGAGCCGTGCAGATAGGTACCGTAGGCGTTCAGCCTGCGTGCACCCTCGGTGCCATCTTTGCCGTTGTTGCCGTAACCCACAACTACCTCGCCGAGGGGCTTCACGTCTTCGCCGAGGTAGGTGCGTCCGCCGTGGTTCTCGAATCCGACTATCTCGCGTGTCTCGGGGGCCCGGACGCGGACCAGCACATTCCCGATCAGGCGCTCCTCGTCAGCTTTCCTGGGCTCCGTGTGCAGGTCGAAAATGCCGACGCCAGGAAGCTTCTCGCCCTCGGGCGTCTCGTAGGAGTGACCCATGAGCTGGTAGCCACCGCACACCCCGAGGACAACGCCGCCACCCGCCACGATGGCCCTCAGATCCGCGCCCTTGGAGCCAGAGAGGTCCTCTGCAAGCAGCGCCTGTTCCCTGTCCTGGCCGCCGCCGAAGAGGAAGAGGTCGCAGCCGGTCGGCTCTATCCTCTCTCCGAGCCCGACGTCGACGACCTCCACGGGAATGCCCCGCCACTGGCAGCGCTTCTTGATGGAGATAACATTTCCCCTGTCCCCGTAGAGGTTCATCATGTCGGCGTAGAGGTGGTGGATGGTGAGCCTGATCCGTCGCATGACACCTCCCTTTCACTGCGTCTTTCGACAGGAGGCGTTCAAACCGCGCACGCCAGTCCTGGCGCCATTTTACCCTCTCGGGTCCTAGATTATACGCTCGACCAGCTGACGGGTCTCCTCCGCTGGCCGCAAAGAAGCCACCGGCGGCGGGGTGCCCGGCGATATCGATGCGTCTATCGCTGTAGATGATGGCCCTTAGCCGCAACGCAGTGTAGATGCGGCGGCGCTCTTCATCTAGCTGACTCAGCCGCTTTCGCAGTCTGTTAGGAGTAGCCGAGTATTGGGTAGTGTTAGAGGAGTTAGAGAAGGAATTTTAACAGGAGAGATGCCCGAGAAGGAGACCGTGTTAGGGTAGTCCCCCACGAGGTATCTTCTCCTGACGCACCACCAATACGGGGCAGTGAGCATGTCTGACGACCGAATCCGAGACGCTGCCCATCAAGGCCCTCCTCAACGGTCCAAGGCCGCGGCTACCCACAACTATTAGCCCGGCACTCAACTTGCTTGCCAGCTCTACTATCTCCGCGTCGGGGAATCCCACCCTCGTGTGAATTGCCGCTACCTCTATGCCCGCATCCCTTATCTTCTGCACTTGCTGCTCGAGTTTGGTGCTGGCTGCTTCCTCGGCCCTTTCTTCCATCCTGCTTTGCAGATCCCGGTCCAGCGCCATGGTCCCAGGAGATTCGTAGAAAATGCTTGGCATGTATCCTACATAGATGAGGTGCAGTTCCGAATTCGTACTCTTGGCCAGGTCGGCGGCAGTCTTCGCAGCGAGTTGGGCTTCCTCTGAGCCGTCGGTAGCCATGAGGATCGTGGTGGGAAAGATGCTCATCTCCTAGACGACACCCCCTGAATAGCATCGTTTAGAGGATTGGCCCACAGATCATCTCCGTATGGATGCCTTGTGGACGCTCGGCGTTCAGCTCAGCCCCCTTGCAGCTAGCTAGTCGCCCTGCTGGGACTCTGAATGACGATTTCACCCTGCTTGCGCACGATGACGTACTCCGCCCCAAACAACCCGCTCCGCTCGCCTTCATAGGTGTAACGTAAAGGCACACCATCGGGCAGGAAAACAAGCAGTTGCTCGGCAGCATCCGTGTACTCCCTTTTTGCCATCTTCAGGGCGTTCTCGTGCTGCCTGAGAAGGTTCTCGTAGCTCTGCCTGCGGTGGTGGTAGTCGAGGAACGCATCCACGTCCTCGAACTCATTGGGGATTTCGGGAGGCGTCTCGGCTGCCCTGTAGTCGTGGAGCCGCTTTTCAGCGTCGCTCTGATCTTCCCGTGCCTCTACCAGTTGGCCGAGAATGCTCCGTAGAGCTATGTCAAAGTCTTCGCTCACTTCACCTACTCCTCATCTCCACCGGGCGTAGAGAGGCCCTCTGTAATCATACCCCCCACCGACTCGGCGGTCTCTGTGGGCGATGCGCACAAACCCTTCACCGATCCTCCCAGAAAGGATGCGTGTAGCCCATCTCGCTCAGGGTATGCCGGATCTCCAGCATGGCCGTGTATGTGGGCAGCACGTAGAGCGTCTCGCCTGGGGGGGTGGCCGCGAGCGCAGACTTTATGGCCTCTGCGCGGTCGGGGATGACGGGGCCAACGGGAAGCTCCGCGTACTTGAGCCGCACGGCCATGTCTTCGGCCCTGATGCCGCTGACGGTGAAAGGGGCGGCATCCGTTTTGCCCTCCTCCCTCGCGTCGGCGAGCATCTCGAAATCCACATCCCAGAGCCACGAGACATCGCGGCCGTCGGCATCGTTGTCGTTTATGGCGATCAGGACGTTGCGGGCATCTGCGCCGGTGACGAAGGTGCGTAGGATCTCGTTGAATCCGACGGGGTTCTTTATGAGCAGCAGGAAAGCCTCTCTGTCCCCAGCCTTTACCCGCTCGACTCTTCCGAAAGCCCCCCCGAACTCCCTGAGGCCGCAGGAGATCTCCGCGAGCCCGACCCCTGCCTCCCCGGCCACCGTGGCAGCGGCGAGGGCGTTGTAGACGTTGTAGAGACCGGGGAGTTCTATCCTCACGTCAGCCTCGCCCTTCGGGGTCGAGAGCTGGAACTCTGAGCCTTTAGCTCCTTCGAGCCGCACCCTGCTCGCGCGGTATGCTGGCTCCGGCCGCGAGAAGTCACAGCGCCGGCAGTCGTAGAGGCCAACATGCCCCATGTACACGGCCTCGTAGACGAGTGCCGTTCCGCACACGGGGCAGTCTTTGGAGTCAGCGACGTGCTGCAGACGCCCGGTGTCCAGAGAAGGTTCGTCCACGCCGTAGTAGACGGGTCTCCCGGCAGAACGCCCGAGGCTCGCGACGAGAGGGTCGTCCGCGTTCAGGACCACCGTGCCGCTCCGCGGCAGGTCCCCGAAGGCCGAGGCTATGACCTTTCCTGTGTAGGCAAGCTCCCCGTAGCGGTCGAGCTGATCCCTGAACAGGTTCAGGACCGCGAGGATCTCGATCTCCGCCTCCGCGGCCACCTTCGGCACGCTCGCCTCGTCCACCTCGAAGAGCCCCATCTCCGAGAGAGGCGTCCCGGCCAGCCCCGAGTCCGAGACGAGGGCGGCGGTCACACCGGTAACCAGGTTCGCCCCCGTCGAATTGTTTACGGCACGGACACCGGCGGTCTGGAGTATTTTGGAGACCATCCTGGTCGTTGTCGTCTTGCCGTTGGTACCCGTAATCGCCGCCGACCCGAGCCGCAGCCGTCGCGAGAGTTTGGTCAATACTCTCGGGTCCACCCTGCGCGCCACCACCCCTGGCATCGTCGAGCCTCCGCCGGTCTTCAGCTTCCTGCTCGTGAACCGGGCCAACCTTGCGGCCAGTATCGCAGCGGAGAGACGAGGGTCCGGTAAGGTGCTCATGGCGTGGATTATATGGTTCTGGGTAGGCTCTTGCGGAAGGATCTCTCAGTCAGCCCTCCACTCCTACCTGCGTCCTGATTCCTCAGGATGGCGCAGGCGGAGCGGTCTCGCGAGGCCGGTTGGAACCCTGGGCCGGTTTGCCCAGCTTCTCGAGGTCCACATTGTAAAGGCTGTATTTCACTCTGGGGGCATCGTCTACTGGGGAGAAGCCTGGCTGGGTCTTCAGCCACTCGTCGAGCGGGCTGTCCGCGTAGACCATCAGGTGATCTGTGCGGTAGCGGCGCAAAATGCCGTAGGCCTCTCTGTCCAGGGTGGGGCCGAAGAAGAAGCTGTGTACGTCAAGGTAGCGTTGGGGGATGTTGATGCGGGACCCTGCCAGCTTCTCCAGCTCATCGCGGTCTCGTATCATGCCCTCGCCCCTCTGGCTAACCACGTTCAACGAGGCCGAGTAAGCAGGGACGACGTTGTTCGCGCTGTCGCGCGCTAGCAGTACGCCGGGGTCCTGTATGTTGTCCCTGATCCAGGGGTAGATGGGATCAGGGTCGTAATTGGTCGTTCGTGCGACATCGAACTTGCGGTATAGTCCTACGGCCTTCTCAACGGAAGGCGGCGCGGCGGCGGCCGTCAGGAGGGCCACCAGCGCGAGTGGCAGGATCCTGGTAACGCTGCGACCGATCCCGAACCCCCTCAAGCGCATCTCGGCGTAACTGAGGGCCTCCCACAACATCCAGCCGGTGGTGATCAGGGCGAGCAACGGAATTGGCCACGCGAGACGCCAGAGGAGGCCAGGGACGATGAGATGATCCCCTATGAACGTGGCGACAGGAGGAATGTACACTGCGACAGACACGACAGCCAGACCACCGAGGAGGAGTTGGGCGGCCACGCTCGTTCTCACCCGCCACAGCAAGAAAGGTACGCCGACCACGTAAGTACCGAGTATCACGGGGTTGAGCAGCAGCCAGGGGTGCATGATGTAGTAGCCGCCGCCGAGCTCATAGATATGCCTCCAGCTCTCCGTTATGAAGACCGTGTATTCGAGCACTCTGGGAGGCGTCGCGTTGATGTCAGCGGAGAACAGCACAGCATCCGGAGACCTACCCCTAAACAGTAAAACCATGGGCCCGAGGACGACGCTCCACATCCCCAGGGCGAGCGCTACCATCCCGGTCCATGCCGCCCTCAGGCACAGATTGGCAGCCACGTGCGCCACCCCGAAGCCGAGCATGCACAGCCCGATGGCCGGTAGCACAGAAGGATGAACAGCTATCGCAGACCAGCAGAAGAACGTGAAGAGGCCGAGATGCCTCCACCTCCTGCGCTCCACGAAGAGCAGGGCGAAGAGCAGCGTAACGGGCAGAATCAGGAACCTTGCTGCGTACTTGTCCTCCGAGATGCGGGCTGCCAGCTCCACCCCGACGTTGTGCACGGAAGGCTGGATAAAGATGATGTGGAACAAGGCGTAGACAGTGGCGATGAGAACCGCGGCCCGCTCGCTCTTCGAGATGGCGAGGGCCAGGGCGTAGACCATCAACAGGGCCACCACGACGAGCGTGGGAGTGAGGTATCTGAGCACGAGTTCGATCGTGTCCAGGCCGGAGACGCGGGAGAGGGCTGCCTGTTCGAGCAACCATCCGTTGACCTTCGCGCGGGAGAACTCGGCGATCCTCTCGCCGAAGTAAGGGTCCACCAACGCGAGCCTCTCGGAATCAGCGAAGTCCCTCACCCACGACAGATAGACCCATATATCGTCGTAGCTGCTAGGCACCCTCCTGACCCCCACAAAGGCCAGAACCCCGCAGAGCAACGCGAAAGGTGCCCACAACCAGCCCGCCGGAGGACCGTACAGAGCCTCCCGTTCGGGAGAGAACTGCTCCTTCCGGCGCACGGTCCTCCATACCGATGCCGCGAGAAAGGCGGCGAGCAAAGTTCCCGCGGCCAGGAGGTAATCTTCGGTGCTGAGGTGCAGGATCAGGGCCGGCACACCAAGGAGCCCGAAGATGCCGGTGCTGATAGCGAACCCCACGGGCACCAGGGTGGCCCCCGCCATGTCGTCCTTGAGGAGCCAGTGTGACAGGAGCAACCCCGGCGCTATGAAGAGTACGAGGGTGGCGGCGAAGGCGACGGGAGGGAAGGCTACTGAGAGATCTCTCAGGGGAAGGAGCAGGATCACAGCCGCCGCGCTGAAGAGCAAAACGAGCGCATCCGTCGATCTCAGACGAGCCAAGCCGCTACTCCATCGCGAGGATCCACCGGGAGACGGCGTTTTCACGAACCGCGTGTGAGCACGACACGTGGGCCTCAGGCGTTTCCATCGGCGAAAGCTAACACACTCTCACCCTGGCCGTTCTTCCGGGTGGCGCCTCCCCGGCAGTGCGGTACAAATAGCGGATGGAGATCTTCGAGAACCTCTCGGCGAGTTCGCGGCTGGAGGACACCGAGCTCGACGCCTACTCGCGGGCGGTGCGGGACGTAACAGAGCAGCTGGAGCCGGCAGTGATCTCGGTCGGCTTACCCGACGGACGCGGCGGCGGGAGCGGGGTGATACTCGGGCTCGAAGGCGACTCGGCCACGGCCATAACCAACAGCCACGTCGTGCGCGCCCTGCGTAGCCGCAGGGCGGGCAACCCGGGCGGAGACATACAGGTCACGCTCTCGGACGGGTCATCGGTTTCGGCAGAGGTGCTCGGCGACGATCCGCCGAGCGATCTCGCCGTCGTCCGCTTCGACACCGAAGAGGAGCCGACCGTCGCCACGCTGGGCGACGCTGGGGATCTCGTAGTCGGCCAGCTCGTCGTCGCCATCGGGAACCCCCTCGGCTTCCAGCGCAGCGTCACGGCAGGGGTAGTCAGCGCCCTCGGGCGTTCTATCAGGGGTGAGAGTGGCCGGCTCATAGAGAACGTGATCCAGACCGACGCGGCGATCAACCCAGGCAACTCGGGCGGCCCCCTGGCCGACGCATCAGCAAGGGTCGTCGGCATCAACACAGCCATCATCGGCGGCGCGCAGGGTATAGGCTTCGCCGTCCCCGTCTCGGGCGCGTTCCGCCGCGTGGTCTTCACCCTCGTAACAGAGGGGCGGGTGCGCCGCGCCTACCTCGGGGTGGTGGTGGAGAGCCGCCAGGCGCGCGGCGAGTTCGAGGGCGGCGCCGGCGTGAGGAACATCGCCCCGAACAGCCCGGCAGAGAGGGCAGGCGTAAAACCGGGAGACGTCATCGTCGGCCTCAAAGGGGAGCCCGTCCACTCGAACGACGATCTCCTCAACCTGCTAGACGCATCGTCCATCGGCCAGGACGCGACGCTGCGCGTGCTGCGGGGTAACAGGGAACTGTCGCTAAGCGTGCGGCCCCGAGAACAGCCGGCAGACTAGCTTGCCAGCATTTCTGCAAGAACGTGGTCGACGAAGATGACAACCGGTCGACGATAGACCAAACTTACATTCCTGAGAGAACGGCGTGGCCGTGTGACAGCCTCGCCGATAGGAAGCTGAATTATTGGTCAAAATGCCAAACGACCGAAGGGAGCGACTATGCCCGACGTGACTTTCGTGGTTAGCGACGTAACGGGCGCTGAGGAGTCCGAGAAGCTGGAGCGGGCCCTTACCCGTCTTGAGTTCGTGGATCTGGTGAACGTGGACTCGGAGAGAGGGCTCGTCGCCGTCTCCTATGAGGGTGGGGAGGAGGAGCTCGGGAAGGTCGAGGACGTCATCGAGGAGGCGGGTTACGAAGCCGAGCCTTCCCCCGGCGCCGACCCTGACGTGGGCTGATCCATGCCCGAACCCTCCGTCTCTGTATCAGAAGCGGCCCGCTTTCTGGACGTTCTGGAAGAGGAAGCGAGAAAGCTCTCCGACGCCGAGGGCAACGTCCCACTGGAGACCTTG
>DASSCV010000376.1:0-5129 GCA_035697505.1 Rubrobacter sp.
GCGTAATAGTTCTGGGTAACCCCGTTTACGGTGAGGAACTCTCCTCCGGTGTGCAGCCTGGCTCCTTCCACGTGCAGCGCCCACACCAGGCTGTACTTGCCAGCGTACCTCGGGCTCCAGCTCGGGTCGAGCCGTCCGCTAAATGAGTAGGTGGCTATGCCCTTTCTGGTCTGGCACTCGTCATTGGGGTCGAGCTCCTTTGGGCCCCCCGCGCGGTGCCCGCACTTGTCGCCTAGCTGGTCGGCGACCTCCCAGAAGTGCCCCCCAATCACCAGCTGTCCCTCCATCACCTCAACCACCTGCACCGAGCCTGAGGTGTCGCGCCGCCAGCCGCGGGCACCTCTGGCCGTCTTATCGTACTTGGCCAAGTAGTCGCTGCCTCCCGTCCCCAGGTACACCGCCCCGTTGGCCTTGACCAACGACATCCCCCACGAGCTGCGGTCTGCTGCTGTGCGCCAGGAAGCGTCGCGGTTGCCCTGGAGGTCGAGCTTGACCAGCGCCTTGGCCGCCTTGCCGCCCACCGTGTCGCAGGCGCACGCAGCCCAGATCCTCTGGCCGTCGAGCTCCAGGTCGCGGTAGCTCGGCGACGGCGCGTCAGGGTAGAGGGTGCTGTCGACGGTAGTCTTCGCTTTGGTCCACAGCTTCTTGGCGCTGTCCTTGTCGAAGGCCGTGAGGCTCTCTCCACCACCATAGAGCCTCCCAAGCTTGGGCGCAGCCACAACCGACTTAAGCGAAGGGGCGTTGTACCACCGGATCACCCGCCCAGCACCGGCGCCTGCGCCCTTGACCAATACCAGGTTCTTCTGGGTGCTGCTGGGCCCAGAGAAGTTGCCCGCTATCAGCACGTCCTGGCCGTAGAGGGTCATGTCCCACACCTCAGAATCCGTGCCTCCAAGTTTGGGCGCGATGTTCTTGTATTTGTTTGTCTTGGAGTCGAAGACGGCCAGGTTTGAGACGTTGGCTGCTACGGTGCCGTTTTGCTGCTTGACCTGGGTAAACTTGCCGCCCAGCCAGGTGTTGGTGCCGACCTGTTCGATCGCTCGCACGGTCCCGTTGACCATCGGGGTCTTGTCGGGCTTCTCCGACGGCAACGCCAGTACAGCTCCACAGGCAAAAAGAAGAGCCACTGTCGTCGACAACAGCAACAAAAGGGTTCTTCTCATCCCTATCTCCTTCTTTAGCGGGGAGGAAGAAAGGACGAATACACCCACACCGTTACGCAAGTAACGGGGAATAATAGACCATCTCTGCTATAGGCACATCGCCTTGAGACCCTGGCCCCATCTCCGTAGCTACTAATACTGCGAGTTCACAGGCGACGCCTCAGGAGATGGGGACGCCTCAGGAGATGGGGACGCCTCAGGAGGTGGGGACGCCTCAAGAGGTGGGGACGCCTCATGAATAGGAGACGCTTCAGGAGGCGAAGATGCCTGCTGCTGAAGCGGGGACGCCTCAGGAGATGCGGATGCCTCAGGAGATGCGGACGCCTCAGGAGGCGAGGACGACTGCTGCTCAGGCGGCGGGGACGCAGAAGCTGAGCCGGAAGCTGAGTTTGGAGTTGCGGCGGAAGGTGAAGCGGAAGATAAGGCAGAAGATGAGGCGGAACCCGACTCAAGAGATTCCTCAGCAACTAACGTACCAATGGCCTCAGGACCTGACATAATACTAGCCTCAGGATCTGTCTTACTACGAGTCACGGAATCAGAGTTACTACCGGCCTCGGAATCAGAGTTACTACCGGCCTCAGGAATTGACTTTTCAATAGCCTCAGGAAGGGAGATGCCAATAGGGCTTATGTGCGCGATAAGCGGCGTCATCTTGGGCAGGAAGTAGCCGAAGTACAACAAAACGTTGAGGGCCACGGCGACCACCCCTACGACCAGCACGATGATCGGCTTGTTGAGGGTTTGCTCGAACCTACTCATATACCTGGACATCCCCCTTTTCTAATCTCCTAGTATGTAGGATAACGCAAACAGCGAAGCCTCGCTAGAGAAGCGCCGTTGTTGCGGCACGTATTTCGGAGAAGGCGTCCATCTACGCACTCAGGTGAATAAGATGCTCGCCATCTCCACAAAACCTTTCGAAACGGGGTAAGAGAAAACTTCATCTGTATCCACATCCCGGTGTTGCTCTTGGCGAGCAAGACCATTAGCAAGTTCTGCAAGGCCGTGGTGGCTGCCGCGCAGGCCACCCCAACGGGTCGATAGCATTGCCACTACAGCTACGACGAAGAAGAGGGGGCTGGCGAGTACGCTGACGCGTAACATCGAGGTCTGGGGGCCCGTGAACTGCAGCACCAGCACCCGAGATCCGGCCCAGACAGGCGCGAGTTTCGCGGCGCTTAAGAGCACCAACATCAGGGAGCCCCAAAATGTAGTCGTTTTGCCTGATTGGTACATGGGCGAATTAGACCATCACAAAATGGTCGCTTTGCCCGATTCCTTCTTCCCCGCCTTCACCTAGGATCTCAACAAGCCACAGAGCAGCCCCCAAAGGAGGCAGAAGGAGAGGTTCACTTCGAGCGATACCCGCAGGTATGAGTAGCAAACGTGGCCGTCTCGTGGCGGCCAACCATCGAAGAAGGAGGCACACCCATCATCATGAGGACCATAACCAAAAGCGTATTCGGCTCCCCAGGCCGCTCAGGCATTAGTGCTCAGGCGCTGGTGACGCTCGCAAGCGCCATCGCGGCGCTAGCGCTCGTCATCCTGGCGCTCTCGCCAACCGCCGCCCAAAGCGCCGAGCGGCATAACGGCAATACAATCGCGCTGAGCGGAAAGACCTGGCTGAAGGTAGACAAAGATACGGCTGCTGCCCTCTCGGATGCGGGCGTCAAAGTCGAGGCGACAGGGGCGGCCGAAGGACCCACCGCCGAGCGCCCTTACTTCGCCTTCCCCATAGTGGGGGGCAAGGTGGACAACGATCCGCTCGGCGGCCGGATCGTGCACTCCGGGGGGCTCTCCTTCAGCGCTGACTCCGAGAACGTGGTGGTGAAGCGCTTCGTGATCGAGGTGGACCGAGGGGTCCTGAGCGCCAAGGTGGCCGGAACGGGGCAGCGCATAGCGTTGCTTAGGCTGGGCGCTCCCGAGGGCGCGAAGGTGGGCGCCGAGCGCATCGTGCTGAGGGGCGTCGACGCCAAGCTGACCGCCCAGGCGGCCAGAGCGCTGAACGAGGCGTTGGACACCGACCTGTTCAAGGGTGGCCTGCTCATAGGAGAGGCTACGGTCATCGCCAAAATCGGCGACCACGACAAAGGCGAGGACAGGAACGACGACGACTAAAGGCTAAATCTGGGTAGGTTTTGCGTGGCCGTAGGGCTACCAGAATCGGCCAGCAGGGCGGGGCTCTTCTCTCCAGGAATAGCCCCGCCCTCGTACTTTTTCTGGTAACCCTGTGCGAACTCTCTCTGGCCCTAGCAGTCAGCCGGAGTCGCTGTAATCACCCCTTGTCGCTTTGACCGTTGCCGCGCTCGAACTCCCCCAAAGCCTTGCTTTCTTGAGGCTCCACTTCACCAACTGCCTTACGAGCGGGGCAGTGATCAGGAGTGCCAAAAACCCACCGATGAGCACAGAGCGGGACACATCCTGACCTTGGTGCAAGCCGAGGAAAGTGGAGGCTATTATGAGGGCCCCCAGCGTCGCGTAGCTCTGGCGGCGCAGCTCTTCCACCGCGTTGAGGCCATACCCCGGGTACAGCCCCAGGACGGCCCGTAGCGACACCAACACCGTGACCGGGAGGACGCCAGCGATCGAGTTGGTGGGGAGAACGCCGGCGATCGTGCTGGTGCCCCAGGCGGCCCGGATCATGATCGCCACCCCCCACACCACCAGCGCGAGCACGACGTCGGAGAAGATCAAGACCAAGGTGGCGATCCTCTGCGGGTTCATTCGCTCACCCCGCAGCCCGCGCAGGTGGGTCCCATCGGGGGTGTGTCATCCTGCCTACCTTTCTTTGGCGGGGCGGAGGAAAATGGTGGACAGAACCCTGTCCCAGTGCGCCCCTTTAGCATCGAGGATAGCGAGCGGCATGTCTATCGGTCAAGTGGCCTATATTCAGAGAGCTTCTCGCCGAACTTCGGAGGATGCCGTACCGGCAGAGTCGCGAGAACCCTTCTGAGCCTCAAGCTGCGGGTGGCGACAGGGCGCAGGCTGTCATCCGCGCCCGAGATGACGGGATGGGGTGCGACCGGGCGTAAGTTGCCGGATCATCACCCGAGGATGCCTTTCATGCGGGCTCTAGGAGCCTGGGTGAATAGAACCGTAGCGAGCTATCCAGACAAGGTTGCTGTAGGGCCGAACCCATGCCTATACTGTGATTTCGAGGAGCCAAGGAAAGGGGAGCATAGGATGGCAGGCGAACAGCACGGCCGATACAACGCCCAAGAGGTTGCGGTGGACCAGAACGCGAATGTCATGGAGCAGATTCAGAGCGCCCTCGACGAAGGCGACCGTCACGATTGGCACCTCGTCGGGGTGTCGGACGTGATGGGGGAGCACGGCGTAATCCTGTTCTGGGACACCGAGAGGCCCAGCTTCGGTATCAGCCACAGACAGTAGCCGGTCCAGACATGGCTTGGCAGTTCGGTGAATAGGGCAGTCGAAAGGGGTGGCTCTAGTAGGGAGCCGAAGAGAGTAAGGAGGTAGTCGAGATGACCATGAGACCTTACCGCGGTTTCTACGACATGCAGAGCGAGATGAACCGCATGTTCGACGAGGTATTCGGCGGCCTCTCCCGCAGGGGTGGGAGGCAGCAGCCGGACGAGCCGACCCGGTGGGCGCCGGTGCTCGACGTACTGCAAGAAGACGGGGACATCGTCGTCAGGGCGGAGTTGCCCGGTGTGAAGCAGGAGGACGTAGACATCACGTTGCACGATGGGGTACTGACCATCTCCGGGGAGCGCAAAGCCGAGGAGCAGCGTGAAGGTTCTGGCTATTACGTGCGGGAGCGGCGCTATGGTTCCTTCAGGAGGAGCATGACGTTGCCGCAGGGTGTTGATGAGAGCAAGATCAGTGCCCGTTTCGACGGCGGTGTGCTCGAGGTAAGAGTCTCAGGCGCGGCGGCCGTACAGGAGCCGAAGCGCATCCAGATCGAAGCCGGCGACGAAGGTACGGGCGAGGGTACCTCAG
>DASSCV010000377.1:0-6444 GCA_035697505.1 Rubrobacter sp.
ACGCCATCCGCATCCTTGGGCGTGCATGGGTAAGGGTGATCTTTAGGATGTGGCAGGACGGTGTGCCCTACGATCGGGCCCGCCACGGAGGTTTTAAGCGCTTCCGATCGGGGGAGGGGTTGCCACAGGGCGTCTGACAAGCGCCCGAAAGGGCGCGGGCTGACATGCTGATTTAGAATAGCGCGGTGGATTATCTAGAGTTCCTGTTCCTTGGGATCATCGGGGTCGTTGGGG
This sequence comes from Rubrobacter sp., assembly GCA_035697505.1. Classification (GTDB taxonomy): domain Bacteria; phylum Actinomycetota; class Rubrobacteria; order Rubrobacterales; family Rubrobacteraceae; genus Rubrobacter_D. The sequence continues at coordinate 235 of DASSCV010000377.1, forward strand.
GGATGCTCTCGGGGCTCGTCGGGGTCGGTGGCGGGATCGTCTTCGTCCCTGGTCTGTTGTACGTCGGCGGATGGCGCATTCAAGATGCCGTCGCCGCGAGCCTGGTGATCATCATCTTCAGTTCCCTCTCAGGCACGATTCGCAACGCCAGGAGCGCGGACCCCGTGAACTGGCGGGTCGCTGGCTTCCTCTCCCTGGCAGTCGCCCCTTCGGCTTTGATCGGAGTCCTTATAAGCCGCGTCTCCCCTGAGGTCGTCGTGAAGGTGGCGTTCGCCACGCTACTCATAGCCCTCGCCTACCCGACCGCCCGTGGAGGGGGCGAGTACGACAGTGATCGCAAGGACTTGCCACTTCCCCTGGTCTTCCTGGCTGGTATCTTTGTAGGGGCGCTCTCTGGGCTCGTCGGGGTCGGTGGCGGGGCGGTTATGGTCCCGCTGATGGTGCTCGGCATGGGGCTCACGACCAAGCGGGCCGTCTCTACTAGCCTCGCCGTCGTTATGTTCACGGGTATCGTAGGGGCGGCCGGCTACGTGGCGACCGGCTTCAGGGATGTGCAGGACCTGCTCAGCCTGCCGCCCCTCATTATCGGTTCCGTAATCGGTGCCCCCCTCGGGGTACGCGTCAGAGACTGGCTTCCGGCGCGCGTGGTGCGGATAGGTTTCGGCGTGTTCATGGTGATCGTGGCCCTCCACCTCTACGGCGAGGCGCTCGGCGTATTTTAGGAACCCAGACTTTTTTTGAGTCATATCCGTCCCGGTGCGTTATCCTACTACTTCATGTCCGAGAAACCGTACTACCACGACCAGCAGTTCCAGACCTCCAGTGAAGAGCGTCGGCCGGCCACCAAGAAGAGTGGAGGGGCGCTCGAGTACCTGGTCATACTGCTCGTTTCTTTCGCTCTGGTCTTCGGCTTCGTCAGGCCTTTCGTCATGGAGGCCTTCTGGATTCCCTCGGGCAGCATGATCCCGACGCTCGAGATCGGCGACCGGGTGCTCGTGAACAAGTTCATCTACCGCTTCACTGACCCCAGTCGCGGGGACATCATAGTCTTCGAGAGCGTCGACAACTCCAACGAGGATCTGATAAAGCGGGTCGTCGGCCTGCCGGGAGACAAGATCGCCGTCAGGGGTGGCAAGCTCTTCGTGAACGGTGAGCCCCAAAGAGAACCATACACCAACAAGAAACTACCCGACAGGAGCTTCTTCGCCAGGACCAAAGTCCCTAAGCACCACGTCTTTGTAATGGGCGATAACCGCGGCAACTCTGCGGACTCAAGAGTCTTCGGACCACTGCCCGAGAAGAACATAGAGGGCGAAGCCTTCCTACGCTTCTGGCCACCGGACCGTATCGGATTGCTGTAGAGCTTGTCAGCACGCGCCCTGTCAGGCGCTAGTCAGCTTCTCCCAGGGGAGGGATTACGAACGAGGGAGCTCTTCGATCTCGATCCGCTCTATCCGGTCGCCCGGCTCCCGATCGCGCTGTGGGTCCCGCTCTCTTATGGCGACGACGACTTCCATACCATCGACTACCTCCCCGAAGACCGCATGCTTGTCGTCAAGCCACGGCGTCGCCACGTGCGTGATAAAGAACTGCGATCCGCCGGTATTCGGGCCTGCGTTCGCCATCGAGAGTACGCCAGGCCTGTCGTGACGCAGATCGGGATGGAACTCGTCAGGGATCCTGTACCCAGGCCCGCCTGTCCCCGTACCCGTCGGGTCACCGCCCTGGACCATGAAGTCCACTATGACGCGGTGGAAGGTCGTCCCATCGAAGTATCCGTCGCGCGCCAGGAAGACGAAGTTGTTTACGGTTTCAGGCGCCTCCTCGGCGAAGAGCCTCACCTTCACAGGACCCTTCTCGGTAACGAAGTTGGCGTAGTACTCGCAGCCAGGCTCTAGCTCCATCTCAGGTGCTCGGTCGTAGGTCTTGTTTGCCATCGAGATCCCCTATTCGTCTTAACGTCGAAACCATATGCTACCGTATCCGGTGCACCGTTTTGGCAACGTCTACCCAGGACGCCACTCGTAAAGCCCGATCCTGCAATATTCCTCGAAGCCCAGCCTGCGGTAGACGGGGTAGCCCATCTCCGAGGAACCGAGAACACTGATGGTGTAGCCGAGATCCCGCGCTTCTCGCAACGCCGCAAGAGTCACACCAGCCCCGATCCCGCGCCGCCTGGCACGCTCGACGGTGCAGACGAAGTAGATCCCCGCGACCCCAGCACCGAAGAAAGTCGTGGCCGTCGCCACCGGCTCACCAGCCAACCTCCCGAGATAGTGCCGCCACGACCCTTCGAACCCTAACCTGCGATACATCTCCCCGACCCACTCCGCTTCGACGGGTCCCTCCCCGAAGCCCGAGCCCAGCGCCTCGACCCACGCCGCGAGCCCCGCTTCGTCGCGCACCCGCTCGACTACGAGGTTTTCCGGTACCTGTACTTCTTCTGGCAACCCGGAGAGGTCCACAGCCATCCCGATGTCGTCGCCGCCGTACTGGAAGCCTTGCGCGATGAGGCGCGCGCCGAGATCGGGCGGGCGCATCGAAGGCCCCAGGTGCCAGGAGCCGGGGACCCCGTGTGCCCGCATGCGTTGCAGGGAGCCTTCGATCTCCCCGTCCGCCTCGTCCTGGGTCAAATGGGCGTATACGACGCAGTTGTGGTAATCGATGGGGGAGTTCCCGATGGCCCAACGCACCCGCCCATCGTCACGTTCCTCGGCCCCAGCCGCCCGTCCTAGCGCCATCAGGAACTCTGCGCCGTTCTCCTCGATGGCCAGTGCCTTATCCAAGTCCTACAAAGTTTCCCGGATGTGGTTGAACCATCAAGAGAGTAAACAGGACCCCATGACCTTTCCCAGAGCAATCGGGCTGCCTAGAGGCGCGGTGTGCGGAAGGTCAATCCTTCCACACATCGTTTTAGAGCGCGTAGTCGGCGTCTGCGGCTTCTTCGAGGTAGCGGGCGAGAAGCGTTATGGCGGCCTCGACGTCCGTGGCGCTCACCATCTCGTTCGGGGTGTGGACGTAGCGGCAAGGGATGGAGAGCGTGACGGCCGGGATGCCACCGTGCAGGCGCTGGACGCCGCCCGCGTCGGTGCCGCCAGCGGGGAGGATCTCCATCTGGTAGGGGATGTTCTCGCGCTCGGCGATGGCACGGAGATGGTCGACCAACTTCGGGTGAGAGATGGAGTAGCCGTCCATGATCTTGATGGCCACTCCTTTGCCTAGTTCGGTTATGGTGTTCTCTTTCCCGCCGCCAGGCACGTCCATGGCGAGCGTCACATCGAGGGCGACGACGACCGTAGGCTCCAGGGCCGAACCGCTGGCCTCGGCTCCGCGTAGGCCGACCTCTTCCTGCGAGGTGGCGGCGGCGAAGATGGTCGCCTGATGATCTCCCATAGCTCTCAGCGCCTCGTACATCACGAAGACGCCCACGCGGTCGTCCATGGCCTTGCCGACGTAGGTCTCCCCTACCTTCTCCAGGGTGCGGTCCATGACCACGTAGTCCCCGATGCCCACCTTCTCCTTGACCGTCTCGGCGTCCATGCCCAGGTCGACGAAGAACTCGTCGGCCTTCGGCAGTTTCTGCTCCTCGCCTCGTGCCAGGTGGGGGGGCTTGCGCGCCGGCTGGAGCGCGCCGCGGAGCGTCTCGCCATCGGAGGTCGTTACGAGAACCCTCTGGGAGACCATGTTGGCGGGATCGTGGCCGCCCAGGGTCTGCAGGCGGATGAAGCCCTTGTCATCTACGTGTTTGACGAGGTAGCCGATCTCGTCTGTATGCGCGGCTACCATCACGCGCCCGTCACCGCTCCCCTTTTTAGTCCCGATAACGCTCCCAAGGGCGTCGGTGCTGACCTCATCTGTCAGAGAGCCAAGCTCCTCGCGCGCTATCTCGCGCTGCCGCTCCTCCCGCCCGGAGACACCGGGCGTCTCGATCAACCGCTTCAATAGCGCCTCGTTGAGTGTCATATCATTCCCTTTCCTCAACTCGTAACCCAGTGAGCGTACCAGCAGCCCCGAAGACCGTCAAAACGCCTCCCGGACCACCGATTTGACGCCGAGGCCCAATCGGATCTCAGCTCAGGGAGCAGGGTCCTCCACAAACTCACAAAACAAGGACGGCTCCTCGGCGAGGCGGGATCTTCGGATCGCGCACGTCCCCTGGAAGGATGGTCCTCTCAGCCACTGTGTGAGCGTAGTAACCAAACATCCATCTCCAGGCAAGATGTATCCGGAAGGCTACTTCACGAGCCGCGGCGCGAGATCTCGTAGTGGAGATCCAGGAACCGGGCTCTCAAGAGGGCGAACGCGTGGCGGGCTTGGAGCACGCCCTCGGAGTCCACGAAGACGTGTATAGTCTCCTCCATCGGCACGCGCATCACGCGCAGCGCGCCGCCGTCTGTGCGGTGGATCCGGTAGTAGCCCGCTTCCCCGAAGCGCCTGCCATCTGAGACGAGCGCGAAGGAGCCGTCAGGACCATTCTCCGGGCGGAAGATAGTCGTCGCCGATCCTCCTGGCAGCGGGTAGACGCCCTTGAAGAACCGGCCGCAAGCGGCAGGCAACTCGCAGGTGGTATACAGGCCGGCGAGCATGGCCTCCCCGGTGGACACCGACCGCCTGAGCCAACCTACGCAGGGAATCTCGTTCGTGGCCGGGTCACTAAGCTGTATCAGCTCGTTCTCCATTTCCACGGTAGAGAGCGAGAGGGGGATGTCGAACTGCCCGACGTTGCGGCCTACGAGGTAGATCAGAGTCCGCGGCGGGTGCTTGAACGGGCCGCTCCAGCCTATCTGCGCGAAGAGATCGTAGCGAGCCGTCCGCTCGTAGAAGTCTCGAATCTCGGAATGGACCAGAGAAGGATCGAACCGCTCTCCCGCCAGCGCGTAGAAGTTCGGCAGGAGTCCCGCATCATCGTCGTCCGTTACCGCATCGAGGCCGACTTCTCTCGCGTAACCATCATAGAACTCAGCACCGATGTAATTGTTCCCGATAGGCCCTTCCAACCAGGGTGCCTCCGCGATCCTCACCTTCCGGCCCGTGGTGCTGACCCAGCTCTGAATCGACCATTCCAATACGTTGCCGAGCCGGACTTCCAGAGCGTTGGGCCGCACCGTCCTGGTCTTTTGTTTCATGCATTCACCCTCTTTACGAGTCGAGCACCATGCCCATCGCCGCGTTCCAGAGTACATCTTGCCTACCCTGCGACTGTGTGTTCCGTGTTGCCTGGCTCGGGGCCACTCATCCCCACGTTCTCCAGGGTGCCCGCCAGCCGGGAGAGGACACGGATCATCGGCGGGAGCCGGAGCGCGGGCCGCAGGTACCGGAGCATCTCGCCGACGGAACCTACAAGCTCTCGGGTGGCACGAGCATCCTGCGTCTTGTCGTGGAACCAGTAGAGGATGATGGCGAGGTGTACACCATAGAGCACGGTAGCGAGCTCGCGAGCTTGCCGTTCGCGGGGCGCGTCGCTCGCGCCCCTCACTACCTCCAGGAACACGCCGCCCATCTTCTCACGCACCTCGGCGGTTCCTTCCCCGAGAGCCGAGAGCCGGGAGTTGGGGTCGAGCGCGCGGGTGAGGAGGGCGGCCAGAGGACCGCGATGGGGGGGAACCTGATCCAGCTTGGCGAGCATCGCTGCCTCGAACCGCTCCGCCACCGTCCCCCCCTCAAGCCCATCCCGCGCCCACTCCTCGGATTCCTCAGCCAGCCGCATGTACAACGCCAGCGCGAACTCTTCCTTGGACGCGAAGTACCGGTACGCAAGCCCCAGGCTAGCCTCCGCCTCCCGCGCCACGTCCCGCATCGTCGTCGCCTCGTACCCCTTCTCAGCGAACAACCCTAGCGCCGCCTCCAGAATCCGCCCCCTCGTGCGACGCGCCTTCGGCGTCAATACCCGCCCCAACGATTCCTCCATCTCATCCTCCCATAAAAATGAACGTGTTCATTTTTATGATAATAGGGTAGTAGCATGGTGATGTCAAGCCTGGAGGGTAGTTCTATGGATAAAGGTGACGTCTTCTACGGCGTTACTCGAGAACGTGGCTACCGGTCGGGCAGCTACTCGGCCGCCCGCGCATCGCCCTCAGCGAGAGAAAGAGCTGAAATGCTGAAAGCGGAGGCGTCAGCCGGAGCGTGCTGACAAGGCGCGCATTTTGGAAGGCTAGCCTTCCAAAATGCGCGCCTTGTCAGCACGCTCCGGCTGACGCCTCCGCTTTC
>DASSCV010000378.1:0-22441 GCA_035697505.1 Rubrobacter sp.
CTGTGGCCCGTGGGGCCACCGAGGACGAGGAGAGCCTGGCTCCGCTCAACGGCAGGTGGGCGGTGCCAACAGACGTGGCCAGGCTCGCTGCGGAAGCTGACAGCGTGCTTACCTTCTAAAGCGTCTTGCAGCAGCATTGAATCATAGGCCATCATGCCTTCATGAAAGCTTTCTTCCCTACAGGCAAGTCAGAGCCATAGGATGAGGGATGAAAGGGCAGGCGCACACCCGTTCAAGGTGAGTCTCTCCTCCATCAAACGTCACGCTAGGATGGTCCTTTTCATCGTCAACTGAGGGCAAGCACGACCGACGTGTAGAGGTGACGAAGGTTGTGCTCCTCTACCGGACCAATCTCCCCTAAGGTGTAAAACCCGGCCCATGGCACGTCCGGCCCAACGGATTGTCGAAGCCGCTTGAGGAGCTGCACCTTCTCCTGCTCACGGAACAGAGATTTACCTCTGGTAAAACACTCAAACTGAAAGACGAGTTTAGGTTTGTCATCCCCAAGTTGCTCCGTGATCTGCCTAGCCATCCGATCGAACCTAGAGGTGATCTTCTCCTTATCTCGGCTCGAGAACCAGACACGCGTTCCTTCTGGGACTTCTGTTTGAACGGTGATTGAGCCGTCGGCCATCCTCACCCCGGGCACGCCTCTAACAACATACTCCTCATCTTTCATGTAGTCAGGGGCTTTGGTAGTGAGTGCCAGAGATACGGCGTAACGCATCCAGTCACGATCTTCAGCGAGGGCACCCTCTGGTAGAAACTCCTTTAGTACCTCTATGGCGGGCTTGCCGTCGATCTCATAGATGACGTTCCCCTGGGAGCGGGTCACCGTCCGAGCGCTGCCTATTGGGACCAGGCCGTGGCTTATAGTCCAACCAGCTTGTGCCTTACCTGAGAGCAGCGCGTAGGCAACCCCACCAGAGATGACTTCGCCGTCGCAATATTGGTAGGTTGGCTCATCCACACTGACGTTGTTGCCAGCTCCCCCGCCCCAGAGCGGGAGGAACCGATCACTTGGGAGATTTTCCTCCAGCCCTGCAAAGAAGGGCTCAAGGTAGTCCGTAAGCCCATCTGGGAAGACAAACAAGCCGATGGCGTCTGCGGATAAGTTGGGCAGCAAGTCCTGGGCAAGCTGCTTCCCAACGACGCGTGGGTCATCCTCAGGTCCGGGCACTATCCCGTTGGTCCACTTTAGCTCGTCAGAAGAGATCGCCGTAACCACTACGGAGAAATTGGATTCATCTGCATCGTCCCCGTTTATCGTGCCCTAAGCCGAACAGCCTGCGAAGGGTGCACCTCCGGTAATCTCTCGTACAGCCCGCACCAGGGAGGGCTGATCGTAGTCGATGGAGGCGAACATGAAGACGAAGTCTGGCTTACTGACACCCGCCTTCTTGAGCGCTTGCTCGGCGGCTTCACGACCCGCGAGGTTGGGATTATGATGTCTACTCATGCCGACCCCAGCTTTGATAGACATGGACTTTCCTCCTATGCCCAAGGAACTAAGTACATCTTAGGTTAGGAAGATTTGTGCAGCATCTCTAAGAGGGCTCGGAGTGGGTTGCTCTGGGTTAGACCACTACGTCATCGACGTAGCAGTAGCGCCAGTCTTCTCCGGGCTCGAAGGACTGGATAATCGGGTGTCCCGTGTTGTGGAAGTGTGTGGTTGCGTGCTTGTTCTCAGATTCATCGCAGCAACCTACGTGCCCGCAAGACAGGCATTCCCTGAGATGTACCCACTCGTCCCCGGTCCTGAGGCATTCCTCGCAGCCCTGGGCGGAGGGGACTACGCCTTCTCGTATTTGATCAGTGTGTGTACACCGCTTTCGCCAGAACATCTGTACTTACCTCCTCCTGATCCTGCTTGGATCATGCCCTAGGCTCCCAAGGAGTAGCTTATCAACCCGGCGCGGGGAGCGAGGCCAGGAACCACAGGGGCAGGGGGTTGCGTCTTTGAAGCGGTACGCTCTGATCGCAACAGCCCACGTGCCCACAGATCAGACACGCCCTGAGATGCACCCAGGTATCCCCCGTCCTCAGGCAATCTTCACAGCCCTGAGCCGATGGCTCCACATCCTTTTTCTGGCTCGTGTGGCTGCACCGCTTCCGCTTGAACAATTGGATGAACCTCCTCCTCATCGACGTTCGGGGCTGCCTCTCGCTCAGAACGAAGAGCCCTCAGTCTTCAAGAACTCCGCCTCCTCAGGCGTTGTCTCTCTGTCCAGGATCCTATTCCTGTGCGGGAACCGCCCGAACCGCTCGACTATGTTTCTGTGCCCTGCTGCGTAAGAGGTTATGCCGGGCGCCCCCGGCTCGTGGGCAAGCCGTCCGAAAAGGTCGACGGAGCGGCGTTGGTCCTCCCTGTTCTCGCTGTGCATGAACGGCATGTACAAGAACATCCTCTGGAAGGCAGGGAGCTCTCTGTCCAGCGCGTGCTCGACGGCGTACCTGGAGGACTCGAGCGCCGCTCCGTCGGCGGCGTGGGTGCGTCCGTCGCCACGGAACATGTTGCGGGGGAACTGGTCGAGCACGATGACCAGCGCCAGGCAGCTCCTTGCATCGTCGCGCCAGCCGTCGAGGTCGCCGGCTGCGGCCTCCTCGTAGAGACCGGCGAACTGGTCTGTGACCCTGGAATCGAACTCGGGGTCTTTACGGAACCACTCGTCGCGGAACTCGCCATAGCCGGGCTCGTCTTCGCGGCCGAACCAGAAGTCGAGAACCTCCTCGGCCCTACTCGGCACGGCCTATTACCGCTATGTCTTCGTCGCGGCGGGTGAAGATGCGGCCCTCCATCCGGCTCGTGTAGCCGTCTATCATCCAGAGCTCGGGCACGATCTCAGAGACCAGCTCGCCGTCGTCGAACATCCTGACCATCGAGCTCTCCGAGACGACGACGGCGACGGCTCTCGTCTGGCGGGAGATAGAAGCGCCCGCCATGTGACGGCTGCCCAACCCGAGCGGCAGATCCAGGTTGTCCGAGGCGGCGTCTATGTAGCGGGCGGCGGAGAGCACCACGCCCGCGTTCGAGACCAGGAAGGCCCCGTCGAGCTGGGCCAGTTCTTTGATGGTCTCCCGCACGTCGGGGTTCTCTATCTGCTTACTCTCGTCAGGGTGTCCGTGCAAAGGGTCGAGGATCAAGGGTTTGGATCGCTTTATGACCTCGCCCGAGTCGCCGACGACGAAGAGCGTCCCTATCTTGCGCCCCTCGCGGCCCTCGCGCGCGATCTCGACCGCGAGCGAGACGGTCTGCTCCAGCACCCCCGTGTCGACCTCGCGCTTCTCCGTGCAGATCTCCTCATACACCTGCTTTCCCACTGAGATCAACCTCCGTTCTGAGTAGTATCTAAAGGCAACCTTACCGTGAAGCATGTCTCCCCAGGCTCTGACTGGACAAAGACTTCGCCTCCATGACCGGTGACGATGCGCCTTACGATATCCAGCCCCAGCCCGGTCCCGGCCCCGATGTCCTTTGTGGTGTAGAAAGGCTCGAAGACGTGGACCTGCGCCTCGCGCGGTATCCCATGCCCGTCGTCGACAACCTCCACCACCTCGCGCGCGCCTTCCACGTACGCCCTGATAGTGATGCTTCCGCGTCCGTCCACAGCGTCAATGGCGTTGTCGATGAGGTTGGTCCATACCTGGTTCAATTCGCCGCCGCGCCCCGGTATCCCGGGCAGGTCTTTCTCATACTCCCTTGACAAAGAGACGTCCTTCAGCCTGGGGCCGAGGATGGTGATGGTGTTCTGGAGGCCAGAGATCACATCTACCTCTCCGACCACCGCCCTGTCCATGTAGGTGTACTCCTTCATCGCCCCGACCAGTTCGGAGATGCGTCCTGTGCTAGTCTCGATCTCACTTGCCAGGCCGAGGAGATCCAGCGTCCCGGCGAGCCACTCCAGACCACAGGCGAGCGAGCGGTCATCGAATGCCCCGGCCATAGCTTCCAGACGGTCCGTGTCCAAGCCCGCCTCGGCCAACGCCGGCGCCATGTCCCACGGCTCCTGACAGCCGCGATCTCCCAACCAATCGGAGAGCCGATCCTCGGTGTCGCCTAGAGAGAGCGGGTCGAAAAGTGCGGCATTGCCCGCTGCCGTTTCGCGTTGCAGGGCTACCAGCGCCTCGCGTTCTTTGGCGGAGAAGCGCTCGTCGTGCGTCAAGGAGGTGAGCTGGGCCTCGAGGATTGCCTCGCCCAACTCTTCGGAGGCCCGCCGCGCCGCGGCCGCGGGATTGTTGAGCTCGTGGGCCAGGCCGGCCGAGAGCTTGCCCAGGGCCGCAAGCTTCTCCCGCTGGCGGTAGGCTCGCTGCGTGTAGCGCATGCGCCTGGCCAGGCCCGAGATGAAGATGTCGGCCAGGTCAGGTACCTCGGCGGGCATGCGCCTGAAAGTCTCCGAGTCGATCTCCAGAACGCGGCTCGGCGTGCCTGCCCGCCCTCTGTGGATCGAGGTCCTCCCCGTCAGCAACACGAGCCCGCCGGTGAACTCCCCGGGCCCGTGGGTCCCAATCGGGATCTCCGCAGCGCCGTCGAGGCGCGAGATCTCGACTTCCCCCTCGAGCACGACATAGAAGCTGTCCACCACGGACTTCTCGTCGAAGAGGAGGTCTCCCGTCTGCAGACTCGACTCTCTGCCGTAAGGCATAAGCGCCTCGACCTGCTCGGGAGCGAAACCCTGCTCCTCCCAAGCGTCGCGCATCATGCGTCCGCCTCCATCGATAGGTCTCTGTCAACGGTCGTCTGCGCGTCACCCGGTTCATTCACCGGCAGGCGCACCTGGAAGCGGGTGTCGCCGGGTTCGGAGAGGACCCGGATATCGCCCTTGTGGTCCTCGACGATAACGCGGTAGGAGATATCCAGGCCGAGCCCCGTGCCTTCGCCAACGTCCTTCGTGGTATAGAAAGGCTCGAAGATCCGTTCCCGCACGTCGTCTGGGATGCCCGGGCCGTCGTCGGAGACCTCGATCAGAACCCTCCCGTCCTCGCTGGCTGTCCTGACCGTGATGCGACCCTGGCCGTCGACGGCGTCGATGGCATTGTCGAGCAGGTTCGTCCACACCTGGTTCAGCTCGCTGGCGTGGCCGCAGACGTGGGGGAGGTCTTTCTCGTAGTCGCGGACGACCTCGACGTCGCCCTTCTTCAGCTTGTGTCCGAGCATGATAAGAGTGCTGTTCAACCCAGCGTGCACATCGACCTTTCTGGAGGCCGCCTTGTCCATGTGCGTAAATGTCTTGATCGCCCCGACCAGCTCGGAGATGCGTGCAGACCCACCCTCGATCTCCCGCAGCAATTCGTCACCGGCCATCGTTGCCCTCAGCCAGCCGAGAACACCGCCTAGCGCTTCTTGGGGCACCCTTTCTGCGAGCTCTTCGAGCCAGGCCGTGTCCAGCCCGGCGCCGGCGAGGGTGGAGGAGATCTCCCACCCCTCCTCGACGCCGCGGTCCTCCAGCCACATAGCAAGCTCATCCTCCAGGTCACTCACTTCCAGCGGGTCGAGCCAGGCCGCGGTCCTCCGCGCTACCTCTTCCGGAAGCCCGGCTACGAAGGAGCGTTGTCCTTCAGTGAGGGGCAGACTTCCCAGTTCCGCGGCCTTCTCCGACGCTTCCCGAAATGCCTCGCGGGCCTCGGCGGCGCTGCGGCCTATGGCTGCGGCGGGGTTGTTCAGTTCGTGGGCCAGGCCTGCGGCCATGGTGCCGAGCGAGATCAGCTTTCCGTGTTGCTGCGAGACGGACTCGTCTGAGGCCTCTCGCACCTCAGATCTCCCTCAAGTACTGGTGGACGAACTGGATGGCGATTGCGCCCTCGCCGACGGCCGAGGCGCAGCGCTTGACCGAGCCGTGACGCACGTCCCCAGCGACGAAGATGCCCGGTACGCTAGTCTCAAGCAGGAACGGGTCCCTATCTGGCCGCCAGCCCTTGGGACGCTTACCCCCTTGCATCAGATCCGGTCCCGAGAGGATAAAGCCACGTTCGTCGCGCTCTACGACGCCATCGAGCCATTCCGTCTGCGGCGCAGCCCCGATAAAGACGAAGAGCGAATGGGCTGTCGCGGTCTCGGTCTCGCCCGTCGCTGTGTTCTTCGCAGTTATCCGCTCCAGGTGATCCTCACCCTCCACGGAGACCACTCCTGTGTCGAGGAGCACCTCGATATTGTCCATGTCTTCTATCTGGCGCACCAGGTAATCGGACATGCTCTTCCTCAGGTCGCTGCCCCTGCAGAGGATGAAGACTCTGCCCGCCTGCTTGGAGAAGAACATCGCGGCCTGGCCGGCCGAGTTCGCCCCCCCGACGATGAATACGTCCTCGCCCTTGCACGAAAGAGCTTCCGTCTGGGCTGCGCCGTAGTAGATGCCGCGCCCCGTGAGATGATCAACACCTGGCACATCCAATTTCCGGTAGGAGACGCCTGTCGTGATGATCAGAGCGTGGCACGAGATCTCCGTCCCGTCGGCGAGGGTCACTATGCGGTACGGGTCCTCGGCGCGCACCGTGCTCACCTCCTGGGGCGTCAGGATCTCGACCTCGAAACGCTTTGCCTGGTCCACGGCCCTCCGCGCCAGATCGCCGCCCGAAAGCCCGGCAGGGAAGCCCAGATAATTCTCGATGCGGCTGCTCATTCCGGCCTGCCCGCCAGGGGCCTCGCGCTCTATGAGGACGGTCTTCAGGCCCTCGGAAGCCCCGTAGACCGCGGCCGCAAGGCCGGATGGTCCACCGCCGACGATCAGAAGGTCGTAGAACTGCTCCCCGGCGCGGGTCTGAAGCCCGATCTTCTCGGCTATCTCCCTGTTCTGCGGCGCCTCCTCATAAGAGCCGTCCTCGTAGACGACGAGGGGCAGCTTCGGCGCGCCGGAATCGGCGTGCGCCAGGATCTCTCGAGCCTCTTCGGAGCCCTCGATGTCCAGCCACCGGTAAGGTACGCGGTTGAGGGCCAGGAACTCCCGAGTGCGGTGCGAGTCGGGCGACCAGCGGTCCCCGACGACCCGCAAACCCGTGAAAGGTGGCCTGTAGTCGGCTTGCCAGTCGCCGAGCATGTCGTCGAGGTTTGGGTAGAGGTTCTCATCCGGCGGGTCCCACGGTTTCTGCAGGTAGTAGTCAAGGCCCACCTCGTTGATCGCGCGAATAGCTGCCTCGGTATCCGAGTAGGCCGTGAGCAAGGCACGCTTGGCCTCGGGATAACGATCGATGGCTTGCTCCAAAAACTCGACGCCCGTCATCTTCGGCATCCGCTGGTCGACCAGAAAGAGCGCCACGGGGTCGCCTCTAAGCTTGAGCTTGCCCAGAGTGTCGAGCGCCGATTCCCCGGAGTCCGCCCGAAGTATCCTGTACTCGCGCGCGTAGCGGCGCCTGAGATCGCGCTCCACGGCCCGCAGCACCTGAGGGTCGTCGTCCACCGCCAGTATCACCGGCTTCGCCATACCGCCCGCCCTTCAAATACGATAGTCAAATAGTTGTTTCACTTCGCAAATTGCGCCCATACTTCCTCCGGACGCTCCAGAAAAATTCTAGCATCCTCGGCAACCTGACCGCCTGGGTAGGTGGTTACTGCCCGTCGTCTTGGGCTATAGAGAGCTTTGGTAGGACTTCCGAGAGCCACTCATTCGCCTCGCTAACTTCCTCATAGGTTAGGGGATGGCCTGTGTCGCGCCAGCGCAGGTCGACGTCGGCGCCGGCTTCGTCAAGGATGTCGGCCAGGTGTTGTGTGTTATCCGGCGGGATCATGCGGTCCATGCGCCCTGCAGCCAGGAAGACGGGCATCCCCGAGAGATCGGGCGTCAGATCGGGTTCGAAAGGAACCATTGCCCTGAACAGGACCGCGGCCTTTAGCAGACCGGGGTGCAACAGGATCGTGCTCGCCGCCACGTTGGCCCCATTGGAGTAGCCTACGGCGACGAGTTTCGAGCGGTCGATACCGTACTCTGCTGAAGCGGCTTCCACGAACTCGGCAAGCTCGTGCGTGCGCAGCAGGAGGTCCTCCTGGTCGAAGACCCCTTCTGCGAGGCGGCGAAAGAAGCGCGGGGCGCCGTACTCTGAGACTTTGCCCCGGGGGGAGAGGAAGGCAGCGCCAGGAGCGAGCTCCTGTCCGAGCGGGATCAAATCCTCTTCATTTCCGCCCGTTCCGTGCAACAAGAGTAGCGTCGGGCTGGACTCATCTTCGCCAGGCAGGTAGCGGTGGACGAAGCCGAGTTCGGCGCTCATGCGCTCTCTCCTATCGGGACGCGCAGCGGTGGGAGGACCTCTTCGAGCCGGTCGCGGCGGGTCTCGAGCCAGGGCGGCAGCTTGAGGTCTTCGCCGAGGTGTTCGGGGTCCTCGTCTACCGCGAAACCTGGGGGAACAGTGGCGATCTCGAAGAGCACACCGCCAGGCTCGCGGAAGTAGATCGAACGGAAGTAGTTGCGGTCCAGCACGGGCGTAACGCTGTAGCCGAGCGCGGCTACCTCCTCGCGCAGCGCGAGTTGGGTCTCCTCGTCGGGGACCCGGAACGCGACGTGATGCACGGTGCCTACGCCCATGCTCCCATGGGGAAAGCCGGCCGCGTTCACCACGTCAACCAGACTGCCAGGACCGCCCTCGCCCGCTGAGAGCCGAATCCTACCTTCCGTTTCTTCGACCCGCCGGAAGCCCAGAGTATCTGTCATCAACTCGGCGGTACGCTCTGTCGCCTCGACGGCGAGAGCGACGTGGTGAAACCCTCTGAGGGAGTGCTCGGCCGGGACTGGACCACTGGACCATCCTGGGCGCCCGTCTTCCGCGGCCACGAGCTCTATGCGCAGACGGTCGGGGTCTTCGTAAGTGAGGACTGTATCGCCGAAACGGTCGCGGGGTCTCTCGAAGCGGACGCCCTTCTCCACCAGGCGCTGCGTCCAGTAACCTAGAGAGGCCGGTGGGATGGAGAACGAGGTAACGACGAGCTGGCCTGCGCCTATGCGTCCCCCTGGCGCGTGCGCCCACGGGAAGAACGTCATGATGGTGCCAGGGCTCCCCGCGCCGTCGCCGTAGTAGAGGTGGTAGGTCTCGGGATCGTCGAAGTTGACGGTCTTCTTGACCAGCCTGAGACCCAGAGTACCGGCGTAGAAGTCCACATTACGCTGCGGCTCGCCAGAGATGGCGGTTACGTGGTGGATTCCGGTGGTCTGTGACGCCATGGCTCTCCTTTCCGACGCCGGATTATCTGCGGCCCTCGCCCTACCGAGAGAATCGTTTACTCGACGTGTGGATAGATCAGGACGGGTCCTCTGGCGGCGGTCACGACTTTGGTCGAGACGCTCCCAAGCCTGGTCCTTATTAGTCCGGCCAGGCCCCTGCTGCCGACGGCCACGAGCGAGGGCCGCACTTCCTGGGAGGCTTCGAGGAGTACGTTGGCCGGGTAGCCGCCGGAAATCCTCGTATCCGGCCTGCTCCCCAAGATCTCCTCCAGCTCACGGGCACGGGCTTCGAGCATGCTTTCGTCTCGTTCGCGCATCTCCGTGAGGTTCTCGACCCTGGATCTCCTCTCCCCAAGAGGAACCTCGGGTAGATCGGGATGAGAGTAGACGAGCAAAGCCTGGGCGCCGTAGAGCTCGCCGATGGAGGCTACGAGCTCTCCAGCCTTGCGCGCGTCGTCGGAGAAGTCCTCGCCGATGACGATCCGGGCCGGAGGCCAGAAATCCTCTGCGCCTCTTATTACGAGCACGGGGACCTGGGCGTGGTGCACGATCTCCTCGGACTGACTGCCCATCAAGATGCGCTGCACCGTGCCTAGACCGCGGCTGCCGACGACCAGGAGATCAGCGTCGATCTCCTTGCAGAGGGCGATGACCTCGTTGGAGGTGCGTCCCCTCCTGAGATACGCCTTCGTGACTTCCCCACCGGAGGCCCTGATCCTCTCTAGCTGCTCGTCCAGTATCTCCTGGCCCTGGCGCCTTAGCTCCTTCTTGACGAAGTCGTGGGCGAACCCCCGCACGTCGTGCCAGACGTGAACGACGTGAAGCTCGGCCCCGCTCCTTTTGGCCAAGTCTGAGGCTGCCCCTGCTGCCCTTACAGCGTCCTGCGAGCCGTCGGTCGAGAGCAGTATTCTATCCGGAAGCACGCTCATTCGAAACTCCTCTCATCCTCCATATTATCTACCGCAGCCCGAATGATACAGCCAGCCGCCCTTTCGGGCTGGGTCAGGATCTTCCGCCAGACGGGACGGCCTCGCGGAACTGACGGCGGTAGAGGTCCGCATAGAGACCCCTCTTCTCCAGTAGCGCTGCATGTTCGCCGTGCTCCGCGATGCTGCCTTCCTCTATGACGAGGATAAGGTCGGCATTCCTGATAGTGCTCAGGCGGTGGGCGATTACGATGCTCGTCCTGCCTTCCAGCAGCCTGGCCAGGGCCTTCTGGATGATAGCCTCCGTGCGCGTGTCTACGTTGCTCGTCGCCTCGTCCAGGATGAGGATGCGAGGGTCGGTCAGGACTGCTCTGGCGAAAGAGAGTAGCTGGCGCTGGCCCTGGCTCAATGCCCCACCTCCTTCGCCCAAAACCGTGTCGTAGTCCTCGGGAAGGGCAGTGATGAAGTCGTCGGCGTTTACCACGCGGGCCGCGGCCACTACCTCCTCACGCGTCGCCTCCGAGGGATCGCCGGAACGGCCGTAGCCGATGTTCTCAGCGATGGTGCCCGAGAAAAGGAAAGGTTCCTGGAGCACGATCCCGATGTTGGCCCTAAGGTCTTTGCGGGCGAGCTCCCTCACGTCCATACCGTCGATCAGGACCCTCCCCTCTGTGGCGTCGTAGAAGCGCGGTATCAGGCTCGCTATGGTCGTCTTGCCAGCCCCCGTCGGGCCGACGAGGGCGACCGTCATACCGGGCTCGACCCGGAAGTCCACGTCGTGGAGGACGGGCCGGCCGGGGTCGTATGCGAAGGTCACATGCTCGAAGGAGATGCGGCCCATGGCCGGGCCGAGCTTCGGCGCGTCCTTCGGGTCCTCCGGCTCGGGCGCTTCGTCGAGGATGTTGTAGATGCGCTCGGCCCCTGCGACCGCGGCCTGGGCCTGGGTGTAGACCTGGGAGGCGAGCTGTATGGGACGGAAGAACTGCTGGACGTAGATCAGGAACGCGGTCAGGATGCCGATCGAGAGCGAGCCGGCGAAGACGAGATAACCGCCGTAGCCAATGACCAGCGCGGTGGCCAGGGTGGAGAGCAAATCTATCGTAGGGGCGAAGGCCGAGGTGATCGCCACAGCCTGCACGTTGGCATCGCGGTTGGCGGCGTTGCGCCGCCTGAAACGGGCGATGTTCTCCTCGGTCCTGTTGAAGGCCTGCGCCTCGCGCACCCCGACGATGTCCTCTTGGACACCCGCGGTCACGTCCCCCACCGTCTCGCGCGTCAGGCGGAAGGCGCGTCTCGCACGGCTGGCGAAAAAGGAGGTCAAAAGCAGCATAATAGGGATGATCGTGAAGCAAGCGAGGGCGAGGTTCCAGTCGAGGAACAGCATCGCAATGACGATCCCGATAAGACTGAAGAGGGACCCTAATAGCTGGGTTAGCCCCTGCGAGAAGAGCTGGTTGAGGGTGTCGACGTCGTTGGTTACCCGGCTCATAAGGTCTCCGACGGGCCTCCTGTCGAAGAACCCCAATGGGAGGTGCTGGAGCCGGTCGAAGATCCTGGCACGCATGGAGGCCAGAAGACTCTGCCCGATGGAACCGACCTGGTATACCTGGCCCCGCGAGGCTATTGCCCCCACGGCGTAGACCCCCAAGAGCACCAGCATTATCCTGGAGAGCCCGGCCACGTCGCCGGGCAGGATGTAGCGGTCTATGGCGCGGCCGATCAACCAGGGCCCTCCGGCCTGCGCCGCCGCCCCGAGCATGACGAGCCCGAGTACGAGCACCAGCTTGCCAGAATAGGGACGCAGCTCTCCCAGCAGGCGCCTGGTGGTGGTGCCCCGGTCGCCGGCGCGCTCCTGCGGCACCCGTGCGATGGATTCAATGCCCCTGATCTCTCGCCTCCTCGAATGGCTCCATCAAGTGTACGAACTAGCCTCTAGGCGGGCGAGAGCTTGAGAGTCGTGGGAAGAGTCTCGGGACGCACCATCGCTTCTGTAGAGGCTGGCGAGGACTGCTGGTATTTGCTCCTGAAGGCAGCGCTCACCGCATCCACAGTCGCCGCTTCTGTGGCGGGGGCCGCTTGCACAGCGATGCGGTCGTCCGCCACGTGCAGCGCGCCATCAGGGTTCGATGATATCTCACGGTACCAGCGGCCTCTCTGGCCGCGCACCGAGCGCACGAAGACCTCGCCTTCCACGACTACGACCCAGATGATCGTGCGGTGCTCGGGGGAGTCACCGTCTCGACGGGTCTCGATGCGTACTTCCTTGGTCTGGTCGAGGAGCCTGAGGGTTTCGGCGTCGAAAGCATCGTTCATGGTTCTCCTAAGCGTAGCTTTCTTCGTGGACTATCTCGCCGAGGGGTTTGCGCGCCTGCCCGCGGGATCTGCGGGCCACCTCGTCAGGGTAGCCGAGGGAGATCGCGGTCCGCACCACCTTCTTCTGTGGTATGCCAAGTAGCTTCCTGGCCGAGTCCCTGCCGGAGCCGACGAGCCAACCTATGCTGGAGCCGACCCCGTGCGCGTGGGCGGCGAGCATGATCCGCTCGGCGAGCCTCCCCTCATCGTAGGTCTCCTGCTCGGCCCGCTCGCCCGCCATGACGAGGACGATCCCGAGCGGCGCGCCCGCCAGGTGCCCGGCGTAACCTCCGAACGAGGCGAGGGAGCGCAGCTTGTCCCGCTCGCGGATTACCAGGATCTCCCATGGCTGTTTGTTGGACGCACTCCCCGACCATCGTGCCACTTCCAGGACGTCGTCAACGACCCCCTGCGGTACGGGGTCGGGTCTGAACGAGCGGACTGCGCGCAAGGTACGCAGGAAGGAGATCCGGTCTCTCGAGGTCCATTCGTCTGTGGTCACGCTCATGGTTCTCTCCTCTCAGCAGCGTTCGCGGCGATTACCCTTACCTGGACGCTTATTCCCTCCTTCGATCGGACAAACGGTGGATCATGTTCCCGGCCTCCGTTCATGCTGCTGTCTCCGAGGGGGATAGCAATTGGGAGCCGAGGATCTCGTTGTAGAGTTCGCTCTCCCGCAGGAGATCCTCATGGGTACCGCTGGCTGCGATACTGCCCTCGTCGAGGACAAGGATCAGGTCGGCGTCCCGCACGGTGGAGACCCTCTGGGCGATGACGAAGACCGTGCGGTGCTTCTCGCGCATGAGCCTGTCCAGCGTCTCCTGGATCGCAGCCTCCGTCTCGGCGTCCACGGCCGAGGTGCTGTCGTCCAGGATAAGTAGCCGCGGGTCGATGAGGAGCGCCCTGGCTATGGCGATCCGCTGCCGCTGACCGCCAGAGAGCCCGATGCCCCGCTCGCCGATAACGGTGTCGTAGCCATCCGAGAGCCCCCTTATGAACTCACCGGCCTGGGCCGCCTCGGCCGCAGCCACGATCTCCTCATCGGTGGCGCCCGGTTTACCGAAGGCCACGTTATCGCGCACGGTACCGGAGAAGAGGCGCGTCTCCTGCAGGACTATCCCGATCTGGGACCTGAGCGAGGATAGCGTCACGTCGCGCACGTCGTTGCCGTCGACCCTGACGGCACCTCCCGTCACGTCGTAGAAGCGCGGTATGAGGTTGACGAGCGTGGACTTCCCCGAGCCCGTAGTCCCCAGAACGGCCACGGTCTGCCCTGGCCTGGCGGCAAAGGACACGCCGGCCAGGATATCGCGCGTGCTGCCAGGGTAGCGGAACGAGACGTCGTCGAAGTCGACCCTGCAGGAGAGGGGAAGGAGGATGGAGGCATCGGGGGCGTCCTTTACGTCGAGGGGGGCGTCGAGGACATCGAAGACCCTCTGGGACGAAGCTCCTGCGCGCGAGATGCTTGCCGAGAGGAAGCCTATCGTGAGGATCGGGAAGAGCATAAAGCCGAGCAGGGTGTTGAAGGCGACGAGGTCCCCGACCGAGAGCCTACCGCCTATAACCTGCCAGCCCCCAAACCAGACGATCGCCAGCGTCCCCAGGTTGGCGAACAGAAAGACGAATGGGAAGTTGTTGGAGAACACCCGCACGGTGGTGAGGTTCTTCTCCAGTAGCTCCTCGTTGACCGATGTGTAGCGGGCCGTCTCGTAGTCCTCGCGGGCGAAGGCCCGGATCACACGCACCCCCAGAAGGTCCTCCTGCAGCACGGTGTTGAGCCTTCCGAGCGTCTGCTGGACCTCCCTGAAAAGTGGCCTGATCCTACTTACAAAGCGAACTAGCAAAACGGCGATGATGGGAACTATGGCCAGCGCGACGAGGGCGAGTTGCCAGTCGAGATAAAGAAGCAATACAGTCGTGCCCATAAGCATAACGACGGCGTTGGCCAGCTGGACGACACCGGAGCCGGCGAAGGTGCGGATCTGCTCGACGTCGCTGGTAAGGCGGGTGACGAGCTGGCCCGTCTGGACCCTATCGTAGTAGGAGAAGGAGAGTCGCTCTATCCTCTCGAACAGAGCGTCCCGCAAGTCGTAGGCGACGCCCTGTGAAGCCCTCTCGGCCAGGTACCCCTGCAAGAACGTGAACAGGGCCCGTGCCAGCGCGAGCCCGACCAGCCACCCGACCACAACGAAGATGACCCCGAGCCGCCGCGGACCGATACCTTCGTCGATGGCGCGCCCGATGAGTAGAGGCGTCGCCAGGTTCGCCCCTGAGACCAGCAAGAGCGACAGGACCGCGACCGCACTCTCCCGCGCGTACGAGCGGAGGTACGCGAGCGCCCTGCGGAGCGCACCTGCTCCAGAACGTGTCTCCCTGCCGGCCAGAAGATATCCCCTACGCGCCCATCACGGTCGCCGGCTCACCGTAGCAACGGGCGATCGTGCCTTGATGGTTCTCACCTGCCATCCGTTCTTATGGTATCCCATCAGCCCTCCTGTCGACCGCTCTCTAGGCGAGGTGGCCGATGGCTCGTTCGGCAGTCAGTGCAAGCTCTCCAGAGGTTACGAGGCTCTTCGCGGCCTCCAGGTGCGGGGCCATAAAGGTGTCGCCCTCGATGAACGGGATGTCTCGCCTGATACGCTGGAGGACGGCCCTGGTTGCGTGGCCTGGCTGCAGGGGGGAGCGGAGGTCGAGGGCCTGGGCCGCGCAGGCCGCTTCGATGGCGAGGATACCGGAGACGTTACCAAGGAGCCGGCGCAGCTTGCGGGCCGCGCTCCATCCCATAGAGTTGTGATCTTCTTGCATGGCGGAGGTTGGGAGGGAGCCTGTGCTCGCCGGGTTTGCGAGGCGGCGGTTCTCTTCAGCGAGGGCCGCGGCCGTGTAGTGGGGGACCATGAACCCCGAGTTGACGCCGGGTCGCGGGCTGAGGAAGGCGGGCAGGCCTTCCGAACGTCTCGGGTCGAGCATGCGGTCGATCCTGCGCTCCGTGATCGCACCTACCTCGGAGGCGGCGATGGCCAGGAAGTCGAGAACGAGGGCCAGCGGCTCACCGTGGAAATTACCAACGCTCTCCACCCGTCCGTCCGGCAGCACGACCGGGTTGTCCGTGACAGAGGCCAGCTCGCGGCGGGCTACGAGCGAGGCGTGATCGAGCGTGTCGCGCGCCGCACCAAAGACCTGGGGGGCGCAGCGCAAGGAGTAGGCATCCTGGACCAGGTGGGGCGAGTCGCGGTGCGATGCTACGATGGGACTCCCTGAGAGCAATTTCGAGATGTTGCCTGCGCTAGCGAGTTGTCCTGGATGAGGCCGCAGGGAGTGGAGGTCTTCGCGGAAGACCCTGTCGGTGCCGAGCAAGGCCTCGACGGACATGGCCGCGGTCACATCGGCGGTCTTCAGGAGGACCTTCAGGTCTTCGAGCGAGAGCAGCAGCATGGCGAGCATACCATCCGTGCCGTTGATCAGGGCTAGGCCTTCTTTCGTGGCGAGACGGAGGGCTCTGATGCCGGCGCGTTCCATGGCATGGCGGCTCTGGACGGGTTCGCCGCGTTCCAACAACCGGCCCTCCCCGATGAGGCAGAGGCCGACGTGGGCGAGGGGCGCGAGATCTCCGCTCGCGCCCATAGAGCCGTACTCGGGGACGGCCGGAGTGAGGTCCGCGTTGAGGAAAGCCACCAGGGCGTCAATGAGTTCGGGGCGGACACCGGAGTAGCCCGCGGATAGGGTCTTCGCCCTGACCGCCATCATGGCCCGTACGACCTCTGGCTCGACGAACGGCCCCATACCGGCGGCGTGGCTGCGGAGGAGCGAATGCTGGAGCTCGAGGCGCTTCTCCGCGGTGATCCTGGTGTTCGCGAGCGCCCCGAAGCCTGTCGTCACCCCGTAGACCGGATGGTCGCCTTCGATCATGATCTCGACGCGCCCGCGGGAAGCGCTCACGCGCTCGCGCGCCGCCTCTCCCATCGCCACCCGCGCCCCTTGCCTCGCCACAGCGACGACGGAGGCCGGGTCGAGGTTCTCCACGTAGAGTTCCGCGGCGGGCACCGGACGCTACATCGCTAATGTAGGTCTGTAGTCAGGATCCGTGAGCGCCTGACGGTCGGGGCGGAAGGCCACTATCTGGTAGCGTGTGCGGCCTTCCAACGCTATCTCGCTAAGGATCTTGCCGACGAGGCCGGCGAACTTGAACGCGTGTCCGGCGCCGCAGAAGAAGGCGACCTGGGGTATCCCGGGCACGGTGCCAAGCACGAACTCGCGGTCTGGCGGCATATCGTAGAGACAGGTCTTGGTGTAAAGCTCGGGCCCGAGCGAGCGGGGGATGTAACGCTGCAAAAAGTCGCGCAGTGTGGCCAGTATGCGTTGATTCGGGTGGAACGTGCGGGTGTCGACGGTCACGACGTCGCCGCCGGTATCCTGGCCGGCTTTGGAGCCTACCGCGCCGTAGACGGGGAGTCCGTAGAACGTGTAGTCAGGGCCGCCGTGCCAGATCCAGACCGGAAACCTGTCGGGCGCGAACTCCCGCAGGTGGGGCGTCTGAAAGTACGTCACCTGCTCCTGGGTGCATGTAATCGGGATCCTGTATCCCAGATAACCGAGCACCCGGTTGGTCCACGCTCCTGCCGCCACGACAAGCTTTCTGGCGGAGAAGGTCCCGGCCGCCGTCTCGACCTCGACGCCCTCACCGGCCGTACGCACGCCGTACACCGGCGCCTCGTCGAGAACCGTCGCGCCCCTGGCTCTTGCCAGGGCTATGTGTACGGCGTTGGCTTTGCCCGCGTCCACGAAGCCGGCTGCTGGTTGGTAGACGCCTAGCACGCTCTCATCGAGGGTGAACTGCGGGAAACGGTCCATTACCTCGTGTGCGGAGAGTTCCTCGTAAGGGATGCCTGCCGCCGCCATCGCGCCGGCGTAGTGGTTGATGTAAGCGGGCTCGTCCTCCACGGATTCCAGGTCGAGGCCGCCCGTTTCGAAGACCAGTCGTATACCGGACTCGTCCTCGATCTCGGACCAGGCCCGGTAGGTATGGGGTGTCAGGGTGGTGTAGGCCCGGTCGTGATAGGAGAGGCGTATGATGCGCGAGTGGTCTTCCGAGCCGCCCCTGTCGTGGCCGAGATGGAACTGTTCGAGGCCGAGGACCTCAGAGCCGGCCCCGCGGGAAAGCCAGTACACGGTGGCACTCCCGATGCCGCCGCAACCCACGACGATGTACTCGAACGCCTTCTTTCCTATTCCCATCATGCCTGCCTCCTGCCCAGGCTCATCTGTGGGACTTCCCAGTGGGCTCGACGCCGCCTGGCGCGGCCTACTGCTCCTTCATGCGGTGCAGCTCGTAGCCGGACTGGGCTATGCCCGTCCTCGTACGCCACTCGCGTTCGTCGGAGGATGTCTTGTCGAGGGCCCTTGCCATCTCCCTGACGTGGGCCGCGACTGAGCCGCAGCAGGAGCCTATATAGTTGAAGCCCAGATCGCGGGCCCTTAGTGCGAACTCTCCCATAGCGGCGCGGGGGAGGGTTATCTTCTCCAACTCGTATGGGAACTCGGGGAGCGAGACGTAGTTGGGCCGCTCGTCTGTCCCGTGGAACGCGACGGGCTGGGCTGCCATGTGGACCGAGTCGGGGACGGCTGCGCGCATCTCCTCCATGATGGGAAGCATGTACTCTGGTGAGCGAAAGCAGTTGGCGCCTACGATGTCCACGCCTGCGTCCGCCAGACGCTTTACCTGCTCTCCCGGCGAATAGCCCTCGAAGGAGTTGGGATCGTTATCGGGGCCCATAGTAACCATCGCGGGGAGCCCTGTGGCCTTGATGGCTTCGGCGGCGATCATGGCTTCGCCGAGCCAGTTGAACGTCTCCGCGACGACGAAATCCACGCCCTCCACGGTCATCACGTCGAGCTGGCGGTCGAAGAGCTCTCTGGTGCGGCGGTGGGTCTCCGGGTCTTCGGGCCTGTAGACCCAGGCGCAGCTCAAGTTGCCTGCGACGAGCACCTCTCTCTCGGCCTCGCCTGCCACCCTGCGTGCGATCCTGGTGGCCTCGCGGTTCATGTCGTCAACCCTGCCCTCGAGCCCGACGGTCGCCAGCTTGTCCTCGCTGGCATAGAACGTGAGCGTCTGGAGCACGTCGACGCCAGCGTCGACGAACTCCCTGTGTAGCCCCGCCAGGGCCTCTGGGTTCGTGATGCTGGGTTCAGGCACGAACGGACCGGCCTGCACGTAGCCCCGGCGCTCCAACTCTAGCAAGTAACCGCCGTCACCCAGGACGATGCCCTCGGATAACCGCTGCAGAATACCCTCGCCCATGGACGCCCTCCTTCTCTATGTAGGCCGTGTTGCTTACTGTGCGGCCTAGCAGAGGCACTTCGAACGCTGCAATCGGCACACACAGTCTATCATCGCGCCTCAGGAGCGCCCCGACCGAACGGCCTCCTTTACGGCGGGCACTACCTCACCGGCGAAAACCTCGACCTGCCGCTCGTGGTCCCCGGAGGGCCAGAAGATGAAAGTATCCATGCCCTGTTCGAGGGCGAACCCTGTGAGCGTCTCGACCCACCTGGATGGCGGGCCTTCGAGGGGGCCTTCTTCTACGGAGACGATGCTGCCCGAAACGTTGTACGCCCGGCGGATCTTCTGTGGCTCCCTTCCTGCTCTCTGCGCCCCTTCGTCGATCCTTCGGTGCATCTCAGGGAGCCGTCCCGGCGGCGAGTTGCCGTGCGAGGGCACCCAGCCGTCCGCGAGCCTCCCTATGAGGTCGAGCATCTTCGGCCCGTAGGCCCCTACCCAGATCCCTATGTCATGCACCGGGTGCGGGCCTGGCCGCATGCCCTTCAAGGAATAGAACTCGCCGTCGAAGCGCAGCGAACGCTCTTCGCTCCAAACCAGTCGCATAACCTTTATTGCCTCTTCGATGGAGCGGACGGCCTCGCCGGGACTCCTGCGCGGGCCGCCCATGCCGGCCACGGCGTCCCAGAAAGCCCCTGCGCCGAGCCCCATCTCTACCCTTCCTGCCGAGAGCACATCGAGGCTGGCGGCCGCCTTCGCCAGCATGGCCGGCGGCCTGAGCGGGAGGTTGGCCACGTCGGGGAAGAGGCGGATGTGTTCGGTTACGGGCACGAGCGTCGAGATGAGCGTCCAGGTATCCAGAAAACGTCGCTGGTAGGGATGGTCTTGAATACCCACCAGGTCGAGACCGGCTCTGTCCGCGGCCTTCGTGACGCGCGCCGCCAAGTCAGGCGGCTCCGCGAGCGGCGCCACGCTCACGCCGAACTCGAGCTCCCTGCCGTAGTCGCTCACGTCGTCTCCTTCGCGGTCGTGCTTCTCAGCCCCAGCGCCGCCACCAGCGAGATGAGGAGAGCCAGGGTAAGGGCGAGGAAAGCGTCAGAGTACGCGGCGGCGTCGAGAGCGTAGAGCGGGCTCAGCGCCCCTGCATCAGCCTCCTTGCGGGCTGCAAGGAAAGCCCCGATCACGGCCGGTCCCGTCCCGCCGCCGAGGAAGAAAGCACCATTGAAGATGCCAAGGCCCGCGCCAACCTCCTCGGGTCCAAGGGCGGAGGCGGCAGCGTTGATATTTGGGGAATTGGCGAGGGCGAACCCGGCGCCAACACCCAGCATACCGAGCGAGACGATCACGGGTGAAGCCCCGGCCCCGAACGTGGAGATAGAGAGCACAGAGAGCAGCATGGTCGCCAGCCCGGTGAATATGAGCGGGCGCACCCCGATCCTATCCGACCACCGTCCCGCCAGCGGCGAGATTATGGCGAGCGCCACCGCGCCTGGCGTGAGCACGAGCCCGGCCTGCCCTGGCGAGAGCCCGTTGACCTCGAAGACGAGCAGCGGAACGAAGACGAGCGCAGACACGTTGGCGAGCATGCAGAAGTACCCGACGACAACGGCAGCGACGTAAGCCCTGTTCTCGAAGAGCGTTGGGGAGACGAAAGGCTCGGCGGCTCTCCTGATGCGCCAGCCGAAACCGAGGGCGGCCAGGGCCGAGCCGGCGAAGCTCCCCCAGGAGCCCGCCGAGCCGAAACCGGAGACTTGACCGCGGGTGATCCCGAACAGGAACAGTCCAGCCGCGAGCCCGAGCAGGATGCCGCCGGGCAGGTCGAAGCCTCTCGAGTCCTCAGGGCTGTCGCCAGGGAGAACGTAGAGCGCGGCCGGGATCAAGGCGGCCGTCAAAATGAGGGTCCCGACGAACAGATAGTGCCAGCCCGCCAGCGCACCAACAGCGCCGCCGAGAATGGGGCCAACAGCAGCCCCGATGCCAACACTGGAGACGATAAGACCCAGCGCCGCCCCCCGCTCGCCGGGAGGGAGTACCTTTGTGACGGAGACGCTAGCGAGCGCCGGTATCGCAGCCCCGCCAGCACCCTGCACGATCCGCCCGAAGACGAGCGCACCGAGGCTGGGCGCCGAAGCACAGATGAGGCTCCCCGCAGCGAACGCCATAAGACCTACCATGAAAGCGCTGCGGATGCTGAATACGTCCGCAGCGCGCCCGTAGAGCGGGATACCCACCGCGTAGGTCAGCAGGTAGCCGGTGATCACCCACCCGACCTGTGCCTCTGTGACGCCGTAGTCCCTTCCTATTACAGGAATCACGACGTTGACCATAGAGCTGTTGAGCACGGAGACGAAGACGGCGGAGATCAAAACCCCTATCAGGAGCCGCCTGGAAACCTCGCCCTTCTCTGTCGCTACTTCCTCAACGCTCAAACCACGGCCCCGGCATCCTCGCACGCAGCAAGCGCCCGCCTGGGCGAAACGAGGTTCGGCGAGCCCACTCGCAACGTGCCGCTGATACGTCGGTCTCCGAATGCCAATCTCATCATCTCCAAAATATACTGTCTAGAAGGGCTTACTACTCTGCTTCGAACCCGGGGTCGAGGTTACTCCTTACCCGGGTCAGCGAGTTCCGAAATATCCTACCCCACATCTTACGAGGGAGGGTCTATCATTACACCGGACGAAGGGTGGAATCCCACCTGGACCTTGGTACGGATTTCCGTCCTATTGGAGGACCAACAACAACGCCGAGACGGAGATCATGGAGATCGCCGTGGAGACCAGGATGGCGCTCGATGTACGGGTGACGTAGACGTTGTACTGGCGGGCGACGATAAAGACGTTGGCGGCGATGGGGAGGGCTGCGCCGAGCAGGGCTGCGGTAGCCCAGAGGCGGTCGACGCTGAAGACTACGGTGGTCGTAAAAAAGAGGGTAGCCGGGTGGAGGACGAGCTTCATGAACGTCATATAAGAGACTTCGGCTGTGCCGCCCGCCACGGTGCGTCCCGCGAGGGTGGCGCCGAGGGCGAACAGGGCACAGGGGCCTGCCGTGCCGCCGAGTAGATCGAGGAAGTTGGTCACGGGCTCGGGGGGAGTAAAGCCGGTGGCCGAGAAGCCCAGGCCTGCGAAGATGGAGAGAATCAGAGGGTTGCGAGCGAGGGCGGAAAGGGTGGTGAGTGCTGTGTGGGTAAGGTCTTCTGCGCGGCCTTTGGAGGACTCGATGATCACGATACCGAGAGGGATCATCAGCACCCCGTCGAGGGTAAGACCGACGACGATGGGAACGGCGGACTCCCTGCCGAAGACAGCGGAGACCAGGGGTATACCCATGTAGCCAGTGTTCGCCAGCACCGCCGCGAGTCCCTGCACCGCCGCCTCGGCGCGTCCTATCTCGAAGAGCCGGAGTCCGACGAGCGCGGTCAGCACGAAGAGGGCCAGACTCGCCGTCACGTAAGCCCCGATAAACGGCGCATTGACGACCTCTCCTATGGGCGAGGAGGACATCAGGCCGAACAAGAAGGCTGGCAGGGCGAAGTAGAAGACGAACGCGTTCACCCCTGCTGCTGCGGTCTCGTCCAGAAGCCTCAGGCGGCCCGCGCCGTAGCCGCAGAAGATCAGGGCGAAGAAAGGAAGCGCGGTGTTGAGTATGGAGAGCAAGGCCCGCTCATCTTACACGGACGGCTAGGACCTTCCTTCAGTGCGGGTAGGGGCAAAGATCGGCCCACCTATACTCCGCTATGCGGGCGAGAC
>DASSCV010000379.1:0-12108 GCA_035697505.1 Rubrobacter sp.
AGCGCATAGACAGCACGTGCTATGCGGGTGCTGTCAGTGCGTTTGCGAATGCTTGACATGTTAGAGGAACCGATGCCAGGGAAGCGCTACGTCAGTTTGTCAGCGTTGTCAGGCATCTTCTGTAGGGTTGGGGATAACATATTGCCCCCGCTAAAGGTTCGTCCCTTACCCCCATCAGCGAGCACGAGGACATCGTTGCTGCCGTAGTGGCTGGCAAGCATCAGGTAGAGGTAGAGGACTTCGACTTCAGCTATGGCGTCTATGCCAATGGTGCTAGGGTGATTTGCTTCGCTGAGGGTCGGATCGGTTATCGGGAGTGGGCACGCAGGAGCGGTAGGCTAGGCGACATCCACAGCCTAGACGACCGCCTCGACCACAATGTTGATGAGCTTATGCCCTAAAGCACCTCGCGTCTTCAGAGTGGACCGGCGTTCCATTGCAGGGACTCCGGTCCTCTCCCTTAAAGCAACGGAGAGGGTCGGAAGAAAAGTGAGGGCATCTACTTTCGCCCACACCCCTGCGAGGAGTCTCCTCCAGGTTCACGGGCACAAGACGCCCATAATTCCCCGCGATAGGTACTAGCTCCCGGGCGGTCTAAACGGGCCAGGATCGGGGCAGCGCGCCTTAGAACGGCTCAGTGGGCACGTGGCGTAGGGTCCTTGTAGGATGACCTCCCATGCCCACGATTCGGAGAGACGGTCCCTATCGCTTCTTCTTCTACAGCAACGAATACCCTGGTGCGGAGCTTACTGAACCTCCGCACATCCACGTCGAATCCGATTCGATGAGTAAGACGGCAAAGTATTGGCTATCGCCTGTCAGGCTGGCTAAGAGCCGCCGATTCGCTTCCCACGAGCTCACCCGTATACAATCGTTAGTGCAAGAACACCATACTGAACTGTTAGAGGCTTGGGATGCTCGCTTCGGAAGGCAATGAACTAATAACCGAGGTTCGCTTCACGGACGACGATCTCGTCGTAGCTCTGGCCGACGGACGAACCCTCTCGGTGCCGATGGTGTGGTATCCGAGCCTGTTTAATGCCTCAGAGGAGGAGCGGAACGACTGGAGGCTGATCGGCGACGGCGAGGGTATCCACTGGCCACAGATCGACGAGGACCTCAGCGCAGAAGGCTTGCTCCGCGGCATCCCTTCCTCCACCGTACGTCCCCGGTCCACTCGTGCAAATGAGCCCCGGGAGCAGTCCCTGTTCCTCTACGCAGGCGAATACGATAGCGTGGACGACGCGAAGGCCGACCTCGAGGTGCTGAAGGAGCTTCACCGCGAGCACCGCGTGGGCACCTACGACGCCGCCGTCCTCACCAAAAACGAGGAAGGCAAGGTCGAGATAGTAGACAAGATAGAGGAGCCGACCCAGCACGGCGGTTGGGCAGGGCTGGCGGTTGGGGCGGCAATTGGCATGATCTTCCCTCCCTCTGTGCTGGTAAGCGGGCTGGTGGGAGCGGGAGCAGGAGCGCTCATCGGCCACCTCGAAGGCTGGATGTCTCGCTCAGACCTCAAGGAGATAGGGGAGGTGCTCGCGGAGAGCGAGGCGGCGTTGATCGTCGTTGGAGAGGCGACGATCGAGCGGGCTGTCGAGGAGGCAACCAAGCGCGCCAAGAAGGAGATGAAGAAAGAGGTTAGGGCCGTCGCCAAGGACATGCAGCGCCGGTAGTGCCAAGGCAGCACGAGAACGAGGGTCGGGGCTGCTATGAGCCCCGACCCTTCTTCTTGCCCTTATTCACCGAAGTGCCTGGAAGATACATTCTCGGAACTCCGTATTCACGATCCTGCATAAACCTAGCCTGAGGAGGCACAACAAGTCTCTTTCACTGCTGTGCAGCTTATTGCCAAGGCATATGAGCTAGGGCAGTGAATAAAGATTCGCTGCGGTGAGAATGACCGGATACGGTGCTGGCTGAGAACCATTCGCGAATGCCAGGGTGGGGGTGGGTCGCGAAAAGTGAGAGGCCGATTCCCTAACCTGCACACTCCCGCGAAAAATCCGCCGCCGATTTCGCGGATACAAGCATACATCGCTTATGCGCGGCTAAGGTGTAGGCGCGGTGGTGGGGAAGTGGCGTCGTGATGGGTATTTCTGGAAGCGACGTATTTCTTCCGAAACATGTACGATTCAGGATATGGATATTCAGAACAGAGAACTCTGGGATAGATTGGAAAACGAACCCGAGAGGGCCTACAGGGCATTCGAGTGCTTCCTGAACCTCCCTAGCGGAGAGAGGACGCTGCTAGCAGCTTACAGGCAGCACGTCGGTAACCCCGATGCAGTGAAACCCTCCGATACATGGAGCGGGTGGTCTAGCCAGTTCGCCTGGCGCGAGCGGGCTGCGGCCTACGACGACCACCTTGCGAGCCTTCGCCGAGAAGCTTACGAGAGGGCTATAGAGGAAGAGGCAGAGAGGCAGGCTCGGGAGGTCGAGAAGGCCCGAGGCCACTACAACGAGCTTATGACGGCAGCCTACCTGCGGGCGATGGAGCGCCTTGAGGACGACGATTGGGTGAGCCGCAACCTGCGGTCATCGGATGTGCTAAACATCACCAGGCTTTATATGGATGCTGTGAAGGCTTTCGAGGTGGACCGGGAATCCAAAGTCGAAGATGACTGGGAAGAGGATGATGAGGAGTTCGACGAAATCGTTAAGGAGATAGACGCCCAAGCCAATCCCAAGCGCCCAGAAGGAGAGGAAGAGGACGGGGAAGACTCCGAGAACACCGAGAGTGATCTCATATAAGGTCTAGAAGCTCGCCTGCCCGCTGCGCATAAGGTTTTGGATCGCGCACTTTATGCCGCACCTCCCTTCACCCTTGCCCGCTCGATAGCCTCCAGCCCCGCTTGTTCCCATCCCTTGAGTGCTGCCCTAAAGCCTGCCGGCTCGTTATCCTGACCGGCGGCCACGATCCGCTCGTCCCATATATCGTGACCAGAAAGGTCGAGAGCGTCTTTCTCCTCGGCGGAGAGCCCGGCGTAGTGCTCCGCCAAGCGGGCGAGGGCGTCCTTGCACAACTCATGTGCCCATTCGGCGTTCCACTGTGCGGCCGCGCTCTCTGGCAGAAGATCGCGAGCCAGATCGAGGAGCGCGTCCTCCAATTCTTCGGTCGGGTAGGGGTGACCTCGGTCCTTTAGCTCGTCGCGCAACTGCCAAGCTTGGGCAATAAGGCGGTAGGTGCTCATCTCACAACACGACCTGAAGAAGCTCTGGCACTCTCTGTCCTTGGCGAACAACCTCAGCAGAGCTGCACGTGCTGGCATTCCGTCGTTACTGGGGAGACTTCTGTCAGTTTTGTCAGTGTGCTGTGCTAGGGTTTCCGAGGATTCGTTCACGGGCTTGGCGGACGCTCGGGCGGCGCTCTTATGTGCCTCTGTGGTCGTGCTTTCCACATGCTGCTTGAGGGCCGCCAGCCAGGATGTTCTATCCTTCAAAAGCGGTTACTCCCTTTCGCATGAATTCTTCAAAACCTTAGAGTGGGGTACTGACAAAACTGACAGAAGTCCCTGCGATCACCTTCTGTCAGTTTTGTCAGCTGATCGTGTAGGGATTCTTTTGAGTTCACCCTTCGGACCTGAGGGTCGGGTGCAGATGTACCTTCTTGGTCGAACGCCCTCCGGTCTTGATCGTCTCAACTCGCAGCCAACCGAAATCTTCCAGCACTCCAGCTGCCGAGACAACCGTCTCGGACGAGGATAGCTTGGCCCACTCCTTGCGGTAGATCTCCCGAACCGTGGAGCCGTCCTTCACCTCTCCTTTGCGGATGCGCTCAAGCAACGTCCGCGCCGCCTCCATCGTCGGATTCTGGGCAGAGGCGTAGAGCCTTCTGGCGTGAGTCTCAAGAAATTCGCACCAGGCCGCGGCCTGCAGTGTAGGCCCGAGTCCCACAGCAGCTCCCTCGGACGTGCCATCGACATGCTCGATGAGGTGGAAGATGAGCGCGAGGGAGGGCATGAGGGAGCGGTACTTGGCGAGGTGACTCTCTAAAGCAGGGTGGAGCTCTTCGGTGCGCAACTTGGCCTCGAGCTCGCTCCGCCACCGGTCGAACACCTCTTGGGCCTCGTCCGTAAACCGTACAGCGGGGATGCTTTCCTCACTCATTTTCACTCCTTCGCGCGGAATTTCTGGGGATCAAGGGCGTCCAGCTGTTTGAAGACCTCGTAGGCTTTGTCCCTCGCCTCTGTGTCGGGTCGGCGGTCAACGTTGCGCCAAGTTGCGGGAGGGTCGGGCCAGACGAGCAACTGGAAGCGCTGCAGCAGGCCGTCGTCTCCCTTCTCTCCCCGGGTGGCCTGGTAGACGTAGGTCGACAGAGGTCCTGGCTGAATGCCCCCCAGGATCGAGAGGCAGAGGGCAGGGATGTGCAGCGAGCCCCGGCCTATCCGGTCCACGTCGAAGCTCCCGGTGCCGTTCCAGCTCTCCAGGTAGAACGCCCGATCTCCCTCGCGCCCTTGCTTCTCCAGGTTGGATAGCCACCCGGACAGCTCGTCCCTGTGATTCAGGATCCCCATAGGGTTCTCAAGGAGGATCTCTGAGATCTTCTCCACTGTGGCATCCTCAGTCTTGTAACGCTTCAGGATTGGCTTCTCGGGAACCTCGGTGTCCCGGTAGTCGCGGGCGATCTCCTCCAGCTTCGACCGATTTCCAGTACTGGCGGCCTCTTTCGCCGCGTTCTTTAGCTTGTCCTTCAAAGCGGCCTTGGCGGCTTCGGCGATCATCACGTCTATCTCGTAGGACTCCGTAGCCTTCTCGAAGTCCTCGTAAGCTTCGGCTACCAGCCGCAAAAGCGGCTTCATGACCTCAGCGAGGGCCGGGCTCTTCATGAGGGACGGGCGCCCCACTAAAGCGCCCCACAGATTCGGGACAACCAACCAGTCATCATAGCGTTTTGGGTAGATGCCTAACTTGCGCCCGATCAGGAAACCTGCCACCACGATGGCTGTCGCTGCGACGAAATCTAGCGGTATCTGCATCCGCTCGGACACATCCACGAGCCATCCTCGAAGAGGCTCCGGTACCATGGCGAGATCCAACGCGGCTACCGGCGGTAGGCCTTCCGGCAAGGGTACAGGCTCTTCCCAGGCATCGTCGTTAGTCGTCTTGCTCTTCGCGTTCGCATCGACCCATTCTCGCTCGTTCTTCAACGTGAGAGCGAGGTACTCGTCCCCGCGCCTGGCATACTTCCCGCGCGTTCCTATGGGGTAAGCATTGTAGATGTCGCGGATTTGAGTGTCTGTGAGCCCCACTCTGATCAAAGCGGTGCACACGGCGGCGTCGGCCCCAGAAGTGGAGCCGTCCTTGCCCTCCTCGGGTTCGAAGACCTCAGGCCCCCCTTCGATTGCACAAAGTATGCGGCTAGAGAGTCTCCCTTTGAGTAATCTGAGGAGCGCCGCGGCAACCTCTGCGACGTGGCCGTTCCCCTCAAAATTCACCTCGTGTTCTTCCTGTGCCGCTATGTCTAGCAGGTAGGGCTCCAGGTCGTCGGGATTGTAGCGCTTCAGGTCATCTGGGCCAGGCAATCTCAACCTCCTTCGGCTCCAGCTTGTGGTTATAGGTTCCGGGGATTCTGAGAACCCGGGCCAGATCGTGTGTCCCGTCTACTCTCCAGCCGTACTCCTTTGCCCTCGCCTGGAGCGTGGCCTGGAAGCGCCTGCTGAGTTCCTGAGCCCGTTGGCGCTCCTTTTCGCCCTCGAAGGTCCACAGCTCCTTGAAGAGCCACCACACCTGCAAGCCGTGTCCCGAGTCGATTATCCAGGTGGGAGAGAGCGGGATGCCCTTGATGACCTTCAAGGCGTCCCTCTTAGTGGGCGGGAGACTCTGCGCCTTGTGGGCGGGGCCTTGGACGTCGATGTCTGCCCAGAGCCCGGGGAGGGCAATAACCTCTTCTGCCGTTCCGCGTCTCTTATCCCCGAGATCCTCAGCACGGAGTCCTATGTTCAGGTAGAGATCTTCCTTCTCCCCCAGCTCCACAGCCAGATCGGCAGCCTCGGAGAAACTGCGTGCTGCCAACCAGCGAGTTACAGAACTTGCCCCGAAGGTCGAGAGCCCCATATACCCCGGCGGGTTCTCCATGTAGAGCGTACGAAGAAACCGCCGGGCCGTGGTTACGCGCCTGTGTGCCTCCGTTTCTGCTAGCATCGAGTACATCTCCTTGTGTCGGGCGGGGAGCACCACAATGAAGCGCTACCATGCCTATGCGTTTTCCGCGTTGTCGCTCGCCGCTACGATCTAGCAGTCTCCACTGGGCGAAGTGTTGTCGGCTGTGCGTTCCAGGTACTCTTCGAGAGATCTACGATTTATTCGGACCGCTCGACCCACACGCGCTACTTTGAGCTCACCTACACTGGCCAGACGCCACAATGTTGTTCGGCTAAGCGAAGCCAGCTTCTCCGCGTCCCTATAGCTGAGCCATTCGGTTCTCAGTTCCGTTTCCATGCACCTCCTTTCGATTCAGGTTGTCTTCAGAATCTCACACCCGTATAATAGTGTGTGCAAATACAGCTATAAGGATGCACACAATGGACGAGAACGCGCTACGCGAACCTTGGAATAGGGAGGTAAGGAAGTGGGGAGTAAGCGATGATCTGGCTAGGGATCTGCTTTTCGAACGTGTGATTGAGAAGGAAGGCGGCCGCGAATTCATTCTCGAAATTTACGCTGACTATGAGCCAGAGTTGGCGTTAAAGGACCTGCTTGCCTCTACCAGGGAGGAACTGGACCGTCTATCGGGCAATGGAGAACCAGAAGGAATCGAGCCACAGCAACCAGATGAATACGAGCGTAGAAGAGCCGAAGCTTATTCGGTCTATGCAGCAAAGATCGCGGCTACGGAGTTTCGGGTGCTGCGCTTCCGGGATAGGGCTTTGGATGGACGCACGCTCACAGTCGAGGAGGCTAAAGCGCTGCTCACTTCTCCTGTCGCTGCGCAGTTCAGTACGGCATGGTTTCGACGCCATCGTGTCCCTGTGGTGGCGCACGTATTCGAGGTGAACGACGTTGAAGATGGGCAAAACCCACACGAAGCTCGTAGGGTGATTGAAGTTAATGGGAGGCACTTTGACCAGCAAGCCATACGGTGGATCTTGAATGGTGGCCCGGTTTTCCCAGGTGAGATACTGCATCCCGAAGACGACACAATCCTTAGCGCGGTTCACACACCAATTGTGTCCGTGCCTCTCGAAACTTTAGGGATCGGAGAAGGCGATGTTCTGGCTCTAGAGCGGAGTGTAGTCGGAGAACTCGTAGAATTGGGGCAAAAGTTGGCGAGCTGGTACTCGTGGGAAGAAGAGGAGGCACTCAGGTTCATCGTTCTAGGAGACATTGTTCCTCAGATAGCACCCTTGAAAGCCCAAGTCGCTTTGAGACGCAGGGGCACGACAGCAGGAGCCGGTCTGAACCACGGTCACATCACCCTAACGGCGGAGCCTTGGGTTTCTCCGGAAACCGTCAGAGATTTTTACCAGACCATCCGTCAGCAGGTGTTCGGTCGCAAGACCCGCCAATTCTCCGAGCGAAATGTAACTGTGTTCAAATTCGTCACGGAGCGTATGGAGGTCGAGACCGTTCAGGAGCCTGGGCAACTCCCAAGCAGCAGGCTGGTCCGCCGGGCGCCCTGGCGTGCTTTGATGGAGGCCTGGAATAGTGAACATAGGCGAGAATGGAGCTACAAGGACCCCCGGAACTTCGAGAAGGATTTTCACCGGGGCCGCCGAGCAGTTGCCCGCCCTAAATACAGCCTCCCATAAGAAAATTTGGCGTAACAAACAATTGTGAGTTACGAGTAAGGCTAAGGCAAACGGAAGAAGTGCGGCTTCGAGTTCCGTGTGGACGAACTCCTACTACACCAATCTGTACACCAACCCCTCGGAAACATCGGTAGACGTACAGAAACGCAACACAAGAGAAAATGGCTTAGATAAGCGATTTCGATAACAACCAGAGTCAGCTGGAAACATACCGACTCTGACTCTGAATCACTTAGTCCTGGTTCGAATCCAGGTCCGGCAGCTTCTAAATTACCTGCAAAAGAGCAGTTACATGGAGAGGCCCGGTACAAACCCGCTAAGAGAGGGCGTCATCCATGGCGCTCACGGCTTTCTCTTGCATGTCGGGAAGTACATGGGAGTAGGTGTCCATCGTCATGGAGATGTTCGCGTGCCCTAGCATCTCCTGCACTATCTTGGGATGCGTTCCATTAGATAGTAGGAGCGTTGCGCATGTGTGCCTGAGATCGTGGAACCTGATTCGTGGCAGGTTAGTACGCTTCAGGAGCGGTCTGAATGAACGGTAGGTGAGATTCCCACGTCCCTGTGGGCTCTTTCGGCGGCGCGCGTTACGATCCGTTTTACCGCCTCGAGGGTCGGCGGCTATGGAAGAGGACCACGGAGGACAACGCGTCGGCTTGGGGAAGTTTAAGGCGGCTTTGTAGGGCCAAGAGATCGAGTACCTCTGACCCGGGAGTAGGTAAACTGCCCGCGATAGGTAAAGGGACGACCGAAACAGGCTACAGGAACCGGAACAGACAGATTGTGGTTCGCCCCACGCCTCTTGCCAGCACGGATCATTACCAGTACGTCTACGTCTTGCGCTGCGGAGACTGTGGCCATGAGGATACGGGGCCGACGGTTCTGACATCTTCCAGCGCAAGTGCCCTACCTGCCAGGGCAGCGCTCCGGGGCTCTCGGTACAGTAGCCTGTAGATTCATTCCGCCGCAACCTCCTCCCTTAGGTGCGGCGGAACGAATGCCTTGCCTCTAACTCCTCGCTTGGGTGTAAAGTGTTCTCGGAGCGATTGTCTTCCGAAGAGGAGAGTAGAGACAGATGTTGCGGATCGTCATCATCGGTGGCACAGGGCACGTGGGCACCTACCTTGTGCCCCGCTTGGTGCACAGTGGACACGAGGTTCTCTCTATCAGCAGGGGCGAGAGCAAGCCGTATCGCAACCACTCTGCATGGGAGTCGGTGGAGCATGTGAGGTTGGATCGCGATGCTGAGGAGGTGGCCGGAGACTTCGCAGAGAGGGTACGCTCCCTGCGCCCGGACGTGGTCATAGACATGATCTGCTTCGAACTAGAGAGCGCTCGCCAGCTGGTCGAGGCCCTGAGAGGTAACGTGCAACACCTCTTGCACTGCGGCACCATCTGGGTGCATGGTCACAGTATCCAGGTCCCGACAACGGAAGACCAGCCCCGCTATCCCTTCGGGAAGTATGGCACCCAGAAGGCACAGATCGAGAACTACCTGCTCGACGAAGCCCGCCGCCACGGCTTTCCGGCAACGGTACTGCACCCGGGGCATATCGTGGGGGCCGGCTGGGTCCCCGTGAACCCGGCTGGTAACTTCGACCCAGAAGTGTTCGGACGACTGGCCCGCGGGGAGGAACTCGCCTTACCGAACCTGGGGATGGAGACACTCCATCACGTCCACGCCGACGACGTGGCGCAGGCCTTCGAGCGAGCGCTGTCCAACTGGAATGCCGCGGTGGGGGAGAGCTTCCATGTAGTCTCGCCGGCGGCGTTGACGCTCAGAGGCTTCGCGGAGGCGGTAGCCGGTTGGTTCGGGAGATCTGCCCGCCTAAGGTTCGTCCCGTGGGAAGAGTGGCGTAAGGGTGTCTCCGAGCAGGATGCTGCGGCGACGTGGGATCACATAGCGCATAGCCCTAACTGCAGCATCGCTAAAGCGAGCCGCTCACTCGGGTATTGGCCGCGCTACAGTTCCCTTCAGGCCGTTGGGGAAGCTCTCGATTGGATGACCGAACACGAGGTGATCGACGCCCAGTAGAACAGAAGCCCGCGGTCGACGTTGGTGTTGGGTAGGTCTCCAAAGGATCTCTCGGGAACGGTCCCGAAAACGGTGTGGGGCTGGATTTGTTTCCGCCGCAACCCCCTCCCTTAGGAGCGGCGGAAAGAAACCAGCAGGGGGAGGGGTATCAGGAGTTTAGGCCCCCGGGCCTTTTCCAGAGACCTCGTCGGCCTGAGACCGATGAGCGAAGATGCCGTTTTGAAGGGTCACACTACTCCAATGGATCCTACGGCCGTCGAGAGTCTGCTCCGCGGCTATAACAACCTTCGAGGTGGCTTTGAGAGGCTCTGGAACATCTTCGCTCAGGGCCGCAGAGGAATCGGGGACCCTTGGACCGTAGCCCGTATCTCTGGCAAGCGCGCTAACCTACTAATTCGTCAGAGCACTCCCGCAGCGCTAAGGAAGCGGTTGCCAGTCGGGGGCCGCCAAGACCAGTTCGCCGGGGTTCAGGTTGTTGGTGAGTCTCTTAACCTTTGTGCCGTCGGATTTCATCACATAGATATCATCTCTCAAGAAGACGATCTTCTTGCCGTCAGGAGACCATGCAGGCGACGAACTGTGGGTTTGCTTTGTGAGGTTTTTCTGGTTGCTACCGTCCGCATTCATCGTGAAGATCTGACCTCCGGTCTTATTTCTTCTGACAAACAGCGAGAAGGCTATCTTCTTACCGTTGGGCGACCATGACCTATTGACGGAAGCTCTTAGCTGGACTTTGGCCATTTGTGAGCGAAAGGGGTAGGGTACGCTCGTCACCAGTCTGCTCAAAGAGAGGTGATCTTAAGATGCGCACCCTACCGAACACGATGATACAAGTGCTGGCCCCGTTCGCGCCACTGTTCTCAAAAAGCGTCTGGCACCATGCCCAGCTGCTGGTGGCGGGCGCGATCCTCGCCCCGGGAAAGAGGACTGTAGCCTCCGCCCTGCGAGCGGTGGGCCTGGAGAACGAACGGCGCTTCTGTCGCTACCATCGGGTCTTGAGCCGGGCCCTCTGGTCGAGCAGGGAGGCAAGCCGCGTCCTGCTGGGGTCGCTCGTGGAAGCCTTCGTGCCCGAAGGAGGACCGCTCGTGTTGGGCGTGGACGAGACGTTGGAGAGGCGACGGGGCAAGAAGATTTGCGCCAAGGGTATCTACCGGGATCCGGTGCGCTCCAGCCGCGAGCACTTCGTCAAGACGAGCGCCCTCAGGTGGGTGTGCCTGACGCTTTTGGCGCCGGTCCCCTGGGCCTCTCGGGTGTGGTCCATGCCGTTCTTGAGTGCCCTGGCCTACTCCGAGCGTTACGCCCAAGAGCAAGGCAAGCGCCACAAGACACTCACCGAATGGGCGTGGCAGCTGCTTCTTTTGGTGAGGCGCTGGTACCCCGAGCGCGAGATCGTGGCGGTGGCTGACGGCACCTACGCTTCCCTCAAGCTCTTGGATCGTTGTCGACGCCTCAAGAAGCCGATCACCTTCATAACCCGTTTGCGCCTGGACGCAGCGCTCTACGAGCCGGCCCCGCCGCGCCGCCGCGGGCAGCTGGGAAGACCGCGCGTAAAGGGCTCTCGCCTGCCGAAGCTCTCGGCGGTGGCTGAAGACCCAAACACGGCCTGGATGACGATCACGATCGCCGATTGGTATGGCGAGGGGGAGCGTATCGTCGAGGTGGCCTCGGCCACGGCGCTCTGGTACAGCAGTGGCTCGCCCGCCGTGCCGTTGCGCTGGGTATTGATCCGAGACCCACAGGGAGAGTTCGAAACCCAGGCTCTTTTGTGCACCGACCTTACCGTCGAACCGGGGCAGATCATCTCTTACTTTGTCAGCAGATGGCAGATGGAGGCCACTTTTCAAGAAGTACGTCAGCGCCTTGGGTTCGAGACGCAGAGGCATTGGTCTCAGCGAGCGATCAAGAGAACTGCCCCAGCGTTGCTGGGATTGTTCTCGGTGGTTACGCTCCTGGCCCACCAATACACGGCCAAGAAGGGCGAGATCGTCGTCCGTAGAGCGGCCTGGTACGACAAGGAACATCCGACTTTCTCCGATGCCTTGGCGCTGGTGAGGAAGGAACTGTGGTCCCAAGAAGCGACTTTTTGTGGGTCGTCTACGGAGACTGAGACAGTAAAAGTCTCGCGGGAGTTCATAGAAAGGCTAACCGAGGCGGTTTGCTATGCAGCATGATGGCTAAAGTCCACCTTAGGGGCGGCGGAATAAAACCAGCCTCTGCTCACGCTGATTCGCCAGACCACATAATTTACTTCTTAACGTGACCGTTGGGTGGAATCCTACGAGCGCACCTAACAGGTGTGCAATCCATCGAAGGGAGGAGCCGCCC
>DASSCV010000380.1:0-6033 GCA_035697505.1 Rubrobacter sp.
TTCCTGAATCCGCAAGAACTCGTCCTGGAGCCGCTCGCGCGTGATCGGGTCGACAGCACCGAAGGGCTCGTCCATCAGCATGATGGGGGGGTCCGCCGCCAGCGCTCGCGCGACCCCTACGCGCTGCTGCTGGCCGCCTGAGAGCTCGGCCGGGTAGCGGTCGCGGTACTCCTCAGGGGAGAGGCCGACGAGCTCGAGAAGCTCGTCCACACGATTCCTGATACGGCCCTTGTCCCAGCCGAGCAGGTGGGGGACGGTGCCGATGTTGTCGGCGATGGTGCGGTGGGGGAAAAGGCCTATCTGCTGGATGGCGTAGCCTATCTTGCGCCTTAGTTGGGTGCCGCTCATGGCCGTGTTCGGCTCGCCGTTGATGAGGATCTCACCCTCCGTGATCTCGATCAGGCGGTTGACCATTCGCATGGT
Source organism: Rubrobacter sp. (assembly GCA_035697505.1). Classification (GTDB taxonomy): domain Bacteria; phylum Actinomycetota; class Rubrobacteria; order Rubrobacterales; family Rubrobacteraceae; genus Rubrobacter_D. Next base: position 424 of record DASSCV010000380.1, read on the forward strand.
CGTGGTTTTGCCGCAGCCACTGGGTCCAACCAAAACACAGATCTCCCCTTCTGGAACTTCGAAGGAGAGATCTGTGACGACCGGATTGTCAGAGCCAGGATAGGTCTTGCCCACCTGTCTAAATTCGATCATTGGACCTCCTGCGGGCCCAGATATGGTACTCGTTCTCTTTGTACTCACTTATCTTTACTGATTCGATCATGGCTCTTCTCCAAACGATCCGGAAAGGACCTGAAGAAGTATACGTTATTGTTGTCACCACGGTTCACTGCCAGGACTGACCCGACCTACGGCGAATCGCTCATTCGGCTACGCGAGATCGGTTACAGGCAACAAGAGAAAGCCAACGGGCTGATAGAGTGCGAAGAGGATGAAACCCTTCGCACTCTTCTCTAGGCCCGGCGGCCGACGCCGAGCAACAGGTAGATGATGAAATAGAGCGCGGCGGCCGAGATGGCGACGACGTAGAAGCTATTGGGGTCGAGGTAGTTTTGCAGGACCGTTATCGATTGGAGGAGGAATGCGGCAGGGGACTCGAGCAGGGCCCCAAGGCTGTAGACGGCGTTGGTCAGAACGTTGGTGCCCTGTCCGACGCCCGCGTACATCAGCGCTACGTGGGTGAGTATCAGCAGGATGACCAGGACCAGTATGGTGCGGACGAGACCCATGCCTCTAGCTCCTTCCCTTCGCGACCAACGCTGTTACGCCCCGGATGGTTGCGAGGGGTTCGTGCGGCCTCTATCGCACCGGACTCTCTCCTCCCCATGACCCTCCGTTCTCAGCGGCCAGTATAGCAATAACGCTGTTACCTGGGAGAGGTGGGCTAGGAGGCGGCTCTGCCGGAATCCCGGGTCCTGGTGATCTTCTGGGAGTCGAGGCGTCCGTCGCCCTCCGGTCCTGCGGCCAGGGCGCCCTTTCCCCTCACCTGGGACTTGCGCGGTCTACTGTCCTCTAAGACCATCACGGCTCCGGCGATCGAGAAGCAGATCGATCCAACCGTGAACGTCACTACGTCGCGCATCAGAACGCCGCTCGCCGCTGCCAACCCCGGCACCCACCATATGGCGAAGAGCTTGCCTGATGCTCGGGTCTTCGGCTCGACCGCCATGTAGATACCTAGCCCGATGCCGGCGAGGGCGAGCACAAGTAAAAGAAGCCCTATGGCGGTCAGAATAGAACTCACCTTTCCATACTACCGGACCCTGTCGCGCATTTCTCGCGAGATGTAGGGGTGTTCCGCGGAACACCCCTACATCTCGCGATACGCCCCTACCTTCGGCTCATTGCACGCCTGTAGCACCTCATATCGGCGAGGAGGTCCTCCCAGGGACGTGCCGGAGATTCCAGGCGGTTTCCGTAAAGGGAGAGTTTGTGCACGAACTCGTGCAGGGCCGACTCTGTGTCGGAGACGCACCTTGGCTGCGCGACCAAGAGCACCTCCCAGTCCTCCAGCTCCTTTATGTTGTTTATCGCCTCCTTGAGACCGGGGCGATGGTAGAGCAGGAGACCAGGGGCATCGAGGTCTTTGTAGTGGAGGACGAGGTCGTGACCGTTCTCGGCGGCGTAGGCCACAATGGCGGCCATCTGCTCGTCCTCTGTCGGGAGTCCGCCCTCGGGTTCTGTGCGTATGTAGGATGCAGCCAGCGCCACGGAGATCGCATGATAGCATGGGGCTCGTCTGGTATGATCCAGGTCTAGTCAGAGACGCGTCGGGACGTGGCGCAGTCTGGTAGCGCACTCGGCTGGGGGCCGAGTGGTCGCCGGTTCAAATCCGGCCGTCCCGACTGTTTGTGGCGAGACCGCGCGGTCAGGCCGCTCCCGTTGAAAGGCGAGCTTTGGACACAATCTATCTGCTTCTTGGCATCATAGGGTTCTTCATCATCATCGCGATCTTCTTCTTCGGTGGTTTCGTCTTGCTCGACTTCCTGTGGGGCCGCCGCGGGGGAGACGCCTAGAGTACCGGCGGTCTCGTCCCGCCACACGCCAGGTACGTGATCCCCTCCCTCGAAGACCTCCTCCTTGTAGACCTCGGGTGTCTTATCCTCCACGAAGCCCACGATGAAGACCGCCTGGCCCGTCTGCGGGAGCGCATGGAAGCCGAACGCGAACAGCGCAACCCCGTAATAATCTCCCCGCACGAAGACCGTTACCTCGTCCTCGACGGCGCCCACAGGATACGTGCCCTCGGGGAGCTTGGTTCCCGCTTCGCCCTCGTCCAGGTGGTCGAGCCGCCGGAGAAGGCGGAAGGCTGGGGCCACCTCCTCAAGGGGGTCGGAAGGGACGAACTGGACAACATCGAAGGAATAGAAGTGTCCGATGGACCCGGCGATGCTCCCCTGGCCGAGGTGGAGACCGCCGGCGGCGAGACCTTACTCCTCTCGGCTAAAGAGGATGGGTTGCGGGGCCGGGTACGGGCGCTCTGGGGACTGCAATCGTTCTACCCCAGAGGCGTAGTAGTACGGCGCGTGGAACCCGATGGCGCGGTCCATCTCTCGGGTGGCGAGGCCCTGATCCGTTACAGGTCGTTCACCCCCGGAGAGCTGGCCGAGATCGTTGACTCAGGTTCCGTACTGCCGGCCGGGATAACGCGATTCCGTGTTCGGGAAAGGGTCCTCGGCGTGCGTTACCCGCTGGATAGGATGATGGAGGGAGATCCCATTGCCCGCAACGCTGAGCTCAGGGAGTTCGTCGAGAGCCGCTGGAACGAGAACCGCGTACGCTACTACGGAGAGCCCGTCGTGCTCTTCGAGTGAGAGAAGGAGAATCCTACTTGTACCGTGCAGCGGCCCTGATCCTGGTCCTCGTCGTCGCCGTCGTCTTCTTCGCGGCACAGCTAGCCGAGGTGCCGGTGAGGGCACTCCAGAAGGCTGAGGTGCGCCCGGCGCCCGAGGCCTTTGAGACGGCAGGGGCCTCGGGTGCGGAAGGGGGAGACGCGGTCGGGCCGGCTCCCAACGCGGGGGATCTGAAGATCGGGGACTTCGATGCGCCAGAGCGCGTTCCTGACTACAAGGTTCTCGACAAGAGCCTCGACACACGCGATGGCGCTCGCGCGGTGCGGCTCCTCATCGACACCCGTGCGCGTGAGGAGGAGTATTTCGTTCTCATCGCCCGAGACCTGAAGTCCCGCTACGCCGACTACGATGCCGTCTCGGTCCAGTTCACCGACACCGAAGACCTGCTCTTCTACAACGACGACCCGCAAACCAGAGACCTTCTCGCCTACTACGGTGGCGCGCTCATCTTCAATACCTACGACGGTGCCTACTACCTGGGCTACGTCTACGGTCCGCCCAACATGGACGGTTACTACGTAAAGGCCGCTGACTAGCGCCTCATGCGATGGCCACAAATCTCGCCAGATGTTCTGGCGAGACGTGTTGAAAAACGCTGCTTGCGGGGTCCTCGCAGTTGAAGGGTTTCCGGAAAGCGCATATCATACAGAGTGCAGCCGGACGGAAAAGGATGGTTGCAAGCATTGCCTGTCGTGTTCGGCGGAGGTGTAAGCACCGGACTTTGCAACCTTGCGTAGAAGGCTAGAGAAGGAGAGAGGTTACGGAAGCTCACGATACTAAGGGCCAGGAACCGATCATCCGGGTAGAGAACTGCTCGGTGGTTTTTGGACGTCGAGCCAGGCAGGCCCTGGAGATGCGCCGCGCGGGTAAGAGCAAGGCCGAGGTCGAGAGAGCGACCGGCTCGACTATCGGGGCTTACGATGCGTCCTTCGATGTATACAAGGGTGAGATCTTCGTGATCATCGGCCTCTCGGGAAGCGGCAAGTCCACGATCTTGCGGGCCATCAACGGCTTGAATGAACTGGCCGAAGGAAAGGTCTACCTCGAGGAAGATTTGGTCTCCGAGATGCCTATCAAGCAGCTCAGGGGGGTCCGGCGCAGGAAGATCGGTATGGTCTTTCAGCACTTCGGGCTGCTGCCGCACCGGACCGTACTCGACAACATCGCCTTCGGCCTCGAGATCGAGGGCGTCCCCGTCGCAGACCGCAAGAAGAAGGCCGAGGAAACTCTCCCGGAGGTCGGCCTGGAGGGGCAGGGTAACAAGCTCATAGCGGAACTCTCCGGCGGCATGAAACAAAGAGTCGGGCTCGCGCGCGCCCTGGCGACCGAACAGGAGATACTCCTGATGGACGAGCCTTTCAGCGCTCTGGATGCGCTCATTCGACGCGACATGCAGAACCTTTTCCTCTCCATCCAGGGCGAGGCCAAGCGGACTGTTGTTTTCGTCACGCACGACCTGGATGAGGCACTCACGCTCGGGCACCGGGTGGCGATCATGAAGGAAGGCGAGATCGTGCAGCTCGGCACCCCGGAGAACATACTGAGGGAACCCGCCAACGAGTACGTGGAGCGTTTCGTCGAGGGCGTGGACTACACCAAGGTACGCCTTGCCGAGAGCGTGATGATCCGGCCCAAGGAGGTCGCGTACACCAGCGAGGGACCCACCGTCGTCTTGCGACGGATGAGGCAGGCCGGCCTGTCCCACATCTTCGTTCTGGACAGCGAGCGGCGCCTGGTTGGCCTAGCCGAAGCCGAGGAGGTCGCCAGGCTGGCCGAGCGCGACAAGCGTGAACTCCGGGACGCGGTTGACGAGGCCCCCAAGGTTGGGCGGAGAACTCCCCTGCGCGAGGTCCTGCCGCTCTTCGTAGAGGATGGGGATGCGCCCGTGGCTGTCGTGGGCGAAGGCGAGCGCCTCGAAGGCGTTATCGTTCGTGGCTCGCTCATCGCCGGGCTTACCACGAGCGTCGAGCCGCACGATGAAGGAACTGAGGACGTCAGTGGCGTGGGTACCGACGAGGACGGCGATCGGGTGCGCGTACGCCGGGCAGGGGAGTAGAAGATGTTGGCTTTCTTGCAGTCGGAACTGGTCCCAAGCATACCGCTAGCCGAGTGGACCGAGAGCGCGGTCGACTGGATCACCGACAACTTCGATTGGTTCTTCGAGCCGCTCGACTCCGCGATAGATATCGTCGTTGGCTCGCTAGAGTATATCCTCCTCGCGTCCCCCGCGCTGCTCATGGTCGCCATCTTGGGCGTGATCGCCTTTCTTCTGGCGAGCTGGAGGGTGGCGCTGTTCACGGTGTTGGGCCTGGTATTCGTAATCAGCCTGGACCTGTGGGAGGCGGCGATGCAGACCCTGGCGCTGGTACTCGCTGCGACGTTCGTCGCGCTGGTGATAGGCATCCCGATCGGCATTATCGCGGCCAAATCGGAGGCCGTCGAGACGATCATTCGTCCCATCCTCGACGTCGCCCAGACGATGCCGGCCTTCGTGTACCTGGTTCCCATCGTTGTGCTTCTGGGGATCGGGGCAGGTCCGGCTCTGATCGCGACGGTCGTCTTCGCCATGCCTCCGGCCGTGAGGCTGACCATGCTAGGTATCCAGCAGGTGCCCAAGGACACCGTTGAGGCGGCTCACGCCTTCGGGGCGACCTCTTGGCAGACGCTCTTCAAGGTAGAGCTTCCGCTATCGCTCAAGACGATTATGGCCGGGGTCAACCAGGTCATCATGCTCTCGCTCTCGATGGTGGTTATTGCCGGGCTGGCCGGGGCGGGAGGGCTCGGCGAGCCGGTAGTGACGGGCTTGAGCCAACTCGAC
>DASSCV010000381.1:0-2189 GCA_035697505.1 Rubrobacter sp.
CCTGGCGGTCTTCCGCGTCTCGCTCCCGATCCTCCTCCAGATTCTTCGCCACCCGCTCGCTCTGCAGCTTCTGGAAAGCGCCCTCCCGCTCCGCCTTGTTGGATCCCCTCTCCAAGCTATCCTCCTTCCTTGTATGGAGCACAGGAAAACGGTCGCCTTACATAATTAGACATGTCTGCTCCGCATCCATCCTCCGGTCACGGTAATATTAGCTGGCCAAAAACAATCGCGTACTCGACCGCTACATAGGGTAGTGGCATGAGTGTGGCTCCTCAACTTATCGAAGGTGGGTGAGCACAATCGCTCAATCGCAGTGTTTATTCCTACCCTAGATGGACTAGCTTATGTGCTAGCTCTGGCTACGCTTGGGAGCGAACTTCGTAGAACTCCGTTATGGCGAAGTTCGCAGAATTTCCCTTTCCACGAACTCGGGTGAATAAGGGTAAGAAGAGAAAGGGCCGGGATCCTATCCGTAAGGGCTCACCCCTATGGCAGCCGAGTTACCGGCCAGTGACTCTCACTCGCGGGCCATGCGACCTAGGGGGTCACTACTCCTACCCCCCAGGAAGCCCCCGAGCATAGAGGCCAGCGCCGAGAGCAGCAAGCCGAAGAACGCCCCTATGGCCCCGCTCCTAACGGCCTGCGCTATCCGGGCGGGGTTGATGTCCGGCACGTTCGCGCCCTGTAGATTCTGGAGGACACCCAATTGCCCGACCACGTGGCCTAAAGCGCCGAAGATCTGGCCGAGCCCCAGGGCCGAGAGCAGCAGTATCAGCACGGTGCCCAAAGCCCATACCAGGAAGCCGTTCAACAGCCCTGTAGCCTCGCCCCTCACCGCCGAGGTCATGCCGGCCACCGACCCACCGATGAAGAAGGCGATCAGGCCTATGATGGCCGAGACCAAACCGCCACCGCCGGCCCCCGGACCGATGTCGATCAGGCCGAGCCCTATCGCTAAGAGCTGCAGCAGCAGGAAGACGGTAAGAGCCGTGATCAGCCCGGCCCAGATCGGCCCCCAGCGGATGCTGTCACGCCGCGCCGCGGCGCGGCCCTCGTCGTCGTGGCCGCTGACGAGCCGCCGGGCGCCGTGATCCGCCGTCCCACCAGAGACGCCGACCTCCTCGTAGCGCGTCCGATCGCTCGCAGGCTCAGAGCGCCTGGGTATGTCGGGCCCCAAGCCCTCCGCCCGAAGCTGCTCCTCGCGATCGGACGCGCGGCGTACCTCCACGGCGTCCGGGTCGTTGCCGTGCGCCCGGGACTCCCCAGGCTCCACCGGCCTGCCCCGGTCTGCATCTCTGTCTCTGCCCATATCTTCTCTCCTAAAAAGATGAGCTCGGTCGAAAGCCGGGCCCACCGGTTGGTAACAGTGTTGGGGCTTGCGGTATGGTGCTATCCGTTACCGTGTGCGCCCGGTGGTCTGGTCGTCTATCTCGACCTCCTCGCGCCTTACGTCCTCCTCCACGACCTCGGTGTCCTCTACCACGTCCTTGCGGATCCTGATCTCTTCCTTGGCCACGGGCCGCTTCTCCACCACGACCTCCTCCTCGATTACAGGTACCCGCACCTCGTCGTCGCCTATCTCGGCTTCTGTGGCCTCACCCTCAACAGGGACGCGGTCTACGGTTACCTCTTCGCGACGGGTTGGAACCTCCATCCTCTCGCGCTCGGTTACGACGCGCTTGCGGACGTTCAGAGCCCGGGCATCGCGCTCGCGGGTACCGGCCCGAAGCTCTTCCTCGGTCCTCTGGACCCTCAGCTCGTCTTCGTCCTCGAGGTCGCTTCCGGGCTGGCGCAGACCCTCTTGCTCGCGCCCGTGCCCGCGGAACTCACCGCTCTCGGTGTCGCCCATCATCATGCCGGGACCCACCTCGCCGGGATGCTCTCCCTGTGAATCCCCGTAGTGCGCGCCGTAGCCTCCCTGTTTCTCGGAGGCCTCCTGAGTGCCTTCGAGCCCATAGTAGCTACGAACCTGCTCCTCGTACTCGGGCGTTACCTTCCGGTCGTCATCGAAGGTGGGGCCGTCCTTGAGCGTCTCCTTGTCTGCTGCCACCTTGATGGTCTGCTGCGCGTCGTTGACCCTCGCCATCTGGAACGGGATCAGGGTGGTACGGGTCCCCAGGAAGCCCATCTTCACGCCAAGGTACTCGGGCTGGTCGCTCTCGTCGAGGAACAGGTCGTCTGCGTTGCCG
>DASSCV010000382.1:0-26459 GCA_035697505.1 Rubrobacter sp.
GACAGGCCTGCTCGGGATTATCGTCGGGGCGATCGCCTTCGTACCGAACCTTGTGGCCGCAGTCGCCCTCGCAACCGCGATCGGCGCAACATCTAGCTTCCTCGGTGTCATAACGATCTCCTGGCTTCAAGAACGCACGGAGCCGCGTTTGATCGGACGGGTGATGAGCTTCGCGATGTTCTCCGCCGTCGCCCTTGACCCGATCTCTTTCGCCCTCGCCGGGGTACTCGTCGAGCTCGATCTAACGGCTATGTTCCTGGCCGCAGGGGCACTTCTGCTACTAACGGCCGTATTGGGAGCACTGAGCCGCACGATGCGAGAAGTGGACTAGAGCAACTTTCGTTGTTTCCGCTGGTCGCTCGTAGCCGACTGTGCGGTTCGCACTAGGTCAATCGCTGCAAATCGCTCTTAGAACAATATGCTACAAATTTGTTAAGGTTCTTGCAGTTCGTGTGTTGTGGTGTTAGAGTCCGGCGTGGCGTAGCTGACGTACAGGGGCTTGTTGGGTAGGGGACATAGATAGCCCTTGTCTTGGGGAGAAGTAGGGGACGTATGATGAGGGGATTGTCCGGCACCGGCCTCGGGAGGGTCGGTCTCTTTACGTTTGGCGTCATTGCGCTCCTTACTATCGGCGCGCTCGCTCTGGCCGGTAGGGGGATGCTCACGGGGGCTGACGCCCAGCCTGCCAAGAGGGCCATTCAGCCTACTGGGACGGAGGAGGCCACACCGGAGCCTGTCGCCGAGACGGCGGACAAAGCGAATCAGAGAGAGAGGGCAGTCAAGGAACCCTCCCCCGTGGGTGACGAAGCGTCTGCTTCTGCTACCGTCCCTGCAGGCGCGATAATGTCTCTGAGTGTTCCCGCTATGGGTATCTCCGACATTCCCGTGGTCGAGGGAACTTCGGAGGCGAGCCTCTCGCAGGGGGCCGGGCACGTTCCTGGCACTGGCTACCCATGGGTTCCTGGCTCCAACACCTACATAGCCGGTCACAGGATAGGATACCCTGGCACCCCGAGCGATCACGTGTTCTGGAACCTGCCCAATCTGGGCCAGGGGGACCAGATCTTACTCACCGACTCGAACGGTACGACCTACACCTACGCTGTAAGCGAGATCTTCGAGGTGTCGCCTACAGATCTAACCGTAACAGCGCCAACTGGCGGCGACGTGGTCTCTTTACAGACATGTATCGAAGACTATGGGGACTACTGGACCCCCGGTCCCAACTGGTTCGTCCGGTACGTCGTCCGCGCCGAAAGGGTGTAGGCCGATCGAGGGGCTACTTTTCGTGCGGCTCCAGCGGTGCGTCACCCAGCAGACGCCGGACGAGCAGTAGTCCGCAGATCCCGAGTAGTGTGGCGAACCAGAGGGTGGCCAGGCGGATCACCAGCGTAAGCGCGCCGGCGAGGCCTGTCGAGAGGTTCGCAACGGCGACGAACTGGCCATAGAGACCAGCTTCGACGGCCCCGATCCCACCGGGAAGCATGCTCAGGACCCCGAGGAGCGAGCTGGTTGCGAACACGAAAACGATGAGGAGGAAAGGCAGGTCCACGCCAAGCCCCACGGCGCAAAGATACACGCCGGCACACTCCAGACCCCACGAGAAGAAGGAGATGGCGGTCCCCACCAGGAGCGGTCTCGTCCCCAGAAGCTCGTTAGACGCCCCGTGGAAGTCTCCCAGGTGCGGGGCGAGGCGGTTCACGAGCGGCAGCTTCGAGAGGACGCTTTCGGCCGCGAGAGAGAGGCGTTTAGAGCGCAGGACGGCGATCCCGAAGGCCGCGAGGGCGAGGAATATCAGCATCGTCCAGGGGGGCAGATCAAGGGCAAAGGCGCCAAGGAAACCCCATAAGACCATGCCTGTACCGTCGGTGGCACGTTCGGCAACGACCGCGGGGGCCGTGCGCGCTATCGGGGCACCCGTGGCCCTGCGGACGAAGACGCTCTTCATCACCTCACCTAGCTTGCCCGGTGAGATCGTCATCGAGAGCCCTGACGTGAAGATCGCAGCGTTTATCCCCGTTGGAACGGAGACCTTCAGTACCCTGAGGTAGTACGTCCAGCGGAAAAAGCGTACGACGTAGGAGAGGGCGACGAGGCCAAGGATCGCTGGTATGAGGGCGTAGTCGAAGCTGTCGAGAGCCGCGACGAGCTTGTCGAAGTCGGAGAAGACGGCGAGGATCAGGTAGACAGCGGCGCCCAGGGCAAGGGCGAGGACGAGGTTTCGTCTCAGCCGTTCCACAGGGGAATTACGTAGATGACCGTCCCGACCACGATCAGCCAGAGAAACAGCGAGATCTGGAGCGGCCTGTCGGAGAGGAGCAATGTGTCGGGGTTGCCGCCGCCGTCGCGGTGGACGAGCAACATGTAGCGGAAGACTCCGTATACCACGAACGGGATGCTCCCCATCATGAAGATCTGATCCTGCCTCTCGTAGACCGTGAAGGTGTAGAGGGTATAGGCGATGATTGTCGCTGAGATCATGATGTTCATCATCTCGTCGAGCATAGGAACGGAATAGTCCCTGAGATTCTTGCGGTGGACGACCGCGCCTTCGCCTAGAGTAGCGATCTCGTGCCTACGCTTAGAGAAGCCGAGGAAGAGCGTCAGGAGCCCGGTACAAACGATGAGCCACGGTGAGATAGGGCTACTTACCGCGGCCACGCCAGCGAGCGCCCTTATGACGAACCCGGCCGAGATGCTCATGACATCGAGGATCGCCGCGTGCTTGAGGATGGTCGTATAGAAGACCTGCAAAACGAGGTATGCAACACCGGCGATTCCGACGCCGTAAGGTAGCAAGGTGAAGCTCAGGACGAGGGCGCCCGCAGCGAGCACGGCGGCGAAGGCCAGGGCCGCGCGGGCCGAGATCTCACCGCTCGCGACGGGTCTGAACCTCTTGAGTGGGTGCTTGCGGTCCTCCTCGACGTCGAACACGTCGTTGGCCGCGTACACGGCCCCGGAGAGGGCGCAGAAGATCACGAAGGCGAGCAGCGCGTGGGCCACGGCGGTCGCCGAGAAAGCCTTCTCCGCAAAGACCACCCCGGCCAGCACGAACCCGTTCTTGGTCCACTGCCTTGGTCGGACCAGCCGCAGATAAGAGCTCGCGAGTCCACTGGAACGGTCGGCTTCCACGACTGCCGGTTGTACCACAGTAGGTCTCAGGTTTCAGGCCGTCGAGAGCAACAGGGCAGCGATGCTGTGTTGCTCGGTACTCCAGAGGCACTGTAGGCAAGGGCGTGAGGAGAACCCGTGGATGCGAACGTACCTGACGGCTGAAGCATCGAAGGATTGCAAACGTGAACGACTCTCTCCACAATTGGCCGAACGATGAACCCGAGGAGACGGCAGGTTTTCGAAGAGTGGTTCCGCCTTGCCAGGCCTTTCAGCCTCACTGCGGCGGCCGTGCCGGTGTTCTTCGGGACGGCACTGGCGTTCAAGGACGGCTCGTTCGCCTTGGGACCGTTCTTCGCCATGCTCTTCGGAAGCCTCCTCATACAGGCGGCCACTAACATGTTCAACGAATTCTACGATGCGGAGCGCGGCCTCGACGTAGCCGGTACGGTCGGGATCGCCGGCTCTATAGTAAGGGGCCGGGTGACCGCGCGTCGCGTCCTTGCGGGTGCGCTGCTTTGCTACACCCTGGCGTTGTTTCTCGGCATCTACCTGATAGCCGTGGGCGGCTGGCCCATACTCGTACTCGGGTGCCTCTCGGCGCTCGGCGGCTACCTGTACTCGGCCGGACCGCGTCCTATCGCATACACCCCTGCCAGCGAGGCCGCGGTCTTCGTCTTTATGGGGGTTTTGATCGTCGTCATCGCCTACGCCGTGCAGGCTCGTGGTTTCCCTCCGTACGTGCTGCTGGCGGCGCTGCCTATTGGTGGGCCCGTGGCCGCGATCCTGCTCGCCAACAACATCAGGGATCTCGTCTCCGACCGTAGAGGCGGGCGGCGGACGCTGCCCGTAGTCTTCGGCAGGGAGGTGGCGATCCTCGTATACCGGGCACTCTTGATCGAGGCATACGTCGGGGTCGCCGTGCTGATAGCCTTCGGCGTCGTCCCCCCTGAGTGCGCCCTCGTCTTCCCGAGCGTGTTCGCCGCGTTACGCCTCTGGCGCGACGTGGCCAGTTATTCGACGCCGAGACGCCTCGATCCCGTGGTCAAGCGGACGGCCGGACTCCACCTCGTCTTCGGACTGCTCTACACGGCGGGGGTCCTCATCGGTGCCTGAAGAACACCGGCCTTTCAGGGCGAGCTACATCGTATCCGGGGTCGCGGCAGATAGGATCTTCGCCTCCCTCCTCGAGGTGCAACGCTTCCCCGAGTGGGCGGCCGGTATCCAACGCTGCCGCGCGCTTGACCCTGCCGGCAAGGCGGAGACGAAAGACCTACGTCCCGGGGTCAGGCTGGAGTTTACCCTGAGCGCCGGCGGGCTCACCCATGAGGTAGTCAGCATCGTCACGGTGGTCGAGCCGCCACGCAGGCTGGAATGGAACTACGTCGAAGGCGCCCTTGGAGGAGGCGGCTGGCTAGTCGAGCAGGAGGCCCAGGGGGCCGTCAGGATAACCGTCTCGACAGATTACTTGATCAGGCCAGCCTGGCTCGACAGGTTGGCCCACAAGCCCTTCTTCCGCAGGCTTACCGAGGACCTGCTCAAGCGATCGATGCGCCGCTTCGACGCGCACCTGAGGTACGGCTAGAGATCCCGCTCGTGCCCGTTCTCAGGGTGATCGTCTGTGTCTTCGAAATCACCTATCTCAGGCTCATCAGCCCCGCGTTCTTCGGTCTCGTCTTCATCGGCGTCCCTCGCAAGCTCGTGGGCCGTGACCTCGGTCGACGGGTTCACGTAGCGGGCGATAAGGATGGAGACCTCGTACATCACTATCATCGGGACGGCCATCAGGACCATGCTGTAGGGGTCCTGTCCAGGCGTAAGGGCGGCGGCGAGGACGGTGTTGAGGATGATGGCGTGCTTTCTGTACCTCTTCAGGAGCGGAGCATCAACGAGCTCCAGCTTCGCGGCCACGTACGTAGCAGCAGGTAACTCGAAGACGATCCCGAAAGCCAGGAGAAACCTCGTCACGAAAGGCAGATAGCTCTGGGCTGTAATGATGGGATCGAAGCGCTCCGTGTCCCAGTTGAGGAGGAACTGGGTGCCGATAGGCAGCACGATGAAGTACCCGAAGGCCACCCCGGCGATGAACAGGGCGGAGGCCATGCTGATCATGGTGTAGGTGAAAGCCCGGCCCATGTCGCCGACCGCGGGGGCCACGAACGCCCACACCTGGTAGAGGAGTATCGGGATCGTGAGCAGGAACCCGACGTAGAGCGCCAGCTTCATGTCGGTGAACAGCTGCTCTGTAACCCCGGTAACGTTCAACTTGCCTTGAAGAGCTCCGCCCGCAGGAGCGAGCAGCCAGTCGAAGATCCGCTCCCGGAAAAACCAGGCGACGATGGCCACGCCGAGGAACGCTATGCCGACCTTGATGATCCTGGATCGCAGCTCGTCGAGGTGCTCGATCAAGGTCATGCGCACCTCGTCGCGCGGACCACGCGGACGGGAAGGGAGTCTCAGGCGACCGGCCATGTGGAACTTAGAAACCCGTAAGGGGTCTAGCTATGCTTCTGCTCGGCCTTCTCGGCCTCGACGGAAGCATCTTCCTCCAGCTTGGTCTCGTCGTCGTGCTCGCTCTTGCTTGCTTCGAGCTGCTCCTCGTCCTTCTTCGCTTCCTCTTTCTTCTTGTCCTCGACCTCACCCTCCTGGGTGCCCTTCTTGAACTCGCGCACGCCGCTACCGAGGCCGCGGGCAAGCTCGGGAACGCGCTTGGCACCGAAGAGCAGGAGTATGACGACAAGACCTATGATCAACTCTGGCATTCCGACCGATCCAAACACCTTTCCTCCTAACGAGCTATCTGCCGGATCTCACGCAACATTATACGCCTTCCGTCCTGGTGTGGATCAGGGCTCTGCGCCACCGCTGCCTCCGCCTTCGAGGAGGGCGGAGATCCTGTCCTTCACCTTCTCAGCGTTTTCGCCCTTCGGCTCGAGGTCGAGGTAGCCGTTATAGTACTCTATGGCGTCGGCGGGCTGGCCTGCCTGGTCGTAGGCCTGGCCGGCCAGAAGGTAGGCCTCCGCGTTGTCAGGCTCCGCCTCTGCTGACGCGGCGAAGGCATCACCCGCCTTCTTCAGCAGCTCCTTCTGCTTCTCCCCCTTCTCGGCCTGTGCCTGCTGGCTGTAGATTTGACCAATGAGGGCTGGTATCTCTTCGTCCTTGGGGTCGACCTCGCTTCCTCTCTGCAGTACCCGAATCGCATCGTCATAGCGGCCCGCGGTGTAATAGAGAACGGCGAGGTCCTTTATCTTCTCGGTGTCCTTCGGGTCTTTCTCCAAGGCCTTTTCGGCTTCTGTGATCTGCTCCTGCGGATCGGGGGCCTGGTCCGCCTGCTGTTGCTGTTGGTCCTGGCTGCCGAGCACCTCGAAGAGGTTGTAGCTGATGTTGGTGCCGAGGCCGAGAAAGATAAAGGAGATGAGGAAGAACGCCGCGAGCACGATGGACACCAACCTCACCCAGAAGCTAAGTCTGTCGCGGTTCATCATCATGGCTGTTTATCCTCCAGGGTCTTCAGGTGCCGAGACGATTGTATATCATGTTACCTCCAACGATGGTGGCCGCGACTCCCCCACCGGCGGCCGCTTCGAGAAGAGCCCGTTCTGGATCTCCGTCCTCCTGCGAGGTCTCGACCACGGCGAGGTCGGCCCACTTCCCCACCTCGAGCGTCCCGGCGTCGATACCTAGCGCACGCGCCCCTCCCAGCGTCGCCAGCTCGAGGCCTGCCGCACCGCTCATACCGTGCAAGTCCACCGCGAACAGAGTCTCCTCGAAGAGGTTCATGCTCGGGCTGCTCCAGAGCCCGTCTGTTCCCATACCGACCCTGATGCCACTGGCGATCATAGCAGGCACGGGCGAAACGCCGCACCTGAGGTAGGCGTTGGAACGGGGGCAGTGCGCCACCGCCACGCCGGTCTGCGTCAGAACTTCTATGTCCTCCTCGGAGACTCCCGTCGCCAGGTGCGCGGCTATGGTCTCTGGGGCGAGTAGCTCCACGCTCTGCGCGTAACTGACGGGCGAGACGCCAACCCCACCCCACTCATTGGCGCCGAAGATGTCCGCTAGGCCGCCGGTACCAAGTTTTAGGAACTCGACCTCCTCGGGGCTCTCGGAGAGGTGGATCGCAAGCGTCCACCCCATCTCCCGCGTTCTGCGCGCAGCCAGACGCGAGGACTCGGGGTCCACGGTGTAAGTGGAATGTACGCTTACCTGTGCGTCGATACGCTCCGGCAGACCTTCTCGAAGCTTGCGCACCTTCGCGACTATAAACTCGACAGCCTCTTCCGGGGTGCCGATCTCATGCGGGAAGAACTCGGCGTAGACGGTCCCCGCCATCCCGCTTTCGGCGAGCTGCGGCAGGCATTCTCCGTAAGGGGATGACTCGGCCATGTAGGTCGTCCCTGCTTCTATGGCTTCCCTGGCACAGTCGCTGGCTGCTTCGGCAGTCCAGGCTTCTTTCTCGGGGAGGCGCTGTATGAGAGTGCCCAACCAGTCAGAGAACGAGGCGCCCTCCGGCGCATCTTTCCGCCTGAAGCCGAGGTGGGCGTGGGCGTTGACCGCGCCAGGGATAATCGTGTAGTTAGGGAAGAACCTTACCTCGGCGTCAGGGTTCTCGCGTCCGATGTCTGTGAGATCTCCCACGGCATCTATGCGCCCGCCCCTTACAAGCACTGCGCCGTCCCGCAGAGGGGGTGACGAGATGGGCATCAGAGTTCCGGCCCCGAAGATCACAGGTCCGGCATGGCTCTCAGGCATCTCTCCCCACCACCTCTGAGGCCACGGATTGAAGGAATTCGCGTTCCGGACTCTCAGGCAGAAGGCCGATGTCCTCGAGGGCCTCGTCGATCTCGCCCCTGGCCCACTCCTCGGTCCTGGCCACGGCGTCCGTGGCGAGCACAGCTTCTATGCCTGCCTCGAGCAGCTCAGGCGTTGGACTGGGGTCTGCGAGGACGCGCCGGATCGTGCCCGTGTCTCCTTCGCGAAGAGCGAAGATGACCGGCAGCGTCACGGTGCCCTCGATGAGGTCCGTGCCTATACCCTTGCCCATAAGGCCCGGCTTGCCGACGAGGTCCATTATGTCGTCCGACATCTGGAAGGCTATGCCAAGCGCCTGGCCGTAGCTGGCGAGGGCGTCTATCTGCACGAGTGAGAGCCCGCCAAGCGTTCCCCCTGCCACACACGCAGCCTGGAAGAGGCCTGCGGTCTTCTTCCTTATGTGCTCCAGGTACGCCTCGACTTCAACGGTAGCCCCGTTCGCCCGGAACTGCTCCAACTCCCCTGCTGCCAGCCCCACCGAGGCCTCGGCGAAGGCGCGCACAAGCCTCGGGTCTCCGATCCTCGCCAGCTCCGAGAAAGCCTCGGCGAACAGGTAGTCTCCCGTGGCAGCCGCGATTTCACGCCCGTACCCGGCCACGGTCGTAGGCACGCCGCGCCTACTCTCGGCCCGGTCCACGATGTCGTCGTGGATCAGGGTGGCCGTGTGGAGAACCTCTATGGCGGTCGCCGCCCCAAGCAGGTCCTCCTGCCTGGGCTCCCCCATGCGCGCGCTCAGCACCAGGAGCAGCGGCCTGAGACGTTTCCCCCCTGACGTAAGGGCCTCGAGCGCCGGCTCGACCAGATCCGCAGGAGCACTCCCTGCCACCCCGACGAGCAGGCCCTCGACCTCGTCGATGATCTCCAAGGCGCCCTCGGGCAGCGCGGAATGGAGTTTGCTAGCCTGCGTCGTTTGGCCTGATCCCACGATGGAGCGTGATGATGCCGCCTGCGACGCGCTCCCATGTAACGTTTTGTAATCCATTACGCCCTATTATGTCAGCTAATTCGCCGGGCGCTACGAACTCTTTCACGGATTCTGGAAGATAGGAGTAAGCTGATGGGTCACCGGAGACCAAACCTCCTAGCATCGGAACGATCTTATCGAACCACACCCCGTAGAACGATGAGGATAGCCTGCCCGTTGGCCGCGCAATCTCCAGGCACACCGCGACCCCGCCTGGCCTGAGCGTACGCGCCATCTCGGAGAAGAGCGTGTCGAGGTCGGGGATGTTCCTCGCCCCGTAAGCTATGGTGGCCGCGTCGAAGACGCCGGAAGGCACACCCTGAAGGTCGGTCGCATCCCCGAGCCGGTACTCGACGTTGGGCGCCGACTGTGCGGCGTGCAGCATCTCCCTGGAGAAGTCGACGCCCAAAACGTAGCCTTCCGGCCCGACCTTCCGTGCGAGATCGCGTGTTAGGGTCCCAGTGCCGCAGGCGAGGTCTATCGCCCTGCCGCCGGTCCTCAGCCCCGTTGCCCTGACCACCTTCCTGTTCCAGAGGCGGTGGAGTCCCCCTGTCATTACGGTGTTCATGAGGTCGTAGCGGCCTGCGATCCGGTCGAACATCTCGCGCACCAGCAAGGCCCGCTGTTCACCCGAGGGCAGCCCGTTTCGGGTTCCCTTGCCGAGGTTACCCACGCAGCTCCTCAACGGCCTCCCTGATCCTCGCCTGGGATCTCGCTTCTCCCTCCTCCGAGATGATGTCGAGGAGGCCTGCGAGGTGGGGAGTCCACGTCTGTAGAGAGACGGCTCCGCCGGCGGCTATGCGTCCTGCGCCGTCGCGGATCATACGGCTCGCCACAGCGACGAACCGCGGTTCGTCCAGACGCGCTATCGTATCGACGGCCAGCGCGTATGCGTTGTCCCCGACCAGGACGTCGTCATCGGTCACCCTACCTCCCGCGTAGTGGGCGTCGAAGCCTTGCTGCAGATACCCGAGCGCCTCGGCGACGACCCCGGCGCGCACGTCCTCCTCGGGAAGGCCTGCGACGGCCCTGAGAAACGTGTCCTCGAGCGAGAGATCAGGCGTGCGGCCTGCCGGCTCCTCCACCTAGTCCAGCCCGTCGAACCACTCGTGTGCTGCCTCGAAGGTCCTCTGAAGGTCCTCCTCAGAGTGGGCTGTTGAGATAAAGCCGGCCTCGTACTGGCTTGGGGCCAGGTATACCCCGCGCGAGAGCATGTGCCAGAAGAAGTCTTTGAACGCCCCTGTGTCCGAGGCGGCTGCCGAGCCGAAGTCTGTTACAGGACCGCCGGTGAAGAAGATGCTCACCATCGAGCCGACCTGATTTATGGTGAAGGGTATGCTCCCAGAGGAGGCAGCTTCGCCCATGCCCCTGCGCCAGATCTCGCCGAGATCCTCGAGTCGGTCGTAGAAGCCCGGTTGCCCTGCGGCGCGCAGGGTCGCGAGTCCCGCAGCCATCGCGAGCGGGTTGCCCGACAGAGTGCCTGCCTGATAGACGGGACCGGAGGGTGCTATCAGGGCCATGATGTCGCGCTTCCCCCCGTAGGCTCCGACAGGGAGTCCACCGCCGATTATCTTACCGAGGCACGTCAGGTCGGGAGTGACGCGGAAACGTTCCTGGGCCCCGCCACGGGCGAGCCTGAATCCACTCATGACCTCATCGAAGATGAGGAGCGTGCCGTAGTCGTTTGTGATCTTGCGTAGTCCTTGGAGATAACCCTCTTTGGGCGGGACACAGCCCATGTTCCCTGCGACGGGCTCCAGGATGATTGCGGCGAACTCCTCTCCCTCGCGCCCGAAGAGATCCCGCACCGCCCCGAGGTCGTTATAAGGAAGGACAGCGGTGTCCCTTGCGGCACCCTTGGTGACGCCGGGGCTATCAGGGAGGCCGAGGGTTGCAACTCCTGAGCCGGCAGAGACGAGGAGGGCGTCGCCGTGGCCGTGGTAGTTGCCGTCGAACTTGAGAATCCTCTCTCGTCCCGTATAACCACGGGCGAGCCGGATGGCGCTCATCGTGGCCTCCGTCCCAGAGTTGGTCATCCTGACCATCTCCACGGAAGGAACGGCACCGCACACGAGCTCCGCGAGCTCGACTTCGAGCTCCGTCGGGGCGCCGAAGGTCGTACCTTTCCTGGCCGCGGTCTCTATGGCCTCGATAACCTCGGGGTACGAATGCCCGAGGACGAGGGGACCGTAGCTCATCACGTAGTCGATATACGAGTTGCCGTCCACGTCGAAGATGTGCGAACGCTCGCCGCGCTCCACAAACAAAGGGTCTCCACCAACCGGGCGGAATGCCCGCACGGGGCTGTTCACGCCACCTGGCATCATCCCGGCAGCGCGCTCCATCAGCCTCGCCGAACGGTCCATGGCGAGCATTGTCCTGGCGTCTACGCTCTCTCCGCTACCTTGCAAACGCGCCAGCTCCCTTCGCTACGTCTGTTCGAAGTCTATTACCCTGGACCGGAACCAGCCGTGACAGAGCTTACCCCACATCGGGAATCGGCGTGCTGTCCTCACCCACTCTCAGTGACGCCTGCTCAGGCGAAACCCGGCGAGGACGAGCAATCCTCCAGCGAC
This sequence comes from Rubrobacter sp., assembly GCA_035697505.1. GTDB lineage: Bacteria > Actinomycetota > Rubrobacteria > Rubrobacterales > Rubrobacteraceae > Rubrobacter_D. The sequence continues at coordinate 11,464 of DASSCV010000382.1, forward strand.
CAGAAAGACCGCGCCCATTACGGCCCAGAACGTCTGTCCGGTCATGAAGCTGCCTGGCAGTATGCCGAGACCCTGCAACAACCAGACGCCGCCCATAAGGATCACCAACCCTCCCACGATCAGCAGCACGTAGCGCATACGATACCTCCAGTTCCAGATCCCGGCCTCAGGCCTTGCGCCATTCGACGAGCAAGCGAAGTACGTGGTAGATGGAAGCCTGGACCTCCTGGATGCGCGGGATGTAGTCCGACCGGACGACGACCGCGTGATCCGCCAGCTGCTCAGCGACGATCCTGCCCCCGTCATAGCCCACGATGCCGACGGTAAGTAAACCCCGTCTTCGGGCTTCAATGAGCGCGGCGAGTATGTTGGCGGAGCCTCCGCTAGTGGAGATCCCAATAGCGACGTCTTCTGGCCTTGCGTGCGCGATGAGCTGGCGGGCGAAGATCGCCTCTGTGCCGATATCGTTTGCTATGGCCGTTAGGTTGGCCGGTTCAGCGGACAGGGAGAGCGCGGGGATCGCGCCGAAACCCGGCGGCGGATCTACGCAGTCTGAGACAAGATCGTTCGCGTCCGTAGCCGAGCCGCCGTTGCCGAAGGTGATGAGTTTGCCTCCACGCTCCAGGCGTTCGGCGATGGCTGCTGCTATCTGGGAGATGGCGTTGGCCTCCGATTCGGCCGCAGCCGCGCGCAGACGATTCACCTCCTCCATCTTCTGCAGCATCGAGCCGCGTACCTCTTCTACGACCCCTCCGAGCTGTTGCTTGCCCTTGCCCAGGAACGGATACAGGAACGACGAGGCCCCCACGTCGTGTCCCTGTTCTCGGTGCTCGAAATACACGTGGACCGTCTCCCAGAGCATGTGGTAGAGGACCTCGAAGACCTCCTGAACGACAAACGGGTCCCCATCAGGCGGCGCGAACGAATACTCCCCCACCTCGCCTGTCAGGCTGAACGTCAGCGCCCCCCGCTCCCGCGCCGTCTGGACCGCCCGCTCGACCGGCTCGTCCGCCTCGGGGAAAGCGAAGCCCATCACCATGTCCTCGGGCCGCAGCACTCCGGGCAGGCGACGCTCGAAGTCAGGGCCGAGATCGAGCGCTGGAAGCGCCCTCTTGCCAACGATCACCGGGTGAACGAACTCCACCGAGACGTGCTGGGCGTCGGTAGCGGCAGAACCGTTCCCGAACGCCAGGAGCCTTCCGCCAGCGAGAAAGCGCCGGGACATCTCGTGGCAGGCCTGTGCCAGCCTCGGTGCCTCCATCTCGAAGAATCCTTCAAAGATGTCATTGCGCCCGAGCAGTTCCACGCGGCTCTGAATAGTAAGGGCGTCCGTATCTACCTCGCTCATCGCCTGCACCTCCAGCCCGTCAAGCCGGCCTCCGGTAAATGATTCCCTATAAGGGAAGCGCGGCAAGTTCTACAGGGCGAGAACCGTCCGCAGGCCTTCCTCTACGGACATCATTATACGGCCACTGACCCGGCTCACCCGCTCAGTAAGAAACGTCTTGTCGAGCGTGATCTGAAGCGCTGGCAACTCCGGCTTTGAGACGCCGCACGCAGAGGAACAGTGCCGCAAAGCCTAACACCCGCCCCAGCTATACCCCTCTTACTCACCCAGATCATCCCTATCTAGCAAATCCTCGGTAGCGGATCTCCAACGAGCATGTCGATCATGCGGGTGCCGCCGAACCGGGTGTGCATGACGACCATGCGCGCTGGCTCCTCGCGGACCTCACCGATGATAGATGCTTCTTGCCCGCCTTCGGTATCGAGTAGCGCTCCGAGGGCGACGTCCGCTTGTTCTGGAGCTACTACGGCGAGGAGCTTGCCCTCGTTGGCGACGTAGAGGGGATCTATGCCCAGGATCTCACAGGCCCCGTGCACGACGTCCCTAATGGGAAGCTTCTCCTCCCAGAGCGCGACACCGTAGCCCGAGTCACGCGCTAGCTCGTTCAACACTGTCCCGATGCCACCACGCGTGGGGTCCCGCATGAAGCGCAGGCCCTGTCCGGCTGAGTTTTTGAGAGCCTTGGCAAGCGGTGTGAGGGGCCTGGTGTCGGAGAGGACCAAGGCTTCGAGCTCGAGGTCGCCGCGTGCGATCAGGATGGCCGCACCATGATCCCCCAGCGTCCCGGAACAGAGAATCTTGTCACCCGGACGCACGGAGGCGGACGACAGAGTCAACTCCTGGTCTGCAATTCCAACCCCGGTGGTGGTGATATACAGCCCGTCGGCTTTGCCGCGTTCGACCACTTTGGTGTCTCCTGTAACTATAGAGACCCCGGCGTTCCTGGCGGCGGCGGCCATCGCCTCTATTTCATGTGTCAGCGCCTCGGTTTCCAGCCCCTCCTCGACGATGAGGGCTGCTGAGAGCGCGAGCGGGGTGGCGCCGGAGACGGCCAGGTCGTTGACCGTCCCGTTGACCGCGAGCTCCCCTATGGACCCGCCGGGGAAGACCAGCGGGCGCACGACGAAGGAGTCGGTGGTCAGAGCTATATTGGCATCTCCGAAGGGGAGCGTTGCCGCGTCGGCTAGAGGAGCGAGGGCCGGGTTTTGGAGGGCAGGCAGGAGCAGGCCCTCTATGAGCTTGTGGGTTGCCTTGCCCCCGGCGCCGTGGCTCATGTCTATGCGCGGGGCGGTGAACTTCGGCGGTCTGCGACGGTTCTGATCCAGCGCATCGAGGACGCGCTGCTCCCTGCCCTCGCTCACCTGGAACCTATCTCGACTCTCTCGAACGACTTGCGTCCGAAGTTGTAGTAGGCGGCGCAGGCGCCCTCGGAGGAGACCATCAAAGCTCCCAGTGGACGCTCCGGAGTGCAGGCCGTGCCGAAGACCTTGCACTCCGGCGGCTTGAGCACGCCCTTGAGGACCTCGCCGCACTGGCAGGCTTTCGGGTCTGCGACGCGCACGCCTGGTGTGGAGTAGCGCAACTCCGCGTCCAGGTCCGCGTAGGCCGGGGAGAGCTTCAGGGCGGACTGGGCGATGAAGCCGAGCCCGCGCCATTCGAAGTATGGGCGTAGTTCGAAGACCTCGGACATGGCCTGGAGGGCCTTGAGGTTCCCCTCCCACAGGACGGCCCGGCCATACTGGTTCTCGACCTCGCAGCGGCCCTCGCCTAGCTGACGTATGAGCATCAGAACCGACTGCATGAGGTCCAGCGGCTCGAACCCTGCCACCACGCACGGCTTGCCGTAGTCGGCGGGCATGAACTCGTAGGGGCGGCACCCGATCACCGTCGAGACGTGCCCAGGTCCGATGAAGGCGTCGAGGCGCAGATCCGGCGAATCCAGGAGCGCACGCACCGGTGGCACGATGGTGACGTGGTTGCAGAACACTGAGAAGTTCCCGATCCCCTCCTTCTTCGCCCGCTGCAAAGTGAGCGCCGTGGAAGGGGCTGTGGTCTCGAACCCGATGGCGTAGAAGACGACTTCGCGCTCGGGGTTCTCGCGCGCGATCCGCAGGGCGTCCAAGGGCGAGTACACCATGCGGATGTCGGCGCCTTCGGCCTTGATCTCCAACAGGTTCCCTTTCGAGCCGGGGACGCGCATCATGTCCCCAAAGCAGGTAAAGATGACCTCGGGGCGTTCGGCTATTGCTATCCCCTCGTCCACCCGGCCCATGGGGAGCACGCACACCGGGCAGCCGGGGCCGTGTACCAGCTCCACCTGATCCGGAAGCAGATCCTTTATCCCGTGCCGGTAGATGGTGTGGGTGTGGCCGCCGCAGACCTCCATGATCTTGTAGTGACGTTTGGGATCAACGAGCGAGGCGATCTCAGCCGACACCGCCCGGGCGAGATCCGCGTTCCGAAACTCGTCGACGTATTTCATTTTGCCTCCCTCCGGCAGCATTTCAGCTTGTCGGCTTGTCAGCTCTGTGGACTTTGGCGATGGCGACGCCGCCGTGGGTCAAGACAACTTCTCCAGTCCATACGGGGGCCACGAGTTCAACGGCTATCTCGGTCTGGTTGCCGGCGGCGTCTTCGCACAGGGCGTCGTCGCCTTGGATGGAGATTACGCGCACGGGGATGCCGGCGTCGGAGCATACGACGCATCCGTCGTGGTCCAGGGTGCAATTTCCAAGCAGCGTGAGGTCGTCTTTCAAAGTCATTCGATCTGGGAGGTCTTGAGTTCCTCCAGTTCTTGCTCGTAGTTCTCACCGATATCTTCCAGAGCGCGCAGGGTGGCGTGCGCTTCGGATTCGTCAATCTTGGACATGGCGAATCCGACGTGGATCAGGACCCAGTCCCCGACCTCCACCCGCTCCCCGTCGTAGTGGACGAGGCCGATGTTGATGTTGCGGCGGACGCCACTGACCTCCGCTTTGGCGATCGTCAGATCCTCGTCTATGATCTCCACGATTCTTCCCGGTATCCCAAGACACATATTTTGGCTCCCATCGGTGGCTGCTAGTCAGCCCTTCAGCTTTTCAGTCCCGTTGCGAAGATTCTATCCGCCAGTATCGCCTGTCCCAATGCGAGTCCCCCGTCGTTGGCCGGCACGCGGCGATGCCGGTAGACCTCGAACCCTTTCTCCTCTAGCAATCCTACCACCTGTTCCAGAAGCAGCATGTTCTGGAAGGTGCCGCCGGAGAGCGCGACCGCCGCCACACCTCCGGCTTCCCGGATCTCCTCGCAGCCGGTGACGACGACCTCGGCCATCGTCCGGTGGAACGTGGAGGATATTGCACCCTTCGCCCTTCCCGCCAGAAGGTCTTCCACGACGCCGCGTATGATCCCCCCGGTCTCCACAACCCATCCCTCGCCATCGGGGCGTAGCCGGAATCGATAGCCTCGGCCCGTCGGGCCGTCCGCGGCGAGTTCCAGCTCCACCGCCGCCTGTCCCTCGTAGGTAGTCCGTTGGGTACCGGGCACTCCGACCATCGCCGCCACGGCGTCGAAGAGCCGGCCCGCGCTGGAGGTCGGCGGGGTGTTGAGCTTGCGCTCCACGAGCCGGGCGACGAGGTGCGCGTTCCGCTCGCCCACCCGGGGCACAAGTTCGAGCGGGAGCTTCACTGCCTCTTCCTCACCGTAGAGCGCGACGAGTTGCGCGAGCGCCATCCGCCACGGTTGCCGGATGGCCGCCGATCCACCGGGCATGAAGGCGTATTCCAGGTGTCCCCGCCGCACGAATCCTTCCTCCACGCTACCCTCGAAAAACTCTCCGCCCCAGACAGCCCCGTCGGTCCCGTAGCCGGTCCCGTCCAGGGCAACCCCGATGACGCGTTCACCGCCCGGCGCACCGTTATCGGCCAGGCAACTCGCAACGTGCGCGTGATGGTGCTGTATGCCCACGGCCGGAAGCCCCGCCTCCTCCAGCTCGCGGGCGTATTTGGTAGAGAGATACTCGGGATGTAAGTCGTAAGCCACCACTTCCGGCTGTACATCGAAGAGCCGGCAGAAATGTTCGACTCCTTCCCTGAAGGAACGCAGGGTCTCGTAGTTCTCAAGGTCCCCGATGTGGTGGCTAAGGAAGACGTAGCCTTCCTTAGCCACGCAGAAGGTGTTCTTGAGCTCCCCCCCACATGCCAGGACGTGCCGCCCAAAATCCTCCGCCACCGCCAACGGTGCGGGTGCGTAGCCCCGGGAGCGTCGGATGGGGTACGTCTCTCCTCCGGCGACCCGCACCACGCTGTCGTCGGTGCGCATGTGGATGGGCCGGTCGTGGACCAGGAAGTAGTCGGCGATCTCCCCGATCTGCTCGAAGGCTTCCTGGTCCTGGTAAGCAATGGGCTCGTCGGAGTTGTTGCCGCTGGTCATGACGAGCGGGATGCCCACATCGGCTATCAGCAGGTGGTGCAGCGGGGTGTAAGCGAGCATTACGCCCAGGGTGCTCTGGCGCGGGGCCACTGCCTCGGCGATCCCGCTAGCATCCCTGCGCTCGAGGAGCACTATGGGCCGCGCCGGAGAGGTGAGGAGCGCCTCTTCCTCTGATCCTACCCGACAAAGTTCGCGTACTTGAGCGAGATCCTTAGCCATGAGCGCGAAAGGTTTGTCCTGGCGCACCTTGCGGCGCCGGAGGGTCCTCACGGCCCGCTCGTCGAACGGGTCGCAGGCGAGGTGGTAGCCTCCGATGCCCTTGACGGCGACGATGGCCCGTCCCCGCAACATCCTTGCCGTGCGCAGGATGGGGTCGTCCGGTTTTGCGTGCAACCGGTGGCCGAACTTATCCAGCAACCGTACCCGTGGTCCACAGGTAGGGCAGGCGTTGGGCTGGGCGTGAAAGCGGCGGTCAGTGGGATCGTCGTACTCACGCCGGCACTCCGGGCACATCTCGAAGCGGGACATCGTGGTCGTGTCCCGGTCGTAAGGAACCGCGCGGGTTATGGTGAAGCGGGGACCACAGTTGGTGCAGTTGGTGAACGGGTAGCGGTAGCGGCGATCCCCTGGGTCGAAGACCTCCCGCAGGCACTCTTCGCAGGTGGCGACATCCGGAGATATGAGCGCCCGCCGTCGGGAGCCCTCCCTGCTCTCCTCGATCCGGAAACCCCGCTCGCCCAGCGCTGCGAGCGGACGCCAGGAAACGGCCTCCACGACTGCGAGCGGCGGGGCTTCTTCCTCTATCCCGCGCAGGAAGAGGTCCAACCTTTCGGCGTCGCCCTCCACCTCGACGTGGACTCCCTCGGCGTCGTTGCGGACCAGCCCGGCGAGCCCGTGCCGTAGCGCCAGGGCGTAGACGAAGGGCCGGAACCCCACGCCCTGCACGATGCCCCGGACCGATACCTCCCACCGTTCCTGTATAGGCGCTCTCATGGCGCCAGTTCGAGTTCCACGACTACTACATTTCCCTTATATTCAGATACCTCGTGAGATCCTGCCTGTTTTGCACAAACACCACGGCAGCGCCCGCCAACAGGGCCAGAAACAGCAATTTCTTCACGGTCTCACCTCCTTTGGGATTAGGTTTCAGGTTTCAGGTAATTGTTGGTCGTCTGGGCGTTGACCTCATCCACTATTGACTCCACCAGCTTCACGGCTTCGTCAACCGCCCTTTGCACCGGCTCACTCAGCTCCATGAGCATGTCGTCGTAGAGGTGGGTCTCAGATCCACCCCTACGGCCCGGGATGTTCTGCGGTTCGCAGCCGACCACGAGAGTGCGGGGAACCTCCGCGCCGAGAACGCGGGCTAGCCGCATTACGCTCACCGGGTCCATCCCGTGGGTGTCCAACGCTACATCCCCCTCCTCGGGAACCTCGGCCTCGATCAGGTAAACCGTCCCAGGCGCTTGCCCGCGTGGAACGGCGTCAACGAACACCACAACTTCGTAAGGGTCAATCAGCGTATAAGCCAGGTCCATCCCTCGTATCCCGAAATCCCCGACCTCGACGTTCTCGGGAAGCTCGCGCTCCGCCAGCCGCTGCACCACCTCGACCCCGAAGCCGTCATCGCCCAGGAAGATGTTGCCGATGCCGGCGACCAGGATGCGACCGCTCACCGCTCCCCTTCCAGCGGCTCGACTTCATCGGGTGAGAAGAAGAAGCGGTGCCCTAGTACCGGCATGTCCACCATCTCCCTGCCCGGATCGTCCTCGACCGAGACCGCCAGAAGGATGCGGTCCTCGAAGTCTTGCTCGATCTTCTCGACTATCGCTACCTTCCCGGAGAGCGCGATGTCGAAGATGTCCTTCCCGGCTTGCGGCCAGAGCCTCACCCGGCTCCCGGTACCGACCTCGACGCCGCCCACCGTCACGCTGGGCGGCGCCGGTCTTTCCAGGCCCTCGACCTCGAAGGGATCTATCTGCTCCCCGCCACGCAGCATCTGGAAGCCCCTGATGGCGCCGTGCAGGCCCATCAGGTCCTCCTCGGTGAGCGACTCGCTGCGGTCCAGGATCTCACGCGCCCGCGGGTCGGTGGCGCGGGCCTCCTCCTTCTCCTCGTCCGTGAGGCTGAGGATGCTCAGCGTGAGCAGCTGGTCTATCTCCCCTCCGTCGAAGAGATCGCCAGGGCTCTCCGGCGCTATCTGGGGATAGTCGTACAGTATGATCGGAGACGAGAGAATAGTATGCTTGTCTCCCTCCTCCCCCGCCAGCACGGGCCACGTCTTCACGTTCTCGCACTCTTCCGTGAGGCGCTTCAGTTCCTCCGGCGGGTCCATGAGAGAGACGAACTCTCCACCCTCCACCTTCAGGATGGTATGTGTCGAGACGAGCGTTTGATAGATCGTCTCCTCCCGGTTCTGGCCGCTCCACGGCGCGGTGTTCATTATCTTCACCGTGAGCTTGAACAGACCTTCACGTACAGGTTCGGCTTCTACCTCCACCGTCCCTTCCAGGGAGCGCCAGCTCCGCACCAGCGCCCCGACTACTTCTCCGCCGTCGTTCGCCAGCGGCTCCTCCTCTATCCCGGCGGGAACCGAGATCGTTGCGCGCATCGGCGTCTCCAGAGCGGCAAGTCCGAGGCCCGACACGACGACTCCCTGCTCGGCTGCCTCCTCCCACGCGAGGTAGCGTTCCCTGCCAACCCGCAACTCATCCACGAACTCAAGTCCTTCCCCAACTCCCTGGTACGGGCGGGTTTCAAACCCGCCCCTTACTCCCGGAGCGGAGCGACGCGCAGCGACCCTCCGTTCCACGACATGCAGGAAGCGGACCTTTACTTCGACGGTGGGTTTTTCTCCGACTACCAGACACTGGGTCTGCATAAGCCACGGGTCGTTGCCCCCCTCCGCCTCGCTGTAGGCGCGCGGGTAGACGCCGCCAAAGGTCCAGCGTTTCTGGTTCTTCTGGGCCGAGCGGCGGTAGGGCCAGAGTACGTAGCCTTCGTAGAGCACGGCGGCGGCGATCTTCTCTACCGGGTCCGTCAACGTTCGACCTCTTTATCGGCCGTGTTCAGCAAGCTCTCTATCGTTCTATCCCAGGTCAACAGCGCGTTGCGGGACCTGTAGTCGTAGAGCCGGTCGAAAGTATCTTTGTGGAGGCGGAGCCAGGCGCTGTTTGGGAAGTAGTGGGCCATCATCTCCCGCCACAGCCGGACCGGCAACCGGAACTGCGCCTCCTTTTCCCAGGAGATCTGGCCGACCTGCAAGGCCCTGCCGTCCTTCCGGTAAAACACCGTGCCGCTGAACAGGAACTCCAGCGGTATCTCTCCGTCTTCCAGGGCGGCGAAGTACTTGGTACCCACCACGTCGAAGTCGTAGGTACAGGTCACGGGCATCTCGAAGACGCGGCCGCCGGAGAACCTGGTCACTATGGTGTTGGTGTTTGTCCACAGCAAGCTGCGCATCGAGTCTTTCCACTGATGGGGCTCGCCGAAGAGTTCCCGCAGCTTCTCCTGCTCCGTCTGGTCGTAGCGCCGCTGTGTCGCCGCTATCCGGATCTGGGTCCGCAGGGAGATGGAGTTGATCTCTTCTCCCTCCACCGCGTTCTGGACGCCCAACCTGAACAGGATGGTCGGGACGGCCGCGTAGGGCAACACGTCAGCGCTCTCCACCGTGAAATCCAGGTCAGGCATGGAGACATCCCCAAAAAGGGGGTCCGCTCTGGGCTCGCAAGACTGTGATGTTGATCCCCTCTAGTCCCCTCCCGCAGAGGGGAAGTTTATTCGCCGTAGCGTGCCGAATCAGCGGTTAGGCCGGCGACAGGTTCGGGCTATTCGGGTCTTTGGGGTTCCTCTTGTCGGCATTGATGCCCGTGGAACGCTCGGCCGTCCCCTTTCCGTCGGGAAGGTGGCCTGGCATAGCATTGTAGCCGCCGGGCTCGTTGCCGCCCTTGACCCCCCGTATGTGCGCCGGCGAAGTCAGCGTCGTGTCCGGTTTCCCTACCCTTATGTCCGCCATCCGTCTTCTCCTCTCGTCGTGGGTTTAGCCCACGCTCACAGTTTTGCCTCGCCTGCCCAACTCCTCGAAGAACCGTGTTATGTCGTCCCAGACCTCGCGCCCGCCGCTGAAGCCCCTCCAGCGGGTCCGGATCAAACCTACCAGCTTGTAGCACTCGTCTATGGGTACCAGAAAGTGGTCGCTGGCTCCGCGGGCCCGATTGACCAGGAGCGCCTCCACGTCGCGCTCCATGTCTTTCAACACCGGGTTACAAGTCTCCAACTCCTCCCAGGTTCGGAGTTCCAGTAGCGACTCGGTCGGCCCCATGGGGCTGGGATAGTAGGCCACGACCCTTCCGGCGGGGGTATTGTAGAAGAAGAACGCCATGTCCACCGGGACGCGCAAGTTCTCCCATTGCGCGTCGGACATCTCGAAATCCTCGAGGTTCAGGAGGCGCTCAGGGACGATCCGGTATCGTCCCTTGCTCGCCGCCTCGCTGTCGAAAAGGATGGAGCACGGCCGGCAGACGCACATGATCTCCCGCGTCGAGACCTCCATCAGGTGCCGGTGCTCAGGGTCGGGCGGTATAGTCTGGCCGCACAGGTCGCAGTATTCCTCCTGGGCGGCGGCCTCGGTGGCCTCCTTCTTCTCGGACTCCTCCCGGGCGAATCGACGCAGCGCGGAGAAAGCGGAATAAGTGTTGTCGCCAGCCATACTACCTTCAGCCCACCGCGCTCGGCAGGACAACCTTTACCGTGCCGCCTTCGTCCTCGAGCAAGGGGACGGGCTCCAGGTGCAACTGCGAGACGTCGTCCAGCGACCTCCCCGCCCGACGCGCGTCGTAGCGCCGCCCGCAACCGGAGCATGTGAGATCCGCCACCCTCAACTCACCCTGCTCCAGCGAAGTGCCGCAGCCGGGACACACATCATGGTAAGCATAGAGGTTGCCCGCCAGTTTCAAGAATAGCACGGGCTCGCCGGAGACCTCCTTAGTAAGCATCCTGCCGGCCGGGAGGTCCAACTCACCAACTGTTGTCCAGGACGAAGCCCCGTTCTCCTCCGGCGGCTTCTTCTTTTTGCGAATCGTCGGGGCGGCCACGAAAGCCGTCGTCGGTTTGGGCGGTGGCTGGGCCACGCCTTCGGCCTCCACGCCTTCCAACTCCGGCGCTGCTTTCTGGACAGCCTCTTCTATGGCGAGCTTGAGCGTCATGGTGGAGGACGGACATCCGTCGCAGCTTCCCTCCAGCCGCACCCGCGCAACTCCATCCCCTATGCCCAGGAACTGTACGTTTCCGCCGTGAGATTCCAGGTACGGACGCACCTCATCCAGGGCCCCGAGCACCCGTGTCTCCACGTCAACAGGGTGCAGGCCGTGAAGTAGCAGGAGGTGTGTGATCAGCTCGTCGCCCAGGAGCTCGTCCTTCAGATCCTCACCGCCCAGGCGGCCGATGCTCTCCACGATGCGCCCCAGCCCCTCGCCGTACAGTTCCAGAAGGGTCTGCACCATCTCCGCGGTCCTGGCCCTGGCTTCGGGGTCTTCGAAGGACTCGATCTCCTCCAGCAGCATCTCTAACCTGCCGACGCGCTCTCGCAGTTCTTGGTCGTCTAGAAGCATCTATTCCCTCCCCGATAAAAGGCGGGCCCGTACTGCATGACCCGCCTACTCCTCACCGTCTATTTATCCGCCGGCTCGAAGCCCATCGTCGGGGAGTGCAGCTTCTGTAGCGTCTTGCCCTTACCCAGGTACATGTGTACGCCACAGGGCAGGCACGGGTCGAAGCTGCGCACGGAGCGCATGATGTCTATGCCTTTGAAGTTGTCAGGACCGTTCTCCTCGAAGATGGGGGTATTCTGCACCGCGTCCTCGTAGGGACCGGGAGTGCCGTACGAGTCGGTAGGTGACCCGTTCCACGGCGTTGGGGGGTAGGGATGATAGTTGGCGATCTTGCCGTCCCGGATCACCATGTGGTGCGAGAGCACTCCCCGTACCGCCTCGTGGAAGCCGCAGCCGATAGCCTCGTCCGGTACCTCGAACTCCTGGAAGACCTTGGTATCCCCAGCGCGCACGAGCTCGAGCGCCTTCTCCACGAAGTAGACGGCCTGGGCCGCGGAGTAGGCTATGAAGTAGCCCCGCGCCCGGCCCCGCTCGAGGGTGTTGGACCCCTGCTCCGGTATCTTCCACTCGAAGCTCGTCTCGGGCATGGTGGAGGTCCCCGGCAGGTTGATCTCGACGCTGCTGCCCGTGGCCTTGACGTAGCCGGTGTCCACGAGCCCGGCCAGAGCCGTGGCCCACAGCCTGGCCAGCGGCCCGCCGCCGGTATCCAATGCCAGGTGGTCCCCGGTGCGCTCGTCCAGCCAGCGTGGGCTCATCACCCAGCTGTAATTCTTGTCGAAGTCCCGCTTCTGCGGCTTGGGCAGCGTGGTCTGGTTCCACGGGTGCCGCTGATCCACCGGGTTGCCCAGCGGATCGCGCGAGACGAATGGCTCCTCCTGGTCCCAGTCGTCGTAGAAGGAGGAGCCGAGCAGGATGCGAAGACCCAGGTTTATGTCCACCAGGTTCGTCGTGACCAGTTCGCCGTCAACTACGATCCCTGGGGTCACGAACGATCCGTTGCCCGCGTCGTTCATGCGCTCGTAGGTGTAGTTCGCGACGTCCGGGTTCTGGAAGGCGCCCCAGCAGCCGAGCAGGGTGCGCCTGTAGCCGACCTTCCCGTACTCGCCGTCGGTGATGTCGTAGAAGAAGTCGAAGAGGTCGTCGCTTATCGGTACGATCTTCTTCACCCAGTCCATGCACCGCATTAGGCGGACCAGGTAGTCCGTGAACAGCTGCGGTGTGGGCACCGTCCCCACGCCGCCAGGATAGATCGTTGACGGATGGACGTGACGTCCCTCCATCAAGCAGAACATCTCGCGAGTGATCCGGCTCATCTGCAACGCTTCCACATAGATCGCGCCGGAGAACGGGTTGAGGGAGCGCATGAGGTCCGCGATGGTGCGAAAGCCGTGGATGTTGGCGTTGGGGGCCTCGGTCGTCTCCGCCCGCTCCAGCCAGCTCGGGTTCGTCTCGCGGACCATTTGCTCGCAGTAGTCCACGAACAAGAGGTTGTCCTGGTAGATGGTGTGGTCGAACATGAACTCGGCTGCCTCGCCCAGGTTCATGATCCACTCGCCCAGGTGCGGCGTTTTCACCCCGTAGGCCATGTTCTGGGCGTAGACCGAGCAGACCGCGTGGTTGTCGCCGCAGATGCCGCAGATGCGGCTGGTGATGAAGTGTGCGTCGCGCGGGTCCTTGCCCTTCATGAACACGCTGTAGCCCCGGAAAAGCGAGGAGGTGCTCTTGCACTCCACCACTTCACGGCTGTCGAAGTCTATCTTCGTGTAGATCCCGAGGTTACCGACGATGCGCGTGATCGGGTCCCACGCCATGTCCACCAGGTTTCTGGCTTCTGGCGCAACTTCCTCTCGGATAGCCAACGCTCATCCCTCCTTTACGCGCGCCAGCGCGGGTCGTAGCCGGTGGTGAGTTCCTCGCGGTTGTGGCGCCACTTGGGTTCCTTGTTGACCGTATCGTTGGTCATGGCGCGCAGCTTGCGGATCACGGTCGCGTAGGGCTTCATCAGGGCCGTGGAGACCTTGCCGCCCGGCGGCTCGTCCATGAACGGCATGAACTTGTCCGGGAAGCCAGGCATCGTGCAGCCGATGCAGATGCCGCCCACGTTAGGGCAACCCCCGAGCCCGTCCATCCAACCCCGCTTGGTCACGTTGCAGTTGACCACTGGCCCCCAGCAGCCGAGCTTCACGATGCACTTGGGCGAGTTGTAGTCCAGTGCGAAGTCACCCTGCTCGTAGTAGCCGGCCCTGTCGCACCCCTCGTGCACCGTCTTTCCGAACAGCCACGTCGGCCTGAGCTGGTCGTCGAGCGGGATCATGGGTGAGAGCCCAGCCGCCTGGTACAGCAGCCACGTGACGGTCTCCATGAAGTTGTCCGGCTGCACCGGGCAACCGGGCACGTTCACTATCGGGGCTCCAGACTGCGCCCTGAAGTCCCACCCGAGATAGTCTGCGAGGCCCATGGCCCCCGTCGGGTTGCCGGCCATGGCGTGGATTCCGCCGTAAGTCGCGCACGTCCCGGCGGCGACCACGGCCCAGGCTTTCGGAGCCAGCCAATCGATCCACTGGTTCAGCGTGATCGGCTGCCCCGTCGCGTGGTCGAACCCGAGCGAGGTCCAGTACCCGTCCCCGCTGATGTTCTCGTTGGGGATGGAGCCCTCGATCACGAGCACGAACGGGGCGTCGAGCTCGTCGTTCTTGGCCTGATAGAAGGCCCTCATGTACTCGTCGCCGTTCTCGTAGGCGAGGACCTTGTTATGCAAGTGCACCTTCGGCAGACCCGGTATGTTGCCCAGCACCACATCCTCGATGCTCGGCAGCGTCGCCGCCGTGATAGAGACAGAGTCGCCATCACAACTCAAACCCTCTGAGATCCACAGTATGTGAACCTCCTCCACCCCGCTGGCCGTCGTCTGGGTCTCGGTCACGAGCTACTCCTCCTTTTCCCTCGCGCCATACAACCGGCAACTTTCGGAAAGAACGTTCCTCAGAGGTGTCCGAACATATAGACCTCCACTCCTGTCGCCGCCCCGTGCAGAAGAGCTTCACCTCTGTCTAGATCCCTTGCGGCGCATTCCTTACCCCTTAAGAAATGACCAGTTATTCAGATTGCTGCTCGCTCTCTGAATCCTGGAACCGCCGCTTTCCCCTTCTACCTATTACCACCGCCAGGTAGCGGGGGCAGGATAGCAGTCCCCCGACCCGTTGTAAATATGGATACGATCCACATCTCAGAGATTTTCGAGGCGCTTCCCGAGCCAGTCGCACCACTCATTGACGCCCTGTCCGGTCCGTGCGCTCGTGAGGACGGTCCTGACACCCGGGTTGACCGCATCGAGGTTCCCCAGGAACTGATCCAGATCGAAGTCCAGGTGCTCCAGCAGGTCGACTTTGTTGACCAATACCAGATCGGCCGAGCGGAACATGAGCGGGTACTTGAGCGGCTTCTCCTCCCCCTCCGTGACGGAGTAGACCATGACCCTCACGTCCTCGCCCACCTTGAACTCGGCGGGACACACCAGGTTGCCCACGTTCTCGATTATGAGGATATCTATGTCCTCGAGCGGGAGCTCACCGAGGCCGGATCTCACCATGTTGGCGTCCAGATGGCACTCGCCGCCGAACCCCGGGTCG
>DASSCV010000383.1:0-5797 GCA_035697505.1 Rubrobacter sp.
TGGGGATACTGCTTGAAGATCGACCGCTGGCCGCGATTCTTTAAATGCGGGCTTCGCCGATCCATGTTGTTGATCGACAGGCTGGTGGTTTCCAGGATGGCACACTGTGCCGCGTCCCAGCCGGTTATTCGCGTCCTTCCGGGGTCAGGCGGTCGATCCACTCGTCGGCCTCGGCGCGGGTCATGTCCTTGAGCGGCTTGCCCAGACGGTTCTCCAGGCGCTCGACGCCGTTCTCGCCCCGCCACTCGACGGCCAGCGTCTTCAACAGGTCGACCTGGCTCTTGCGCGCCTTGCCTGCCCCACCCCTCTTCGAGGAGGCCGGTTTCTCTGCCTGCCCGTTCGGGGTGTCCTGCTCTGAGGCAGCACTCTGAGAGGAGTTCTGTCTCCCCCCGCGGATGGGAGTGGGCCTGCCACGCGATGCCGAGCTCTGGGAGGCCGGAGGGGCGTCGTCGCCATCGGAGAGCTCTTCGAGGGCGGTCGCGCCGACGTTGACGGCGTCGCGCAGGGCACGGGCTTTGGCTCTGGTCTCGGCCATCCGGATCAGGTGTGGGGCGATGTTGCGCCCGACGTTCTCGGGGCTAGCATCCCCGATGCCCGAAAAACGCTTGCCGTCCTCCATCTCGGCCGTAGCCTTCACTATGGCGACGTTCCCGTTCGACTCGTCGGGGACCTGGATCAGGTCTGTGTCTATCCCCTTCAGTCCCAGGCTATGGGCCTCGTCGAGGAGGCCCTGATACAACACGTAACGTTTACCATGCCGCTCAATGAAGAATTCTTCTCTCACAGGCCCCGCCTTACTTCGGCCTCGCGGTAGTCCTCGCCCTCCAGGGAGATCCAATCGCACATGGCGATGATCCTGCTCGCCGTCCTCTCCCCGAGCTGGGCCGCCAGGTCCTTCGGCCCTGTGTTGGAGGTGAAGATAGTCGGCAGCTCCTCCCTGTAGCGGTGGTTGACGATGACGAAGATACGCTCGCGCACCCACTCGTTCGCCCTTTCGGCGCCCAGGTCGTCGAGCAGCAGCAGATCCGCGTTCTTTACGGAGTCCATCCATTCGTCGATGTCCCGGCCAGGGTCGTTGTAGGCCCCGCGCATGTTGTCCAGAAGCTCTGGCACAGTGACGAAGAGCGAGGGTACCCGCTTCTTGGTGATTATCTCGTTCATGACGGCTACCGCGAGGTGCGTCTTCCCAACGCCCACAGGGCCACAGAAGTACAGCCCCCGCCCATTCTCCTGATTGGCTTTCCAGCCCATGATGTAGTCCATGACCTTGGCGAAAGCCTTCTGGGTATTCTTGCTGAATCCGGGATCGAAGTTGTCGAGCGCGTAGCCCTTCATACGCTTGCTGAGGCCGCTACGGTCCCTGAGGGTCGCGACCCGCGCGTCGCGGCGCATCAACTCCCACTCGCGCCGCTCGTTCTTCTTCTCGCACTCTGGTGTGCACGGATGGTAGTACCACTCGCCGGGCTTGCCGTACTTCTTCTGGAGGGCCGGCGGGAACTCGTCCCACTCGGCCTGGAGTTCGCGTCCGCAGTGGGGGCAGATCTTATCGTCGAGCCTCAGTACCTCGGCCCCTGCTTCGCGCTTATTCCGTTTCCCCGAAGAGCCACTCATAGCCTTCCCGGCGTCTGGCAGCAGACTGTCTATCCGGTCCACCACTCACCCCCTCTCTGGCCTCACCTATCCTCAAGGCGCCGCCCCTCACGGCCCCGCTCTGCTCGACGAGCCTGAGCTTGCGGTCCTGCTCGAAGCGCTCCACGTCCCCGACGGTCTTCACGCCCCGCTCGACCCATCGCTCCAGGATGCTCCGCACGTAGCCGACCCTGCGCGCGTCGCGCTCGCTGGCTATCTTCAAAGCCTCCCTCACCGCGTCGGGCGTAAGCCCGTCCCGCCCGCAGTAACCGTTCAAGAACTCGAGGATGTGCGGCGCTGGCAATGTCCCCATAAAACGGAAGTAATCGTCGGCCGAGACCCCCTCGGGCTCGGCCCTTATCACCTCGACGTCGCGGTCGGGAAGCTCGTCTTCGCGGGGCCGCTCGTTCGTCTCTGCCGAAGGCGGATGCTCGGCAACCTCGAGCCAGCCGTCCCTACGGACGACGAAGCGGGCTTCGATCAGGGCTTCCAGAGATGCCTCGACGCCCTCCAGCGTGGACCGCAAGAGCTCGGCCAGCTCTTCGATCTCGGGAGCTTCGTTCCCGAGATCGGGGAGGATACGGAGCAGCTCGTAGAGTGCGACGGCCTCGGCCCCGAGGTGTGGCATCCAGCGGACGTAGAGACGGGCGCGGCCTCCCCGCGCCCTCTTCTCCCCCGGAGGTGTGAGCCGAACTCTCTCCATCTGCAGCCAGTATAGCGGCCAGGGGCTACGCTCTCTACATCTGATTGGCAGCACTTCAGCATTTCACCTTGTAGCGTGTGCAACCCCTGGCTGGCATGCTGACAAGGCGGCGCAGCTGCCGTGCTGACTAGCCTACAAGGCCCTGGCTGGCGGCAAGCCCGAAGAGGATGGCGGCGGCGCAGAGGAAGACCGTCGCGGTCGCGAGTTTTCTTGAGCCGAGGAAGTAGCCAAGGACCCCGAAGGCCACGCCGAGCACGCCGGCGGAGATGTGCGCGCCCCCGCCAAGGAACGAGGCGAAGACCGTACCTACTGCGAGAAGTACGCCGATGGCGCTGGAGATCCAGCCTCCGACCAGCGTCGCGCGTCCCTCTTGTACTGGATCACTGCCCGCTTCGGGTATCCGTGTGTCCGTGTTTTCGCCCAGAATCCGCTCCCGTCGGGTGATCTATGGGCACGATAGAGCGTACCCGGTTTGGGGACTAGTATAATCCCCAACCTGTGAGGTTCGAGCGCGCACTCCCTGGCACAAACGAGGTCTTCCTCCAGGATGGAACTCTGCGTCGGATCTACGAGCCGGTCTTCGACGAGCTGGGACGCACAGGTACAGAGAGGTGGGAAGGGAAGCTGCGCGAGGCGCACGGTCTCCTGCTCGACGAGCAGCACGCGTTCGGCATAAAGGAGGGCGACAAGACCCATCCTACGGACTGGATCCCACGCATCGTCCCGGCCTCGGACTGGGAACGTCTCGAGGCCGGCCTGACCCAGCGCCTGCGCGCCATCAACCTGTTCCTGCGCCGCCTCGAAGCCGGCAAGGAGGAGGTCGTCCCAAGGGAGGTCGTCGAGAGCAGCATCCTCTACGACACGGGCTGGAAGGACCGTTTCGGTCCAGTACCCGTGCGCCAGATAGCGTTCGATGTCGTCGCCATAGAAGGCAGGCAAGGCTGGGAGTACCTGGTCATCGAGGAGAATGCCAAGATGCCGGTCGGCCTCGCCGCGATGACCCGCAGGCGCAGGATGAGCGGGGAGGTCTTCTTCCCCGGTTCTATGGCCAGGCTCCCCGTCCTGCCTCTCGACGGCTGGCTCGGACGCCTGGGCGACGCTTTGCGGGCCGCCTCCCCCAAAGGCCCGGATGCGACGCTGGCCGTCGTAAGCAGTGGTCCTGACGACCAGTTCTACCTCGACCACCACATCTACGCCAAAGAGATGGACGCCATCCTCGCCGAAACAAGAGATCTGGAAGTGGCCGGGGATGGATACCTCATCTACAGGCCCACGGGACGCAGGGTGGATGTGATCTACGAGCGCGTCGACGAGGATACGCTCTATGCCGAGGTGCCAGGCCTGCTCGAGTCTCACATCGAGGGCAAAGTACACGTGCTCTTCGCCCCCAATTCGGAGATAATAGACGACAAGGGCGTCGGCGCCTTCGTCCCCGAGATGGTGCGCCGCTACCTCGGAGAGGAGCCTCTCATACAGAACGCCAGGACCTGGTCGCTGGCCGTAGATGAGGACCGCCGCTACGTCATGGATCACTTCGATGAACTGGTCGTAAAGAGCAGGGGGGGCTACGGAGGCAAGGAGGTCATGATCGGACCAGAAGAGTCGAGTGAGTCGGTCGAGAAGTTCCGCAAGCAGGTCGAAGATAATCCTGTGGAGTACGTGGCCCAGGAGACGATAGACTTCTCCACCCACGTCCTCTGCGAGACAGAGGGGGCAGATTTCCTCCTTCGCGACTCCTATGCGGACTACCGCGTGCTCGTCCACTCTCCCGACCCTGCAGACCCGACCATCGTCGAGGCTGTCCCTGGTTCGTTGAGCCGGGTGGCCACTCCGGGCAAGCACGTCGTCAACATCTCTAGTGGAGGCAAGATGAAAGATACCTGGGTGCTCGAATCATGAACTATGGAGACCTCATCAGGGACGCGTACAGGATCACGCTCCACAACCGCTTCCTGTGGTTCTTCGGCTTCTTCGCCGGCGGCACGGGCACCAACTTCGTGGGCAACGTCCCTTCTGGGGGTAGCAACTTCAACTTCGATGACTTCCAGCGCTCGGACGCCGGGCTCACGGCCCAGGTAGGGCAGGGACTTAGTGAGACGGTCCTGATCCTTGGTATAGTCGTGGTGGTGCTACTTATCGCGCTGTTCTTCATCATCCTGGCGATAATCTCCCAGGGGGCGCTAGCCGATAGCGTCGCCGCCATGGACAGGGGCGAGGGACGCCGGTTCGGGTCCGCCTTCTCGTCCGGGACGGGTAACTTCTGGCGCGTGCTCGGCTACTACGTCGTGTTCTTCCTGATCGCGCTCGGGCTCCTCATGGTGATCGCTATTCCCGTGGCGCTTTTGATCGGGGGCACGTTCGCGGCCACCCAGTCCACGGGGGCCCGGGTCTCCGTGGCGGTGGTGGTGGGGATTCTGGCCGTCCTTTTGCTCATCGTCATCTTTATCCCCCTCTCCATAATCGGCCAGTACGCCCTGCGGGACATCGTGGTGCGCAGGGAGCGCATCCTCGGCTCCGTCGGGAGCGGCTACGGTCTCTTCCGCCACAACATCGGAAGGAGCCTGTTGCTCTGGCTCATACAGCTCGGGCTCTCTATAGGGATCGGGATCGCCTTCATCCTGCTGTTACTGATCGTCGGCCTCATCCTGGCGCTACCGGCGATCGGGCTGGCCGTCGCCGGCTACACCACGGTCGCCATCATCGCCGCCGTGATAGCGGGCCTGATACTCCTCCCCATCCTGCTGGTGGCCACGGGCGCCATTGGCACCTTCTCCCACGCCTACTGGACGCTCGCTTACCTGCGACTGACGACCGAGGCAACCCCGCGCGTCGTGTGAGCGTAGAATCCTGAAATGCTATTTCAATACTTTGCCCTCACCCGTACGGCCGCCTCGTCGATCTCACGCTCTTCTTCGGCCTGGAGCAACCTGTTCAGGGACTCGACCGCGACCTCGAGCTGGTAGCGGCGGGGCTCGGTGGTGGTGAAGTATCTCTGCAGGAGGTTGCCAACGGCTATAGAAGGGCGGGTCATGCCGAAGACGAACCAGGCTTCGGAGATGAGGATGAACTGAACGATGGCGTAACCCCACCACGCTATCAGCGGGTCGAGGAGGGCCGCGAGGATTATGTAGAGCAGGATGTTCGTCCCGCATCGGGGGTGGATGCGGCTGCTGTTTCTGGCGTTCTGGAGCGTCACCTCACCATACGTCTCGTAGGCGGCGACGGCTTTGTGTTCGGCCCCGTGGTAGCGGCCGATGGGGGTGAACTTCATAGCCGCGAAGAAGATGAGCAGGATAGGCAGGATGGGAAACGCCGCGAAGAAGGCGAAGACGCCGCCAATGGCTCCCGCCCCGCTACCGAGTTGCATCAGGCTCACAAAGAGCCAGAGGACGGCCAGCGTGGCCGCGAAGAAGAGCAGACTCCAGATAGATCCGAAGACCTGGGCGAAGACCCTGCCCCACAGAA
>DASSCV010000384.1:0-3300 GCA_035697505.1 Rubrobacter sp.
TGCGAGAGATGCAGGGGCGGATGGTCGGGGCTGTCCCCGAGCCTGTCGCTGGCACTCTGGGGGTTCGTAACCTCTGGCAGCGATGGTTCGAGATGACCGCGGACTCCTGGCAGAAGAGCGCCGAGATGGGCCAGAACGCGATGGAGATACTTCCGCGGTGGATGCAGATGCTCGATGAGGCGCGTACCAACCTGGTGGCTGGGGGCGCGCCGCCGAGCGACCCTCTGCAGCTCGCGGCCCAGTGGTACAACGCCACGAGCGGCCCCTTCTCGGACTTTGTCGGGGACGTCATCGAGCGTGAGGAGTTCCTCGAGCCATCGAGCCGCTTCCTCCAGCACTATGCAAGCTTCTACAAAGTGTTCAAGCGCAACTCCGAGGATCACCTCAAGAACCTCCAGCTCCCCGTCCGCTCCGACATCTCCAGGATCGCCGGCCTCATCGTGAACCTGGAGGAGAAGGTAGACCGCATCGAAGAGGTCCTCGAAGACTTCGAGTACGGTTACGCCGAACCCGCCACGAGCGAGTCCGTCAAGAGGCTCGAGACGCGGCTAGATAGGGTCGAGGGCAAGCTCGATAGGCTGCTCGCAGCGCTCGAGGGCGGTACCCAGGACGGTGGCCCGCAGGCGCAGACCAACGGGTCAGGCAGCGAGATCTTGGCCACTGATGCCGCGAGGCGCAAGGCGCGTGAGATGGGCGTCGACCTGGCTGAAGTAGTAGGGACCGGGGCTGGCGGTCAGGTCACCGTCGAGGACGTGCGCAAGAAGGGAGAGAGCTAGATGACCGAGACGGCCAACTACGGCGCGGTTCCTACCTCGGGCGACGCCGGCATACCGGCGGACGTAGAGAACTTCTTCGACAAGTACAGCCGCGGGATGAAGATCGTCGTCGAGGGCGCCCAGGCCGACACGGGACAGACTCCCAAGGAGACGGTCTGGACCAAGAACAAGGCGAAGGTCTACCACTACGCCCCCAACGCCCAGAAGAAGCATCCTGTCCCCATACTCATGGTCTACGCCCTCATCAACAGGCCTTACATACTCGACCTCATGCCAGGCAACAGCTTTATCGAGTACCTTGTCAGCGAGGGCTTCGACGTCTACATGCTCGACTGGGGCGTACCCGGCGACGAAGACAAGGACCTCACCTTCGAGAACTACGTCCTCGACTACCTGCCGAGGGCTGTAAAGAAGGTCCTCAGGCACTCGCACTCCGATGAGCTCACCATGCTAGGCTATTGCATGGGCGGCACGATGAGCGCCATGTACGCCTCCCTGTTCCCCGAGCACCTGAAGAACCTCATTCTCATGACCGCCCCCGTAGAGTTTCCCGAGGGTGAGATGGGGCTCTACAGCTTGTTTACCAGCGAGAAGTACATGAACCCTGGGCTGCTCGCCGACGCCTTCGGAAACATCCCAGGCGACCTCATCGACACGGGCAACAGGATGCTCAAGCCCGTAACCAACTACGTCGGCACCTACGTCAACATGTGGGAGCGCATCTTCGAGGAGAAGCCGATGGAGACTTGGCTCGCGATGAACAAGTGGGTCAACGACGGGCCTCCTTTCCCTGGCGCTACGTTCAGGCAGTGGATCACGGAGTTCTACCAGCAGAACAAGCTCGCCAGGGGCGAGATGGTTCTCCGGGGCCGCCGCGTCGACCTCTCGAACATAGAGGTCCCCCTACTCAACATCGCGGGCAAGAAGGACCACATCTGCACCCTCCCGCAGGCCGAGGCCACGATGAACCTCGTCGGCAGCGAGGACAAGGAGTTCTTCGTCCTCGATGCCGGCCACGTCGGCCTCATGACGGGCCGCGGTGCCAAAAAGGGCCTCTGGCCCAAGGTCAGCGACTGGCTTAGCACCCGCTCCGGCGCATAAAGCGGATTGGGGAAGGCCTCGCGGGCCTTCCCCAACACGCGTTTGTCAGCCGTCAGTTCTTCCTAATGCCTCAAACCTGTAGCCTGAAACCTACTTCTCCTTCACGTACGTGCCTGGGGCGTCTTCTATAGGCGGGTAAGTCTCACTTCCCATCTCGGGGGGATCTACCATCTCTCCGGAGTGGGCATCGAGCCACTTGCTCCAGTCCTCCCACCAGGAGCCCTCCTGCTCCCTGGCCTGTTCGCGCCACTCTGCGGGTGTATCGAAGGCGCCGCCGTTCTCGGTCGCCCAGTAGCGGCCCTTGCCCTTGGATGGAGGGTTGATCATGCCCGCTATGTGGCCCGAGTTGGCGAGGGTGAAGCGGGTGGTGCCATTGGCTAGTTTGGAGATCTTCCAGGCCGAGGCCCAGGGGACGATGTGGTCTTTCTCGGCACCGACGGCGTAGATGTCGCCCTCGATCCTGGATAGATCGATGGGACGGCCCTTTATCTCTACCTTGCCTGGCTTTATGAGGTTGTTCTCCAGGTAAGTGTTGCGCAGGAAGAAGCTGTGGGCGTCGCGGGCCATGCGCGTGCCGTCCGAGTTCCAGTACAGGAGGTCGAAGGCAGGAGGCTTCTGGCCGAGGAGGTAATTGTTGACGACGTTGGACCAGATCAGGTCGTTGGAGCGGAGCAAATTGAACATGTTGGCCATCTTGCGGTTGTCGAGATAGCCGCGCTCGAGCATCTGCTGCTCCATGAACTCTATCTGCGGCTCGTCTATGAAGACCCCCGTGTCCCCCACCTCCGTGAAGTCGTGCAACGCGACCATGAAGGTCGGCGAGCCGAAGGGGTTCTCGTCTTCGCCTGCGACGAGCCAGGAGAGCGCGATCGCGAGCAGCGTCCCTCCCACGCAGTAGCCGACGGGGTCGACCTTCTCTGAACCCGTGATGTCCCTCACGACCTCGGCGGCTGCGAGCGGTCCTTTGGTCATGTAGTCCTCGAATTTGGTGTCCTCCATCGAGGCGTCCGGGTTCTTCCAGGAGATCATGAACACCGTGTAGCCCTCATCCACCAAATACTTGACGAAGCTGTTCTTCGGCTGCAGATCCAGGATGTAGTACTTGTTGATCCAGGGCGGTATGAACATTATGGGCGTCTCGTGTACCTGTTCGGTCGTCGGCTCGTACTGGATCAACTCTATAAGCTCGTTGCGATAGACGACCTTGCCCGGTGTGATGGCCAGGTTCTCTCCCGGCTGGAAGGCGTTAGCATCGGTCATGCTCATGCGGCCTTCTTGCAGATCCGCGAGCAGGTTGCGGGCGCCTTCGGCGAGGCTGGCTCCCCCGGTCTCGAAGGCCCTCTTGAGCGCCGCAGGGTTGGTCAGCAGATAGTTGACAGGAGCCATGGCGTCTACGAACTGCTTGAGGTGGAACTTCAGACGC
>DASSCV010000385.1:0-9676 GCA_035697505.1 Rubrobacter sp.
CCGCGGCCCCATGCCTGGTCGTTCGAGACATTAGAGGAGGATAAATGGCCGTCGAGTATACGAGAGAAGGCAGCCTAGGGTACATCACCCTGGACAACCCGCCGGCGAACAGCTACGACCTCTTGTTCATGGAGGAGCTAAGCGAGTGCGTACGCTCCGCGGCAGAGGACGCCTGGGCCGGAGCTGTGATCCTGCGCAGCGGCAGTGAGAGGTTCTTCTCTGCAGGGGCGGACATCAAGGCGTTTGACGCCAACAGCGTCGAGGATAATATGCGCATGATCAACCAGGCCCACGAGGGCCTCTCCGAGATAGCACGCACACCGAAAGTGTTCATCGCCCAGATCGGGGCGACCGCTCTCGGAGGTGGACTGGAGATGGCCCTGGCCTGCGACCTTCGCTTCGGTGCTGAAGGCGAGTACGTGCTCGGGCTCCCCGAGGCGACCCTCGGTCTGCTCCCCGGCAACGGTGGAACCCAGCGCCTGCCGCGCCTTATCGGGGTGAGCAAAGCCCTCGATCTCATGGTGACGGGACGGACGATCTCACCCTCAGAAGCCCACGAGCTCGGCGTCCTCGACCGGCTGTTCTCTGCCGACGCGCTGGAAGAGGAGACCCGCAAGTACGCAGAGAAGCTGGCGGGCGGCGCGACCGAGGCCATCGGAGCCATAAAGCTCGCGGTATACGGCGGTATCGAAAGGCCGCTGGACGAAGGCCTCGAGACCGAGCGCACGCTCGTCGAGCCGCTTTTCGACAGCGAGGACGCCAGAGAAGGCATCTCCGCGTTCATGGAGAAGCGAAAGCCGGAGTTTAGTAAGTAACCTGCAACAGTTTGCTCCCCTAAGGTACAATCCGGCACATGGAGGTGAGAGAACAGTGGCCACATCCGACACCCTGATCCGCTCGTCAGGCCGCGAAGGCGAGGCGCTGGCGCCGAAGCAGGCGCGCCTCATACGCAGCGCCTACAAGGTCATGGGCGATAAGGGGTTGCGCCACCTCTCTCTGCAGGAAGTGGCGGACGAGGCCGGGGTGAGCAAGGCCATCCTACCCTACTACTTCGAGTCCAAGGAGAACCTGATCCTCCTCACCATGCGCTGGGTGCTCGCGCGTGTCGCCGGACGCATCCGCGAGGCGACCGCCGGGGCGTCCTCCGCGGAGGAGAAGGTCTCGGCTATGATCGACGCTATCTTCGTGGGCCCTGAGTCAAATCGCAGGTTCTACCTGGTCTTCTTCGACTTCCTTGGCTACGCGGCCCGCAATGACCGCTTCGCCGACGTGGGAGCCACGTTTCACGAGATCTGCAACGGCCTGTACGCCGAGGTCATCGAGCTTGGCCAAGAGGAGGGTGTCTTCCTCGGAGGCGACTCTCGAGAAGGCGCGACGGTGGTGAGGGCCCTCGTGGACGGGCTGTTCACGCAGTGGATCCAGGAGAAGGACTGGGAGAAGACCCACGCGGAGTACCGTGAGATATGCAAGCGCTCCGTGCTCACCTATCTGACCGCCAGCGCTTAGAGGCGTGCCCGTGAGCGTCGCTGCTTCTTCTCTTGGCACACAGCCCATCGGCGAGACGTCGCGTGTCTCGGACGGCATCTTTCAGGTCAAGCTGCCTGTGCCTTTCCCCCTGAAGTTCGTCGCGTCGTACCTCGTAGAGGACCGCGACGGGTGGACGGTCATAGACCCCGGCTTCGACTATCCGCCAGCCCGCGAGACGTGGGAGAGAGGCGTAGCAGAGGTTGGCCTGGACCTGGAGCGTGACCTGGCACGGATCATCGTGACGCATCTGCACCCCGATCACATAGGACTCGCCCGCTGGCTGGAAGAGCGTAGCGGGGCGCCGGTCTGGATGCTCGAAGGTGAGATCGAGAACGCCCGCCGCCTCTGGGACCCGGACAGGGGAACAGAAGACTTTGTACGATACCTGATCCGCAACGGCATGGACGCGCAGACGGCCGAACCGACAGCAGGATCCACGCGGCTGGGCGTACGACTGCCGGAGCGCCTGCTGCCGCTGCAGCCGGGAGACTCGATCGAGCTCGGAGGTAGCGAGGCCAGGGTGGTGCACACGCCTGGTCACTCAGATTTTCACTTCATACTGCACGACGAGCGACGGAGGCTCCTGTTCGCCGGAGACCACCTGCTGCTCGAGATCACGCCGAACATTGGACTGTGGACATACACGGCCCCGCGGCCGCTTCGACGCTACCTCGACTCCCTTGCAAGCCTGCGGGGACTGGATGTGGACCTCGTCTTCCCGGGGCACGGTCCACTCTTCCACGACCTGGATGGGCGTGTGGACGAGCTCCTCGCGCACCACGAGGAGCGCCTCTCGGTAATGCTCGCAGCCCTCGACGAGGGGCCGGCGACGCCATTCGAGGTCGCGCGCCGTGTCTTCCCCGAGGACCTTACCGATCACCAGTTACGCTTCGCGCTCGCCGAGACGCTGGCCCACCTCGAACACCTGGAGGGGGAGGACTACGTCCAACAGGTGGCAGACGGCGTGGTCAGCTACCAGGCAGTCTAGCCTCAATGCTGGCGAGCGCAGAGGAACACGCGAGGCTCGTGGAGACGGCGCGGGGTGAATTTCCTGCCAGCACTTCGACTCACACCCCTGGGCCTGCTTGATGTGAAATCTTCCGAGACACTGGTGGCCGCCGAGCGTCTGTAGGCGTGTTTCCTGGGGTGATCCGGGTTAGAATGCTAGCTGTCCGACCGGTCAATCGGTGCCAGGACGTGGGGAAACACGGCCAGCACAAGGGGTGAAACGCGATGAAGACCGTTCTACCGGGACAGGGCTTCCGGTTTGAGCTCGACGGGAGATCGCTAACGATCGAGGACGTGGTTACTTTTTCCCGCAGGAGTGAATACGCGTCGTGCGACCTATCCGCTGAGGCGGTGGAGAAGATCAGGGCGACGCGTGCGCTGAAGCGTGATCTGATCGGGCGCGAGGTCCCGATCTACGGTGTCTCGACAGGCTTCGGGGACAGCGCGCACCGGCAGATTTCCGCGTCCAAGACCGCCCATCTGCAGCAGAATATGCTCCGCTTCCTGGGCAGCGGAACGGGCCCGATTGCCTCGCCGGAAGTTACCAGGGCAGCGATGCTCCTGCGCGCCAACTGCCTCGCCAGAGGCAACTCCGGTGTTCGCGTCGAACTGGTCGAACGCCTCCTTTTCTACCTGAACAACGACGTACTCCCGCTCATCCCTGAACGGGGCTCCTGCGGCGCAAGCGGAGACCTGGTGCCGCTTTCGTATGTGGGCGCCGCTCTCGTTGGCGATGCGGAGGTCCTGCACGATGGCGAGGTGAAGGACTCGAAGGAACTTTTGCATGAGCTGAGTTTGGAGCCGCTGGAGCTCGAGGCCAAGGAAGGCCTCGCCCTGACCAACGGGACCTCGTTCATGAGCGCGTTCGCCGCTCTGGCGGTGTGGGACGCGGAGGAGCTGGCGCTCGTATCAGACCTGTGCACGGCGATGGCGTCTGAAGCGTTGCTCGGCAACAGGGGACACTTCAACGCCTTTATCCACGAACAGAAGCCGCACCCCGGTCAGGTCGAGAGCGCACGTGTCATCAGGAACCTGCTGGCAGAGTCCGAGCTGGCGCTGGATTCCGAGGAGATCTTCGCCGGCGACGGCCTGGGCGGCAAGGAGTTCCTGGAGTTGGATAGGCAGGTGCAGGATAAGTATTCTATTCGTTGCGCGCCACACGTGAACGGCGCACTCCGCGACACACTGGCGTGGGTAAGGCGCTGGGTAGAGGTCGAGATCAACTCCTCCGACGACAATCCTCTCTTCGACGCCGCGAGCGGCCGGGTGCAGAGCGGAGGCAACTTCTACGGCAGCCACATCACCCAGGCTATGGACTCGCTAAAGATCGCCGTAGCCAACCTCTGCGATCTGATGGACAGGCAGCTCGAGCTGGTCGTTGACGAGAAGTTCAACGCTGGCCTGACCCCGAACTTGATACCTTTCTTCGATGAGGACAGCCCCGAGGCGGGTCTGCACCACGGCTTCAAGGGTATGCAGCTCTGCTGCACGGCGATGACCGCCGAAGCGCTCAAGCTCTCCAACCCGGCGAGCATCTTCTCCCGCTCCACCGAGGCGCACAATCAGGACAAGGTGAGCATGGGCTCTATAGCCGCCCGCGATGCCAGATCCATCATCGAGTTAGCACAGAACGTCGCGGCTATACACCTCCTGGCCGTCTGCCAGGCACTCGACCTGCGCGGCGCACAGAAGGCCAGCCCGAAAACCAGGGCGGTACACGAGCTCGTGCGCTCTCGCGTGCCTTTCCTGGATGGCGACCGGCGGATGGACACGGATATCAAGGAGATCGTCGACCTCATCCGGTCCGGCGGGCTCTCGGAGAGGACCCTGCCGACCTGAGCGGTTCTCTGTCCGGCCCGAGGTGTTCTGAAGCGACGGTCATGGTCGGAGAAGGTGGCAATATCGTGCAGCAGTTGATCAAGAAGAGGCAAAGGCAATGCTGAACGGCATGTGCGGTGCAAGCACGCGGAGGTGGTGACCATGTTGGACGCAAAGAAGCCCTGGCTCTCGGTCTACGGAGACAGGCTCTCGGGTGAGCCTTTGGGCGGTTCGCTGACGGGGTTTCTGGAAGAGGCGGTAGAGAAGTACAGGGATAGCACGGCCCTGACTCGGGGTGAGCAGAAGATCTCGTACGGCGAACTTCTGGATCTGACCGAGAGCTTCACCGCCGCGCTCTACGAAGCCGGAGTACAGAAGGGCGACCGTGTGGGACTGATGCTTCCCAATTGTCCGGAATACGTCGTCGCGTTCTTCGGGACGATGAGGCTCGGGGCGACGGCCACGCAGGTCAACCCGATCTACGTTGGCCGGGAGCTCACGCACATCTTCGATAACTCCGGCACGGAGACCGTAATCGTTCACTCCATGATGTACGAGAAAGCAAAAGCCGTCCAGAAAAATACGCCGCTGAAGAGGATTATATGCGTCGGCGAGCCGGAAGGTGGCTTGAAGGACGGCGACGCGCCTTTCGACGAGTTTTTGCATTCCGCTACAGGGAGCGTGCCAGAGGTGGAGATAGATCCGCAGGAAGATCTTTCCTCCATACAGTACACGGGCGGCACCACCGGAATCTCCAAGGGCGCTATGCTCACGCACGCCAACCTTCTCGGCGGCGTCAAGCAGACGATGGATCTGCTCATAGATGACCCCGCCGCTTTCCCGGAGAACGGAAAGGTGATCGCTGTAGCGCCTTTCTTCCACATCTTCGGGATGACGATGGTGTTGCTATTCGGGCTGCGGATGGGATGGAACCTGCTCACCGTCCCCCGTTTCCAGCCAGACGTCGTGATGGAGATGATCCGGGACGAAGAGCCCGTCATGCTTCCTGGCGTGGCGACGCTCTTCATCGCCCTACACAATTATCCGGACATGGAGAGTTATGGCCTGGACAAGGTAATGCTCTATACCTCGGGCGGCGCAAGCGTCCCGCTCGGGTTGCTCCGCTCCTTCGAGCGGCGTACGGGGCGCGCGATCTGGGAGGGCTACGGCCTCTCCGAAGGCGCACCCGCGACGTTCAACACATACCTCCGGGGATCGGTCGGGGGTAGCATCGGGGTCCCGATTCCCGGTACCGATGTGAAGATCATGGACATCGAGACGGGCGAGGAGGAGATGCCGGCAGGGGAGCCGGGGGAGCTCATCCTGAAAGGTCCACAAGTGATGAGGGGCTACTGGCAGATGCCCGAGGAGACGGCGAACACACTGCGCGACGGCTGGCTGTACACGGGCGACATCGCCCGCATGGACGACGGCTACCTCTACATCGTCGACCGCAAGAAGGAGGTCATCAACGCGAGCGGCTTCAAGGTCTATCCGAGGGAGGTCGAAGAGGTACTCTACGAGCATCCTGAGGTCGTCGAGGGAGTGGCCGTCGGCGTGCCCGACGAATATAGGGGCGAGACGGTGAAGGTCTTCGTGGTGAAGAAGGAGGGCAGCTCGCTGAAGGAGGAGGACCTCATCGCCCATTGCAAGGACAGCCTCGCCCCATACAAGGTGCCGCAGCTCGTTGAGTTCCGCGAGGAGCTTCCCAAGAGCGCCGTTGGCAAGCTCCTCAAGCGCGTGCTGGCGGATGAAGAGAGGAAGAAGGCGGGCCTCGCGCCAGGCGAAGGCAAGGGGGTAGAGGGCAAGTGAGGTTCGAGAGAGCGTACATCCCGGTGGGGTTCGCCTGGTCGTCGCCGTTCGCGCGGTGGCAGGGCGCCCTATCGGAGGTGAACAGCCTGGACATGGCGGTGGACGTGACGAGGGCGGCGTTCGAGCGGAGGGGTTTCTCAGCCGAAGCGCTCACCGGACTGGTCCTCGGATGGACCGTGCCGCAGAGAGATATCTTCTACGGCGCTCCTTCGGTTGCTGCCCGTATCGGGGCTCCCGGTGTGACGGGGCCGATGGTCTCACAGGCTTGCGCCACCTCCGTCGCCTGCGTTCACTCGGCCGCCGCCACGGTGGAGGGGGACGACTCGGAGGTGGCCCTCGTCGTAACGACGGACAGGACCAGCAACGGGCCACAGGTGATCTACCCCAGGCCCTCGGCGCCGGGCGGATCCCCGGAGATCGAGAACTGGGTCCAGGACTCCTTCGCCCGCGATCCCTGGGCAGGAGAGGCGATGGCGACCACGGGCGAGCTCGTCGCCGCCGAGGAAGAGATAAGCCGCGAGGAGCTGGACGACATCACCGCGCTGCGCTACGCGCAGTATCAGAGGTCACTAGAGAATGACCGCGAGTTTCAGAAGAGGTACATGGTGCCTGTCACCATCCCGCGGAAGCGCAAGGACCCGATCGTCGTGGACGAAGACTCGGGCATCTTCCCGACGACCAGGGATGGTCTCGCGAAGCTCGAGCCCGTCGCAGAAGGCGGCGTCGTCACCTTCGGTTCCCAGACGCACCCCGCGGACGGGACGGCGGGCATGATCGTCACGGGTGAGGAGAAGGCACGCGGGCTCGCGGACGGAGATGGCATCGTCAGGCTGCTCGCCATGGGGTTCGCACGGGTCGGCAAGGCCAGGATGCCCAAGGCCCCGGTCCCGGCCGCCGAGATGGCCCTCGCCGACGCCGGCATCCCCATCTCGGGCGTTGACGTCATAAAGACGCACAACCCGTTCGCCGTCAACGACGCTTACTTCGCCAGGCAGATGGGGGTGCAGATCAAGGACATGAACAACTACGGGTCAAGCCTCATCTTCGGCCACCCTCAGGGACCGACAGGGGCGCGCCTGATCTCGGAGATGATCGAGGAGCTCAGGCTAAGGGGCGGCGGGATCGGCCTCTTCACCGGCTGCGCCGCAGGAGACTCCGGCGCCGCCCTGGTCGTGCTGGTCGAGGACTAGTGAACCACGCGGAGGAGAAGCTTTGCAGATAGAGGACAGCACTTTCTTTATTACAGGTGGGGGCTCGGGTCTCGGGGCGGCGACGGCCCGTCTCCTCGTGGAGAACGGGGCGCACGTCGCCCTCGCCGACGTCGACGAAGAGGCCGGTGAGCAGATGGCCTCGCAGATCGGGAGCGGCGCTGAGTTTGTCCGTACCGACGTCACGGACGAAGAGAGCGTGCAGCACGCGCTTGATTCGGCGGTGGAGACCTTCGGTTCCTTGAACGGGGCCGTGAACTGCGCCGGGATCGGCCCGGCTGCCAAGGTCGTCGGGAAGAAGGGCGTCCACGACCTGGGGCTTTTCACGAAGACAGTCGAGATAAACCTCGTAGGCACCTTCAACGTAATCCGTCTCGCCGCCGTCAGGCTGGCCGAGAACGAGCCGGGCGAGGACGGCGAGCGCGGGGTGATAATCAACACTGCGAGCGTCGCTGCCTACGACGGCCAGATCGGGCAGGCTGCCTACGCTGCATCTAAAGGCGGCGTCGTCGCGCTCACGCTCCCTGTGGCCCGCGAACTCGCCTCTAGCGGTATACGGGTGGTAACGATAGCCCCCGGCATCTTCGAGACGCCGATGCTCGCGGCGCTCCCCGAGGACGCGAAGGAGTCCCTTGGCGAGCAGGTACCTTTCCCTCCTAGGCTCGGCAGGCCGGAGGAGTACGCGGCCCTGGCGAAACACATCGTCGAGAACCAGATGCTCAATGGCGAGGTAATACGTCTCGACGGTGCCATCAGGATGGCGCCAAGGTGAATCCGTGAGCCATGCGCGCTCCACCTTGTACCAGGACCTCTTCGGCCTCGACGGTCTGCTAACCGAGGAGGAGCGCGAGGTTCGCGAGCGCGTACGGGCGTTCTCGGACGCTGAGGTCATCCCGATCATGGCCGACTGCTGGGAGCGCGGTGAGTTCCCGTTTCAGCTGGTCCCGAAGCTAGCCGCGCTCGGTATCTGTGGTGACACCATAAAGGGATACGGGTGCGCGGGTCTCAGCGCGGTCGGAGCGGGGCTCGCGGCCATGGAACTGGCGCGGGGCGACGGGAGCATCTACACGTTCTTCGGGGCGACTTCAGGCTTCGCCATAAATACCATAGCCAACCTCGGCAGCGAGGATCAGAAAGAGAGGTGGATTCCAGGCATGGCCCGGCTGGAGAAGCTTGGGGCCTTCGCCCTCACCGAACCGGAGCACGGATCAGATGCGGTGATGCTCGAGACGAGGGCACGTAGGGAGGGCGACGAGTACGTTATAGATGGCAAGAAACGCTGGATCGGAAACGGCACGGTGGCCGATGTGATCATAATCTGGGCCCGCGACGAGAATGACGAACTCGGAGGATTCCTCGTCGAGAAGGGGTCGCCTGGTCTCCAGGCGAGCGGGATCACGGGCAAGGCCTCCAAGAGACCGGGTATTCAGGCGGATCTCTTGCTGGAGGGCGTCAGGGTGCCTGTAGAGAACCGGCTGCCCGGTGCAAGGACCTTCAAGGACACCACCAGCGCCCTTGCCGTCGTCAGGTGCGGCGTCGCGTGGGAGGCCCTCGGACACGCCATCGCAGTGTATGAGACGGCGCTTGCCTACACCAGAGAACGCAAGCAGTTTGACATGCCCATTGCCTCCTTCCAACTCGTGCAGGACAAGTTCGCGAAGATGCTTGCCGACATCACCACGATGTTCCTTCTCTGCATACAGCTCGGCAGGTGCGCCGAAGCAGGAAAGATAATGGACGTTGCCGCGTCGCTTGCCAAGATGAACAATGCCCAAAAGGCCCGAAGGATCTGCCTCGACGCCCGCGACATCATGGGCGGCAACGGCATCCTCTACGAATACCACGTCGCCCGCCACTGGGCTGATATGGAGGCCGTCTACACTTATGAGGGCACCGACTCCATCAACTCCCTGATAGTGGGGCGCGAGATCACCGGCCACAGCGCGTTCTCATAAGGAAGATGGGAGCCTGGCTCTGCCAACCAGTCTGACTCGTTTCACTGATTTCTGCGAAAGAAGCTACCTTTCGAAATAATCGCAGAGATCAGTAAAGAGGCAATGTGCCTCCGATAGAGCTCTGGCCGATGCCCGTAGGCTTACACAGGAGTTCGCAAAGATGGTCCGAGGCCTCGTAGACGAGAAGCTAAACGGGTGGATGGCCGATCTATCCACGCCGGACCTTTTGCTGGAACGCAGCGTGCTCCGCCGCGGCATTGCCCGCCCGGCGTCCGAAGACGGAGCCCGCCGTTAGGCCGCTTCCGCCAGGATAGTTGTGGTAGAAGAGGCCGCCAACCAGCTCTCCGG
>DASSCV010000386.1:0-15528 GCA_035697505.1 Rubrobacter sp.
CTCTATGGATGCCTTCTGGATGCTCGCGACCCGCGAGTCGGTAACGGCCTCTGCGAAGACGTCTTGCCAGCGTCCCTCGACCAGGTTGAGCTTGCCGAAGACGCCCCCTTCCTTCAGAAGCGCGGTCGTGGCCTCCTTGTAGTCGCCGTAGATCTTGTACAGACGCACCTTGCCCGAGAGCAGGAAGTAGAGTTGATCGTCGGGATCCCCT
Organism: Rubrobacter sp.; assembly: GCA_035697505.1. Taxonomy (GTDB): domain Bacteria; phylum Actinomycetota; class Rubrobacteria; order Rubrobacterales; family Rubrobacteraceae; genus Rubrobacter_D. The sequence goes on from DASSCV010000386.1 coordinate 212, forward strand.
GGCGTAAAGATCGTGTCCCTCGGAGAAAAACGCCTCTCTACGGCCCTGAGGCCGGCCTCTTGGAAGTCTTTGAGATCGAACCCTTGCGGTGCGCTTGTGGTAGCGAACCCTCCGGTGCTGTGGCTAGTGAACATGTGACTCGACCTCTCTAATGAAACTCTCTGTAAATCCGGTGAAAGCCCCCGGATGCGCATATTATACCCGAAGGTCCGATCTCTATTCTTGATCGGCGAGGGCCTCCTGGCGCCGTTTGGCCAGGTCGCTTGGAATCCCTCAGGCTGCACTCCTGCGCCACCTGAGATCCACGCCGGCACGCTTGGCGACGAAGAGAAGGTCGTCGCGCAGGGCGCCGATGTCTTTGTCGTAGATGGTGACGATACAGAAGTCGCAGTTGCGGTAGGCCCAAGCGAAGGGCGCGAGATCCCCGGCCACTTCCCTCTCGGAGTTCATGCCCCAGGCGTCAGCCAGCTCCAGGCGTCCCTCCGCGAGTTCGAGGGTTATGCGCCACCCCTCATCAGTCGGGACCTCGAAGTAGCCTGGCAACCTACCTGCGGGGACCATAGCGTTCTCCAGGTCCTTCGCGAAGGCCCTCTTGTGGGCCTCGACCCCGGCGAGATAATCCGTGTCGTCCACCGACCTGGGGGGAGCCGGCGTGTAGAGGCGATTCTCCGTAACCTTTACCCCCTCGGGCGGGTAGAACCCTATGAACGGGACAGGCGAACGCCAGAGGTGCTGTATCACGCCGAGCGTCACGTTGCGGCGCTCCGCAGGCTCTCCCACAGACTCGGCGAAGCGCATTGCCGTCAGGCGCATGTGCCTTGGCTCCCACGGATGTGGCTCTCCCACGGTCCGTAGCCGCCTCCGGCGCTTGGTTATGCGACTAACCTCTTCCATGACGCGCGTATTCTACAACTCTCGTGCGGCCGATGCCCGGCAAGAAAAAGTTCGAGGGCGGGGCCGGAGCCTCGCCCTCGTGGTAAAGAGGAAAGGTCTGTGCTACTGCCTGCTCACTGCCAGCAGGTAGAGGAAGGTCAGCACCGCCGTAAGAGCAGCGGCGATGTACGTGAAGGCCGCCGCGGTCAGTACCCGCCTGGTCCCTCCGGCCTCCGTGCCAGAAAGTATCCCGTAGCGCGTCAGGAGACCGTAGGCGCGGGTGGAGGCGTTGATCTCGACCGGCAGCGTCACAATGTGGAACAGAAGGACCCCGAGGAACAACACGATGGCGACGTTGATCAGGAGCGACCCGAACGGACTCGCCGCGCCCCCGACAAAGAAGGCCATGATGAAAGCCAAAGGCCAGATCTGGCTGCTGAAGTTAACGATCGGGAAGATCCCGGCCCTCAGCCTCATGGGCACGTAGCCGCTGGCGTCCTGGATCGCGTGCCCGACCTCGTGGGCGGCCACGCTGACCCCGGCTATGGAGTTGCCCCTGAAGTTGTCCTCGGAGAGCCTGATGACCTTGCTCCTCGGGTCGTAGTGGTCAGTTAGTTGTCCGGCCACAGGCTCTACCCTGACGTTCGTGAGACCGTTGCGGTCGAGGATCATACGGGCAGTCTGGGCGCCGGTGAGGCCGCTCGCGCTACGCTGCTTCGAGTACTTCGAGTAAGAGCTCCTAACCCACAGGGCCGCGGCCCCCGAGATGAGCAAGCCGACGATCATTATTAGCAGGTAACCGCCGAATCCACCTGGTATGAACAACGTTAATCCTCCTAGCAGATTTACTGCCTGTATTTTACTACATACTCATACGCAGGAACGATCGCAAAGTTCCTTAGAGAGCGGGTTTCAGGATTCGCACGGTATAGTCAGCTCTCTGAGGAACCATGTCGTGGCTCGGCCTTGTGAAGAGCGCCGCGAGGTACCTGACCGGCCGGTCGGGCGGACAAGGGTCGGGGCGGAACCTGGAAAAGCCCCGCCCCGGTTTTTGGGGACTCTTGCAGTTCGCGCTAGCTCTGGCTACGGGCCTCCTTGAGATCATCCACGACGGAGGGGTCGGCGAGGGTCGAGACATCCCCCAGGTCGTCCTCGCTCTCGGCGACGCCGCGGAGGACGCGGCGCATGATCTTGCCGCTCCTCGTCTTCGGCAGGTCGGGGGTGAAGATGATCTCCTCAGGCCTGGCGTGCGGGCCTATGGCCTTCCTGACCTGGTCGTTGAGCTCCTTGATGAGCTCTTCGCTACCCTCTCTATCACCCTCCAGGATCACGTAGGCTACGATAGCCTGGCCCTTATCCTCGTCGTGCCGCCCGATAACGGCGGACTCGGCTACGGCTTTGTGGGAGACTAGCGCGCTCTCGACCTCCATCGTGCCGATGCGGTGACCCGAGACGTTCATCACGTCGTCTATCCTGCCAGTGATGGTGTAGTAACCATCCTCATCCCGCTCGGCTCCGTCCTCCACAAAGTACTTGTCGCCTAGCCTCTCCCAATAGGTCTTGCGGTAACGCTCGGGGTCCTTGTAGATCGTCCGCAGCATGCCTGGCCACGGCTTGGTGACGACCAGATTCCCCTTTCCGGGGCCTTCGATCGGGTTATCGTCCTCGTCGTAGATGTCGACGAAGATGCCTGGGAAAGGCCAGGTGGCGCTGCCAGGCTTGGTCGGGGTGATGCCCGGGAGAGGCGCGATCATGATGCCGCCTGTCTCCGTCTGCCACCACGTATCCACGATGGGGCACCGACCCTTCCCGATGTTCTCGCCGTACCACTCCCACGCCCGTGGATTGATGGGCTCGCCCACGGTACCGAGCAGCCTCAAGGACGAGAGGTCGTGCTTCTCGATAGGCTCCGTTCCCTGCTTCATGAACGCCCGGATGACGGTAGGCGCCGAGTAGTAGATCGTAACGCCGTGCCGCTCGATCACGTCCCAGTGCCGGTCCGGGCCCGGGTAGCTCGGTGTACCCTCGAACTGGACGGTGGTCGCACCGTTGGAGAGGGGTCCGTAGACAAGGTAGGAGTGCCCTGTAACCCAGCCGATGTCGGCCTGGCACCAGTAAACGTCGTCCTCCTTGACGTCAAGGACCCACTTGGTGGTGGCCTTGACCTGCGTGAGGTAGCCGCCCGTGGTGTGAACGATCCCCTTGGGCTTGCCCGTCGAGCCCGAGGAGTAGAGAATGTAGAGGATATCTTCTGAATCCATCTCCTCGGCCGGGCACTCGGCATCCGCCTCACCCATCAGGTCGTTCCAGTATTTGTCGCGACCCTCTACCATGTCCACATCCTCGCCGCTGCGCTGCGCGACGACCACGCTCTCGATCGAAGGCGTGTCCTGGAGCGCCTCGTCGGCGTTGGCCTTCAAGGGTGTCACCTTGCCGCCCCTCGGACCGCCGTCGGCGGTGACGAGGACCTTCGCCTCGCAGTCGTTTATGCGGTCACGCAGAGAATCGGCGGAGAAAGCGCCGAAGACGACCGAGTGCGGCGCCCCGATGCGGGCGCAGGCCAGCATCGCGATCGGCAACTCGGGGATCATTGGCAGGTAGACGGCAACAGGGTCGCCCTTCTGGACTCCGAGCCCCTTGAGGACGTTGGCGAACCTCTCGACCTCTGCCTTCAACTCGGAGTAGGTGAAGGTCTTGTTGTCTTCAGGCTCGTCCCCCTGCCAGAGGATTGCGGTCTTGTCTCCCCTGCCCTGTTCGACCTGGTAGTCCAGGCAGTTGTACGAGGCGTTGAGCTTGCCGCCGACGAACCATTGGGCCTCTGGCGGATCCCAGTCGAGTACCCGATCCCACTCTTTGAACCAGTGTAGTTCCCTGGCCTGCTCGGCCCAGAAACCCTCGTAATCTTGCTCGGCCTCCTCGTAGATCGAAGGGTCGTTCACGCTCGCCTCTCGGACGAATTCCTCAGGAGGCTCGTACGTGTGTACCTTTGTCTCTTCTGCCATCTCTACTCCCTTCCCTTACGCGTTCCTCTTGTCTCCGCGCCTTTCTCACAGCGGAAGGCGCGCGACAGACTTACGGCTGGCCTACTCTGCAAACGGGTCCCCTCTCCACGTATACCCGTATATTGTCCATTACTGCTCTTACCCGCTCTCGCTGCAATTAATCACCGGATTCTCTACCTCGGCGCGCCGAACTACCTTCGCGCCGCTGGCGACTGCCCCACTCATTCCCTAGACTGAGCCGGACCTTGTGGAGGTAAGAGATCAGGAGGCGCAATGGGCGGGTTGCTCGAAGGCAAGAAGGTACTGGTAACCGGTGTCCTGGACCGTCGCTCGATAGCCTACTCGGCGGCCCGGCTGACCCAGGAGCAGGGGGCGGAGATCGTCCTTAGCGGCTTCGGCCGCGCCAGAAGTCTCACCGAGCGAACGGCCAGACGCCTCGACCCTGAACCCCCCATCCTCGAACTCGATGTAAACAAGCCCGAGGACATCGAAGCGGTCGCTGACAACCTCGCAGAACGCTGGGGGGAACTCCACGGGATCGTCCACGCCATCGCCTTCGCCCCTGAGGATGCCCTGGGGGGCAACTTCCTCGCCGCACAATGGCCCTCCGTCGCCACGGCCCTCCAGACCTCGGCCTACTCTTTGAAGGCGCTCTCCGTCGGCCTCGTCGATCTTCTCACGCCAGGAGCCTCGGTCGTCGGCCTGGACTTCGACGCCCGTATCGCCTGGCCAGCCTACGACTGGATGGGCGTAGCCAAGGCCGCCTTGGAGAGCACATCACGTTATCTGGCTCGCGACCTCGGACAGCGCGGCATCAGGGTCAACCTGGTCTCGGCGGGCCCGGTCAAGACCCTGGCCGCGAAAGGCATCAGCGGCTTCGAGGAGATCGAAGGCGAGTGGACCCGTCAAGCACCCCTCGGCTGGAACACCACCGACCCAGAGCCCGTCGGACGGGCCGTGGTGAGCCTGCTCTCGGACTGGTGGCCGGCTACCACAGGCGAACTCATCCACGTCGACGGCGGCTACCACGCGATGGGGGCCCCGATAAAGTAGCCATCAGCAATCGGCCGTCAATAAACATGGACAGTACGAGCGAGTTCGAAGAAGCGGCCGGCTGAGGTTGTTTACCCTGTAATCGGGGTCAAAGAAGCTGAGGTTCTCTACACCCGGCGTGCCAGAGAGGCGAACTTGGTATACTGCTCCATCCAGGCGAGCTGGACTTTGCCGGTAGGACCGTTCCTGTGCTTGCCCACGATGACCTCGGCGATGCCCTTGTCATCAGACTCAGAATTGTAATATTCGTCTCTATATAAAAACATCACCATGTCTGCGTCTTGCTCGATTGCTCCGGAATCTCGAAGGTCTGACAGGAGCGGACGCTTGTCGTGGCGGGCTTCTACGGCGCGGCTAAGCTGCGCTATGGCGAGGACGGGGACGTCGAGGTCGCGGGCTAGGACTTTGAGTCCGCGGCTGATCTCGGCGATCTCCTGCTGGCGGTTCTCCGCGCGGTTGCGGGCTTCGCCACCGACCATGAGTTGCAGATAGTCCACGACGACGAGCGAGAGCGGCATCTCACCGGCGACGTTGAGCTGGCTGGCGAGGCGCCTGACCTTGGCCCGGATCTCCATCAGCGTGACGCCCGCCGTATCATCGATCCAGATCGGGGCCCGGCTGACCTCCGCCACCCCCCTTACCAGCTTCGGCCAGTCTTCGGCTTTGACGTTGCCGCTCCTCAACGCCTGCGTAGGGATGCGTGTGGTCTGCGAGATGAGCCGCTGGACGAGCTGCTCTTTGCTCATCTCAAGGGAGAAGATGGCAACGGGCATCTTCTTCTCGCCAGAAGCGTGCCAGATAGCATTGAGAGCCATAGCGGTGTTGTGGACGCAAACGTCGTTGGCGACGAAGTTGTGCGTGCCAGGGATCGTCAGGTCGTAAACCTGCTCCATCCCGAGCGGCTCGATACTCACGATCTCGTCCCAGTACACGTCGCTTTCGGCGAGGTGCCTCAGTCTCTGATCCTCCAGCGCGTCGGCGAAGCGGGACATCCGGTGGCGCGAGAGCGCTCGCGTACCGACGTGCAAGTTGTGACCCGGTCCGAACCCCATCCGCCGGGATAACGAGGCCCAGGACTCCCCACCACGCGCCATGTCGATGAGCTTCCAGGCTTCGCGCGGGATAAGATCCCTGTTAGCATGGCGGCGCCTGCCTACGAGCGCACGGGCAACGCGTCCGATGGCCGCATCTTTACCGAAGATGCCGATCCCGTCGACGAAAGCGCGGATGGACCCGGGCTCGGTGATGTTCAACTGGAAGGCCTGACGCCGCGCCTCACCGTATCTCACCGACCGGTCACAGAGGGCGGCGACTACACCGAACCTCAAGAGTAGATGCTGCACCTGCCTGGCGAGCTCCTCGCTGACCGTAGAGTAGCCAAGCTGAGCCTGACCGCTGGCCAGGACCGTCGCCCATCCGTCGGTCGCGAACAGCCGGTTGAGGAACAGCGCCAGCTCTTCGCGGGGGGCCCGGAATACGGCGTCAGGCACGAACTTGTCTTTGGCCGCGCGGCCCCACAGACCAAGCTCTTCCAACCACCGCCGCAGGCCGTTCGGCACGTTCTTGCGCGCCCGGTCCAGGCCGGAGATGTCCAGTTCCACGGAATCTTCGGCCAGTGCCTTACGCAACCGGAGGGAGGTGGCAGCGTCGGGGACGGTTCTGCCCTGCGACCAGTGGGTCAACGAAGCGGGGCTGACCAAAGCCCGTCCGGCGATCTCTTTCGCCGGACGTCGCGACTCAAGGACCGCCCGGCGCAAGGTCCGGGCGAACGTCTGTCGATGCCGCCGCACGAGCACCCGATCGGCATAGACGCACAGAGTAGGCGTACGCGTGCCGCCCGAGTTTTCCTCCCGCACGCCTAGACCGCCGAACTCGCCGGCTGCCTCGATAAAGTCCTCGCGGAGGTCGGGGTTTGCGTTGGTAAAGCGTGGAACGCTGCCTGTCATGTTTCCGTCGCCGAGCATGAGGGCGAGCAGCTTCATACGGTGGGTACCGAGCGGCTCGCGGCCGAAAACTGGCATCCGGCGCGGGACCGCGACGTGGTCGCCGACCGACAACTCACCGAGCTTGCTCCATCCTCCGATCGTAAGGAATGGATGGGTGATGGTGGTCCTGATCGTGCGCCCGAGCCGCGTTTTGACCCTGAACACCGGTTTGACGCCGTCATCGATATAAGCGCTGGGCCTTGCCAGGGAGAACTTCAGGTTCCCGGCGAGGGTCATCAGACGGCCCCTCCGCCTGGCGTAGATCTCTTCGATTGTTGTGACGCTCCCGTCGTCGAGTACTATCTTGGCATCCGCGCTCAGGCACTTACCCATCGCAGGCCTCGCGGCGAGAATGATCAGGTCGCTCTTGTGGAAGCCCGTGGTGAGGCGGTCGAGGTCCTCGAAGCCTGTCTCGACGCCAGTTACCTCGCCCTCCTGCTCGTAGAGGCGTTGGATCATTTCCAGGGCGCCAGGCGCGAGCTCGGAGACGGGCGCGAGATGTTCCCTGAGCGTCCGGTTGGAGACGCCGTAGACGAGCTGCTCCGCCGAGTCGAGCGCCTCGCTCACGTTCTCGGGCTCCCTGAAAGCATCCTCTGTGATGCGGCTCCCAACATCTATGATCGCTCGCAAGAGCGCCTTGCCGCGCACGATGTCAGCGTACCTGCCCGCGTTCGCAGCCGTCGGGACGCTCTCTACGATCTGGAAGACATAGGCCCTGCCGCCTATCCTCTCGAACTCGTTGACGCTTCTAAGCTCGTTTGTGAGCGTGAGTTGATCTATGGGCTCGCCGCGCGAGTACAGACGCATCATGGCCCCGTAGATGATCCTGTGCACCTCGGAGTAGAAGTCCTCGGCGGCGAGCCGCTCCGCGACCGCGGCGACAGCAGTCTCCGAAACCAACATCGCGCCTATGACTGCCCGCTCCGCATCCAGGTCATGCGGCGGTACACGGGCCGCCTCAGCCCCGGTCTCTACACTGCGCATCCTCCCCCGGCGTTCCATAACCTACCAGCATGCAGCAAAAAGGCCCCCGTTACAAGATGGGGGCCTTGATCTTCTGGTTCAGCTTGTGCCTAAACGTGCGCTTGAGGTGAAGACTGATCGCGGTAGTAGGGGCGGTTTTCAAACCCGCCCCTACACGAATCGCCCCTACGGGCGCCTCTCTACAGTTTGGGGACCACGATCACCTTGACGCTCGCTTCGACTTCGCCGTGGACCTGGATGGGCACCTGGTGTGTACCAAGGGCCTTTATGGGTTCTGCGAGGCGGATGCGGCGTCTGTCGAGGCGGATACCGCGGGCCCTCTCCACCGCGTCGGCGATGTTGGCTGCGGTGACCGAACCGAAAAGGCGTTCGTCCTCGCCCGTTCGGGCTTCGATCGTGATCACGCTCTTGTTGAGGATGCCGGAGATCTCCTCGGCCCTCTCGGCCAGACGTCTGTCCCTCTCCTCCGACTCCTCCATACTGCGGCGGGCATCCTCCAGCTTGCCCGGGGTCGCCACCTCGGCGAGGCCGCGCGGGACCAGGAAGTTGCGCACGTAGCCGCGGCTAACGTCGACGATGTCGCCGCGCTGCCCGATCTTCTCGACGTCCCGGTTCAGTATTACCTGCACGGTTCCTACCTCCCCACCACGTAGGGCAGCAGGGCCATCTCCCTGGCGCGTTTGATCGCCGAAGCGGCCTCCCGCTGGTGCTGCGGACACAGGCCCGTAACCCTGCGGGCCCTGATCTTGCCACGGTCGGAGATGAACCGGCGCAGCACGTTGTAGTCCTTGTAGTCGACGTAAGCGACGTTCTCCTTGCAGAACACGCAAGGCTTGCTCTTCGTCGGTCGCCCCCCGCGGGGCGGCCCATTCCTTCTCCTACCCATTCTCTACCTCCGTGGTGATCAAGCCGTAACTTCGGTGGGCTCAGGGAGTGGCTTGTGCGCGTAGCTCGGCGGGAGCTTCACGACCATGTGCCTGAGCACGTCGTCGGAGACGCGCAGGATACGCTTCAACTCGACGAGGGTGCGCTCGCCGGTGGTGAACTCCATGACCACGTAAAAACCGTCCGTGCGGTGGTCTATCTCGTAGGCCAGCTTGCGGCGTCCCCAGTGGTTCGGCTCCCCGGCCTCACCGCCCGTGCGCTCGATGATCGTACGAAAACGTCCGACGGTGTTCTCGACCTGCTCCTCGTCGAGCTCGGGGATCACGATGAGCATGGCTTCGTAAGTGTCGATGTTTGCCTCCTCCGGTCTAGTGTCGGCTTCCCCGGCGGCGCCCGTGGGGAAGCAGGGGCTCTATAGATTGCCAGAATAGTGTAGCAGTGGGATCGAACTGTTACAAACGACGTTCCGGGAGCCTCGGGCGGGGTGGGGATATACTCTGCGCGTGGAGAACGGAGCCGGCATCGCCGTCGAGACCGTTGGCCTGGAGAAGGTCTATGGTGAGGGTCCGACCGCTGTGCGCGCCCTCGAGGACGTCTCCCTGTCTTTTCCGAACGGGGAGTTCGCCGCCATCATGGGGCCTTCGGGGTCGGGGAAGAGCACGCTCTTGCACATCCTCGGCGCCCTTGACAAGCCTACGTCGGGGCGCGTGGTCGTCGGGGGGACCGAGCTCTCGGGGCTATCGGACAAGAAGCTAACGCTCCTCAGGAGGGAGCGGATGGGCTTCGTGTTCCAGTTCTTCAACCTCATTCCCACGCTCACAGCCGAGGAAAACGTGCTCTTGCCCGTGCTCATCGCCGGCAAGAGACCGGGCAACTACGGCAAGAGGCTCGACGAGCTCCTGGATCTCGTGAAGCTCACGGGACGGCGGACGCACAGGCCAGACGAGCTCTCCGGTGGCGAGCAACAGCGAGTCGCCATAGCTCGAGCCCTGATCAAATTCCCCGACATCATTCTGGCCGACGAGCCGACGGGAAACCTCGATTCGAAGACCGGCGCCGAGGTTCTCGAGCTCCTGAGAGAATCGGCGGTCCGCTTCGAGCAGACCACACTCATGGTCACCCACGACCCGCGCGCCGCCGCCACGGCAGGCCGCGCCATCTTCCTCTCCGACGGACGCGTGGTCGATGAGGCTATAGACCCCGACCAGGATGAGATCCTGGAACGCATCAAGACTCTGGAAGCAGAAGGATAACGCAATGTCCGGTGACCGGTTCCTCCTCGCCAGCCTGGAGTTCGCGCGAAGACGTTTCTCGCCGGACAGCTTCACACTCTGCGTGGCGACGTTCAACGAGCGTGCGATCCTGCTTTACGAACGAGCCGGCTTCAGTAGAAACACCGTCTACAAGCACGACACCAATGGCGGCGAGTATCTCTTCCTGTCGATGGCCAGAGAAGCGTGAAGCTCAGGCGCTTCTCCGGACTGAGTTTCCGGAACCTGCGAGCCAGGGTGCAACGTACCCTGCTCACGGCCGTCGGCATCGTGCTAGGGGTGGGTATCGTCTTCGGCGTACTCACCCTCTCGAACACCATGTCGGGCACTTTCCAGGAGCTCTTTACCCGGGCTTACGGGTCGGCCGACCTCACCGTCACGGCGGCGGGAGGCAGCGGAGGATTCGGCCAGAAGGTGGTCGAAGAGGTGCGCGGCTACGAGGAGGTAGAGACTGCCGCGCCGCGCTATTCGCTCTCATCCTCACTCATCCTCGACACAGGGCAGAAAGGCGGCCCGCCGGAAGTCAGAAGCATGCGCCTCTTCGGAGTCGAGCCGCAGTCTGCAAACCTCGCGACGGGCTTCGAACTCACCGAAGGACACTTCCCTCGGAGTGGCAGAGAGCTCACCCTCGACGGTGGTGCTGCCAAGAGCGCGGGGCTTAGGATAGGTGACAGGGTCACGGTAGGTACTCCGGAAGGGCCGAAAGAGTTGAGACTCGTGGGGCTCTTGCGGATACCGGGTGGGTCTTTCGGCGGTCTCGCCTTCGGCATGGCGCCTTTGCCCTTCGCCCAGAAGGCCTTCGACAAACAGGGCCAGATCTCCAGTATCGCTGTCGAGGCTGCAGAAGGCGTCTCCGTCTCGGATCTCGGGGAGAGACTGGACAAAGGGCTCGGCCAGGGTTTGCAGGCCGAGCGTTCCGAGAAGCGCACCCAGGAGATCAGCGGCCAGCTCCAGGGGTTCAAGATCGCACTACTCTTCTTCGCGGGGACCTCGCTCTTCGTCGGGGCCTTCCTCGTCTTCAACGCCCTGTCTATGACCATCCTGGAGCGGACGCGCGAGCTCGGAATGCTCCGCGCCCTCGGCTCGACGCGCGCGATGATCGCACGCTCCGTCATAGTGGAGGCGATGCTCCTGGGCGTGATCGGCTCGCTCCTCGGGGTGCTCTTCGGGTACGGGATGGCCAGGGGGCTCGTCTACCTCTTCGGCAGGGCTTTCCTGTTCGAGATCACATCTCTGATCCTCTCTCCCTTCGCCCTCGTCTCCGCCATAGTCGTCGGCATAGCCGTGACGGTCGTCGCGGCCCTCTACCCGGCCATGAAGGCGGGGAGGGTGAGCCCCGTCGAAGCCATGCGGGCCCGTTCCGCCGGGGCCGAGACAGGACACTCGCGCGTAGTCTCGCTCCTTGCGCCGGTCTTTGGGCTCGCGCTCGCAGGCGCAGGGATACCCTGGATCTACTACCTCGCCAAGAACCTCTCCGCCAGCCTCGGGGGGCTCGTCTACGCCTCGGGGATCGTGGCGATCATCGCGGCCTTCCTTGGTATCTCCCTGGTAATCCCCGTCCTCGTCAGGCCGCTCGCGGCGCTGTTTTCTCCGGTGCTCAGGTTGCTTTTCGGGGTCGAAGGGAGGATGGCTGCGGCGAACGCGACGCGCAACAGGGGAAGGACGGCGCTAACGGCTTCGGCCCTCATGGTAGGCATCTCGCTCGTCGTGGCATTCTCGGCTCTCGGAGGGAGCCTCCTCGGTTCGATCCGGGACTACCTCGACGGCTCGCTCGGCAGCGACTACGTTGTGCAGCCCACGCAGCAGAACTCGGACGCCAGCTTCTCCGCAGAGTTGCCCGAGAAGATCGATCGTGTACAGGGCGTCGAGAAGACTACAAGCATCGTCTCGACCTTCCGCCGGGACGGCAAGAAGGTAGACGCCGTCTTCGGGGTGGACCAGAACTATCCAGGAATCTTCCGCGTAAACTACGCCGCCGGAGGACCAGACGCCTTCTCCAGCCTGAAGAAAGGCGATGCCCTCGTTGGCAAGCAGCTCGCCGAAGACCGCAAGCTCGGAGTGGGGTCCAGGATAGGGCTACTCGGTCCCGAAGGAAAGAAGAAATATCGGGTCGAAGGCATCATCAAGAACGACATCGTAGGCGGCGGGATGGGCATCTACCTCTCCCAAGAGCTCCTCGCCAGCGACTTCAACGAGACCCAGAGCGAGTTCCTCGCTATAAAGGCCATGCCAGGCTCCGACCGAGAAGCCCTGGCGCGCAGGATCGAAGCTGTTCTCGAGGACTACCCGCAGTTCACGCTCTACTCGAATGCTGAGTGGAAAGCGCAGATAGAGAGCGACTTCAACCGCCAGTACGTCTTCTTCTACGCCATCATGGGCGTCTCTGTTGCCGTCTCCGCCTTCGGGGTCGTAAACACGCTCTCCATGAGCGTCTTCGAGCGGACCCGCGAGATCGGGATCCTCAGGGCCGTAGGAACGACACGGCTCCAGATAGGTCGCCTCATAATCGATGAAGGTATCGTCATAAGCCTGATCGGATGCCTTATCGGCGTCGCGCTCGGCTCGCTGCTCGGCTACCTCTTCGTCCAGGGTTCGGGCGCAGGAGGCTTCGAGATCGACTTCTACTACCCCAAGCTACCAGCCCTGGCCGCCCTGCTCTCAGGCCTCTTTATAGGTATCTTCGCCGGCCTCCTCCCGGCCCGCTCCGCCGCCCGCAAGGGCATCGTGGAGGCCGTCCAGTACGAGTAGAGACCGGGCGACTCTGGATAGGCGTCCCCTATCGCCACAAGGAGTGTCACGGTCTAGAATGGACCGGTCGTAGCTGCCGGACGTTGGGGAAGGACTGGTTGATGGGCGGACAGCGGCAGGAGAAGAACAATCTCGATGACAGCGCGGTTCTGGAGTCCATAACATCACAGTGGTGGTCTTTCTCGTCTTTCGTACCTCTGGTAACGGGCGCGCTCTGGTTGTGGCTGGCGGCAAGCGGCGGCCTGCTTGCGGTCTTGCTCGGAGCAGTGCCTGGGGCCTTGCTGCTAGGCACTGGCCTCTCCGGTCTTCTGTGGGCCGTGGAAGCCAGAACGTTCCAGTACATGGCGCTCGCCTCCGCCCTCGGGGGGGTCCTCTCACTACCCGCCATCTTTATCATCGGGCCCGTGGCCGCGCTCGTGCTCGGGTTGGGCTCAGCGGCGAGCTTCTTCGCGACAGGCTACCTGGCCCTGGGACAGCACCGCTGTCCTGCCAGCGTGCCGGCGCCAGATACGGGTCCTGCTCTAGCCGCACGGGCCACGGTCAACGAGCTGATGATGTGCGGCCTCATCCTCACGAGCTGGCCCGTCGCGGTGGGTACGATCGCCGTCCGCGTTCAGCGCGAGGCCACGGAGGCATACGCCCTCTTCGATGAGAATGGCTGGTTCTCGGAGCCGGCCACCTATCACAAGGACCCGCCGCCCCTGGAGGAACCCGAGATCGAAACCATGGAACACAAGGGAAGGGAGATCGAGCGGCTCACTTTCGATAGCCTCTACGAACCGCACGAGAACGAGCCGGGGCGGGAGCGCTGGCTCTCATACAGACGCAACCCCACCGCTCGCGCCTGGATCCTGCGCCACAAGGACGAGCAGCGCCCCTGGCTCATCTGCGTTCACGGTATAAGGATGGGCACCCTGAACAAGAGCCTCCTCCGCTTTCAGCCAGAGTACCTTCACGAAGAGCTTGGGCTGAACCTGATCATGCCCGTTCTCCCCATGCACGGCCCGCGCGATACCGGCGGCCTTATCAGCGGAGAACGGACACTCTCTGGCGACGTGATGGACACGCTGCACACCGGCGCGCAGGCCATGTGGGACCTCAGGCGACTCGTCTGGTGGCTGCGGGAGAGCGAAGGGGCACCGGCCATAGGGGCGCTGGGCCATTCTCTTGGTGGCTACGCCGTCTCGCTCCTCGCCTCGCTTGAAGAGGATCTAGACTGCGTCGTAGCAGGCAACCCGGCAGTGGACCCCTCGCACTTGTTCTGGAACAACGCGCTCGCCGTCGCGACCCACTCTCTGAGCGCGGAGGGCATCCGTGAGGAGACCTTCAAAGCATTGCTGCGTCCCGTCTCTCCGCTCGCGCTAGAGCCCATGGTGCCACACGAGCGCAGGGCCATCTTCGCTGGCGTCGTCGACAGGGTGGTGCCGCCGGTCCAGGCCCACAGCCTCTGGCGTCACTGGGACGAGCCGCGCATCGGCTGGTACCAGGGAGCCCACCAGCGCTTTATACGCGCCTCGGAAGGTCGTGAGGTCCTCGAAGAGACCCTCCGCGTCGCCGACATGCTTCCCAAGGAGACGACAGGTACTGCCTCTCAACGATAGGCGGAGTTGGCATAGTAAACCAGGATCTTCTCAGCGCCCGGCGCGGGTCTGTAGCCACCACGCTCGGCAAGTACCAGCTGCCGCATCAAGAGTGTTCGTAGAGCGCCCTCGTAGTCGAGAGGTTCGTCTCCTTGCGCGAGACTCCGCGCCCGTAGGATCAACCTGTCTTCCGGTAAGGTTCTCTCTGGAGCTTCGGTCAGTGCCAGGGCGACGAGTGGGACTGGGACGGATGGTACGGAATCGCTTATGGCCTGCATGAGTAGCCGGGCCAGGGTCTTGACCTCTTCGATCCTGTCCTCGCGCTCGAGCTCTCGAAACTCGACCCTGCGGGAAGCCGCGTACTCGCCCGCCGAGACCGGCGTCCCGACGTCAACGGCGGCGGTGCCGAGACGGAAACTGCCGCCTCGCCGAGCCTGGATGAGGTTTCTGACCACGGAGCCGGCCGCCGAGGCGAAGAGACCTCCGCGACCCCGGATCCCTGCCTCGGGACCACCTGGCTGCAAGAGGCTATGATCTTCGAGCACCCAATCGTAGTTGACGCCGATGGGAACGAAGAGGATTTCGCAGGCTCCGGGGTCGAAACGCCTGAGCATGTAGTCGAGCAGCCCGATCTTCGGCTCGCGCGGCTTCCCATCCCGGCTCAGTCCACCCTCGGGGAAGATGACCTGTGTAAGGCCGCCCTCTACGGCCATCTGGACAAATCGCTCCAGCACCCCACGGTAGAGGTCGTCCCCAGAACCACGCCGTACGAAGAACGCGCCCATGCCACCGATCAGTCGCCCCAAAGGCCAGACGTACGCCCACTCCCCCGCCGCGTAGCTTAGGGCAGCACGATGCGCCATCAGATGGGCCAGCAGGACGTAGTCGATATTGCTCCTGTGGTTCATCAGGAACACGACGCTCGCGTCTTCGACA
>DASSCV010000387.1:0-18614 GCA_035697505.1 Rubrobacter sp.
CAGCGCCGAGATGGCGGCCTCCTTCACGCCGACATCTCCCCCGCCCAAAAACACGGCCAGAGCCATCGCCAGCACCACTAAGACCCCAGCCTGCACAGCCCCGACACCTACGACGGACAGGAGGAGGTCGGCCAACGCGACCCCGAAGGCGACCGCGAGGGTCAGCTCGAGTGCACGCCGGAGGCGCTCGCCCACCGCCAGCCCCAGCACGATGACTGCCGCTATCGGGGCGAAGGTGGGCCGCTCCAGCCCGAGGATGAGGACGGCCAGAAACCAGGCGAGGCATGCGGCCACCGCCGTCTGGAGGATCGGCAGCCAAGCGCTCCTGAGGCGGAGGGCGCCCGAGCGCAGACGTTGGAGGACTATAGCCTTGTTCTCTTCTGCCGACACGAGGGACCCTCCCCCCTTGTTGCCCACGTAACAAGGACATCATACTCCCCGGCGCAGCCCAGCGAACTTCTTAGAACTCCGTACATGCGAGGTTCGCAGAATTCACCTTCCACGCACTCGGTTGAGGGCCTCTCTCCCGTGCTCGAAGAGGAGAAGCTTTAAGAAGGGAGTCGAGCATCTTTTCCTGCAAATGGAGCCTTTATTCGTCCTGTGTCACTGCGGGGTGGTGCGACCCTACGGAGGTGATTGCAGTCCCTTAGAATGGATCCTCGTGCCTCTGGTGGGGTGCAAATCACTAGAGATCTCTTAGGAATGCCAGCTATAGTTCGCTGAGGTGGACGCAATGTTTGCCTTGCGGACTATCTATCTGCTCATCTATCCTTACGCAGGTTGTTAGCGCATCTAGAGAGAAGGGTGACGATTGATAGCTTTACCACGTTATCTCACTGTGGTCTGCCCTAATCCTGATAGTCAACGTGTTTGCTAATTCGTATGGACTATTTCGAAGACGTGCTCGAGGCCGTCGGGGACACGCCCCTGATCCGTATGGGCAAAATAGAGCGTGACGAGGGCATAGAGGCCACCCTCCTCGCGAAGGTCGAGTACCTGAACCCCGCCGGCTCTGTAAAGGACAGGCCGGCCGTCAAGATGCTCGAGATCGCCGAGAAGGAGGGGCTCCTCGGGCCCGGCGGGACCGTCGTCGAGCCGACGAGCGGTAACACGGGGGCCGGCCTGGCCATGGCCGCCGCGGTCAAAGGATACAGGTGCATCTGCGTGATGCCAGATAAGGTGAGCAAAGAGAAACAGGACCTGCTGAAGGCCATGGGCGCCGAAGTAATCGTCACGCCGACTGCGCCGCCCGATGACCCCCAGAGCTACTACACCGTCGCGGAGAGGCTGGCAGAGGAGATCCCTGGCGGCTTCAAGCCAGGCCAATACGAGAACCCGGCCAATCCTCTTTCCCACTACGAGACGACGGGACCCGAGATCTGGCGCCAGACCGAAGGCCGCATCACACATTTCGTCGCTGGGATGGGCACCTGCGGAACCATCACGGGAACGGGCCGCTACCTGAAAGAGCAGAGCCCCGACGTCAGAGTCGTCGGCGTCGACCCCGAGGGATCTATATTCTCCGACCCCGACAATGTACACCAGTACGCCGTCGAGGGCGTGGGGGAAGACTTCTACCCCAGTAACTACGACCCATCTGTGGTGGACGAGGTGATCCAGGTAGACGACCGCGAATCGTTCCTCATGACCCGCCGCCTGATGTCCGAAGAGGGTCTCTTCGTCGGGGGTTCGTGCGGGATGGCCGCCGTCGGGGCGGTCCGCGCGGCGAAGGGACTGCCCGAGGGCGCCGTGGTCGTCGTTCTGCTGCCAGACACCGGGCGCAACTACGTCTCCAAGGCCTTCGACGATGACTGGGTGCTCGCCAACTCGGACGCTACACAGGAGGACCTCGAAAGGTCCTACCGCGTGTTCGAGGAGGAATCATGAAGTTCGCAGGCAGCGGGTTCTCCACGCGCGCCATACACGCAGGGCAGGATCCTGATCCCGCGACGGGGGCGACGATAGTCCCGATCTACCAGACCTCCACCTACACGCAGGAGGCGCCGGGCCAGCACAAGGGCTACGAGTACAGCAGGACGGGCAACCCGACCCGCAAAGCACTAGAAGAGTGCGTGGCCGCCCTCGAAGGAGCGGGGTACGGCCTCGCCTTCGCCTCAGGGCTCGCCGCGACGACCGCGGTGATGAGCCTCCTCTCACCGGGGGACCACGTCGTCGCCGGAGACGACCTCTACGGCGGCACCTATCGCCTCTTCGATAAGGTTCTCCCGCGCTCCGGCGGGCTTGACTTCACCTACGCTGATACCTCGAATGTTACCTCGGTCGAAGAAGCGCTAAGGCCCGAGACGAGGCTGCTCTGGATCGAAACCCCGACCAACCCGATGCTCACCCTCTCCGACATAGCCAGGCTCTCGGAGATGGCTCACGAGCGGGGCGCCTTCGTCGCGGTGGACAACACCTTCGCCTCGCCTTACTTCCAGAACCCACTCGCTCTTGGCGCTGACATCGTGGTCCACTCGACGACCAAGTACATGGGCGGACATTCTGACGTCGTCGGCGGGGCTGTCGCGACGTCGAACGAGGAGTTCCAGGAGGGGATCAAGTTCTACCAGAACGCCGCCGGCGCCGTACCCGGCGCTTTCGACTCCTGGATCGTGCTCCGCGGCCTCAAGACCCTCGCCGTTCGCATGCGCCAGCACGAGGAGAACGCCCTCGCCGTCGCCGAGTTCTTACAGGGCCATCCCGAGGTCGACAAGGTGTACTATCCCGGCCTGCCCGACCATCCCCAGCACGAGTTGGCGAAGAGGCAGATGAGCGGGTTTTCGGGGATGGTCTCGTTCACCCTCAGGGGCGGCGCGGAGGCTGCCTACGCGGCGGTGCAGAAGACGCGGGTCTTCCATTTCGCCGAGAGTCTAGGCGGAGTCGAGTCGCTCGTAACCCATCCTGCCACCATGACCCACGCCGCAATCCCGCGCAAGCAACGCGAGGCGAGGGGTGTTACCGACGGCCTCATGCGCCTCTCTGTCGGAATCGAGGACAAGGAGGACCTCATCGCCGACCTGGATGGGGCGATAAGCTCCGGTTAAGCGGGGTCAGGAGAGGTCCCCATCTCGGACCGGACCTCCGTCTCCTGCGGTAGCCTTCCTGTCAGCTCGCTACGGTCTCTTCGTTGCGCTCTCTGTACTCATCGCGCCAGGCGATGAGGTCCTGGAGGGGGCTCAGGTCGTAGTCGGGGCCGCCGAAGGCCATGACGAGGTGAGTGATGCCGTTCTCGACGTAGCGATCGGCGTCCTTGACCAGTTCCGGCCTGACCGTTATGGAGCGCTCTATCTCTTTCGGATCGCGGCCTACCTTCTCGCACCAGTCGTCGAGGATGCCGCTCTTTCGGGCTGCCCGCTCGGGGTTCCCGAATCCGTGCCAGATGTTGGCGTGCTCGGCGACGATGCGCAGGGTGACCTTCTCGCCTCCGCCGCCGATGAGGATAGGGATCTCCCGCGTAGGCGGCGGGTTCAGCTTTCCTAGCCGCTCCTCTATGACGGGCATCGCGGCGTCGAGGTCCCGTAGCCGGCTCCCCGCCGTTCCGAACTCGTAACCGTACTCGTCGTAATCCTTCTCGAACCAGCCCGAACCGATGCCGAGTATGAGGCGTCCGCCCGATACATGGTCGACCGTGCGCGCCATATCTGCGAGCAGGTTCGGGTTCCTGTAGGAGTTACACGTGACGAGCGCCCCGAACTCTACCCTCTCCGTGACCTCCGCCATCGCCCCAAGGAACGTCCAGCACTCGAAGTGCTTGCCGTCGGGATCACCATAGAGTGGGTAGAAGTGGTCCCAGGTGAAAATCGTGTCAGCCCCCATTTCCTCCGCCCTGAGCCATGCGTCACGCATCTGCGCGTAACTGGCGTGCTGCGGCTGGAGCTGCACCCCGACCCTTACCGTCATCCTTCGCCTCCTCTTATGGCCAACCGGGAGATTATGCCACGTGGAGGACGCGGCCAGGCAGGCTAAAACAGCGCCAAGGCCGCGGTCATGACACCCAGGGTGCCGGTCAGGATAACGAGCCCCAGAGTAACCGCCCGGAACGCCCTCTCGGAGACGCGCGCGAGGAGCGCCGTGCCGAGTATCTTTCCGGCTATGGCGGCAGGGATGAGCAAGAGCCCCAGGGGGACTTCCGAGGCCTCCACCAGGCCTCGGAAGGCCAGGACAGCGAGTCCGATGAGGCTCATGGGCAAAAAGTACAGCGCGCTCGTCCCCCTGAACTCGTGCTTCGGGAGGTCGCGCGAGGCTAGGAGCAACACTATGGGCGGGCCGGCAAGCCCGGTCGAGGTGGAGAGTGCCCCGCTTGCCGAACCGGCGACGAGGGTCCCCCACCGAGTGCCGGCACCAGGCAGCCTGATGTCCCTGACCAGGAGCAGGGCCGAGAAGATGACGATCACGCCGACCCCAAGGCGCACGTAGTCAGGGTTGATAACGCTCAAGACCTCGACGCCGGCCGTGATGCCGAAGAGGGCAGGGATCAGGAGCGCCAGCGCGAGCCGCTTGCGCGCCTTTTGCCAGGAGTCCCATACTACGGCGCTGTTTATGACGATCGAGAAGATGGTGGTCAGCACGATAACCGTACGGGGCTCGTAGACGAAGAGGAGTATGGGCGTGCTGATCAGGGCCAGCCCGAAGCCCGTCAGCCCGGTGACGATCCCGGCGAGCAACGCCGCGAAGAGAGCCACGAGTAACGCCGCGCTCAACAAGGAAGGGTTCCTCGCCCGAAGCCTGATACCTGAATCAGCGCAGGATGCCTGCGTAGAGGCGCTCCCAGGCCTCCATCTCGGGCGTGAAGTAGCGCACCCGCGTCTTCTTGTACTCGCGGGTGGAGTAGAGGGAGGTGTAGTCTGTAAGTCCCGTCTCCCCGGCCATCGCCGAAAGGACGTTCTCGCACTCCTCGACGCTGCGTCCGTGTACCATGGAGAAGACGGAGTACGGCCAGTCATCGTAGGTAGGTCGCTGGTAGCAGTGGGAGACGGCCTGGTAGTGGGCGAAGGCGTTGCCTACCTCGTCGATGCGCTCGTCGGGTACCCTCCAGACCCCCATCGCGTTGGCCCTGAAGCCGGCCTTGCGGTGGTAGAGGACCGCCGAGAAACGGCGCATGATCTTGCGGTCGCGCAGGTCGTAAGCCCTCTCCAGTAGCTCCTCGTAGGAGAGGCCGACCTGCCTTCCCCACAGATCGAAAGGACGCGGCGTCAGCGGGACGTCCTCCTGGAGGGCCCTGATGGCGGCCTTATCGTCCTCCGAGATGTTCCTGTCGGCGCTCTCCCGGTCGGACTCGCCGTACTGGGGCGCCTCCTTCTTGGCCGTAGCGCCGGTATTCATATCCAGGGTCACCCCGATCTTGAAGAGCTTCAGGGTGGGCAGAATGCGGGTCTTCTCGGCGCCGCTTATGTGGTGCAGCACGTCGACGGTGCCTTCGAGTCCCAGGCGGGAGCCGGGCGGGACGGCGACGGTATACCAGAGGTTGAACTCGTTGTTACGCTCGTAGTTGTGGGAGACGCCGGGGTGGGAATTTATAGCCTTGGCGCCTTCGCCTAGCTTGTGTGCCGGGATCCTGGCGGCGACCAGGCTCGACTCGTAGCCCAGCACGCGCGTATCGAAGATAGCGCTGATCTGGCGTATCACCCGCCCCCGCTTGAGCGCCTCTATACGCCGGATGACCTCGTCGCCCGCTATCCCCAGCTCGCGTCCGATGCCCTCGAAAGGCTCCCGCTCCAGCGGGACCTCGCGCTGGATCCGGTTGAGTATCTCCTTGTCGGTGCTGTCCATCATGCGACTGCCGGTAGTTGTACTGACCACGCTTTACGAGCCCTTCTCGACGATTTCCTTCTACAAGAACGCACTATAACAGGCGCGACCAAGACACGGTATGAGAATATTTACGTTGCTTCGTCCTCGATGAGCAGGGCGGGCTCGTCAGCTCTTAAGCCTCCCGCGACTCCATCGCCTTCTGGTACTCGGCGTAGACGTTCTTGATGTCTTTCCAGACCATGCGCTTGGCATTGTTCAGGTCGTCGCCACGCTGTCTCAGGACATAGGCGGGATGGAAGGTCGCCATCGTCTTGATGCCGTCTATCTCGTACCACTTGCCGCGGTCCTTGGTGATCCTGAAGTCCTTGTCTATGATCGTCTTCGCGGCGGGACCGCCGAGACAGAGGATGATCTCTGGCTTGACGGCCGCGATCTGGCCCTGCAGGTAGGGGTTACAGGCCCTTATCTCCGTGGTCTTCGGCTGGCGGTTCTTGAGCCTACCGCCCTCCTCGACAGCAGCCCTGCACTTCACGACGTTCGTCAGGTAGATCTGCTGCCGGGTCAGGTCCACGGCCGCCAGAATGTCGTCTAGGAGCTTGCCCGCCCGCCCGACGAAAGGGAGTCCCGTGGCGTCTTCGTTCTCGCCTGGGCCCTCGCCGACGAGCATCAAGGGCGAGTAGGGATCTCCGGTGGCGAAGACCGTCTTTGTGCGTGTCTTCGCCAGGTCGCACTTGGTGCAGACGGAGACCTGGCGGGCGAGTTCCTCGAGCCGTCTCTCGCGGCTCTCGCCGCCCTCAGCAGTATCGAAAAGACTATCCAAAGCTCCTCCGCGGGCTGTCCTGGTAACTTTCCGCTATTTATACCCTGGCGACGCCGGCTCCTAACGCGTGATAAGCACCGGGCAGGGCACGTGGTGCAGCCCGGCCCGGCGCCGACCGCGCGGGCGTTGCGGGCGCTGCTTGGATGCACTATCTTCTGCTGCAACGTTGTTTGTCTCTCGGAGAGGAAGACTGGATTGAAGCTAAGGGCCGTGCTGGACGAGATACGTCCCTACCACCCGCCGCGGCTGGAGGAGGAGATCTCGGTCGACCGCGGCTCGAAGGATTACGTCAAGTTGACGATGAACGAGCTGTCCTTCGGCCCGCTCCCCGAGGCGAGGGAGGCGGTCGTCGAATCCCTCGCAAGGGCCAGTCGCTACCCCGACCGCGACGCCGACCCGTTGCGTGAGGCGATAGCCGAGGCGAACCCTGGCGTCGGCATCGACAACGTCGTCGTCGGGAACGGCACGAGCGAGGTGCTGGTCGACCTTATGCAGGTGGTGGACCGCCCCGGTGAGCTAGTCATCGCCTGGCCCTCCTTCCCCTTCTACGTCTCGGCGGCCAGCGTGGTCGGACTGCGGACGCGCAAGGTCCCGCTCGACGAGCACCACAGGGCCGACCTGGGCGCCATGCTCGACGCCGTCTCCGGCGAGACGCGCATCGTGATCCTCTGCAACCCGAACAACCCGTCGGGCACGTACCTGCCGCTCGAAGAGGTGCGCTCGTTCGCGCGGGCGTTGCCGGAGGACGTGCTCCTGATCCTGGACGAGGCCTACTACGAGTTCGTCGACGATCCCCTGTACGCCGGCTCGCACCGACTGGCCCTCGACTCCGAGAACGTCGTCTCCACCAGGACCTTCTCCAAGGTGCACGGTCTCGCGGCCCTCAGGGTCGGCTACGGCATCGCCTCAAAGCGCCTGGCGGATCACGTCTGGCGCGCCCACGTGCCGTTCAGCGTGAACCAGGCGGGGCAGGCCGCCGCCACGGTCTCGATGCGGCAGAAGGGAGCCATCGCCCAACGCTCGCGTCTCATGAAGGAAGAGCGCGAACGCGTCCAGGCGGGTTTCGAGGCGGCGGGCCTGGAGTACGTGCCTTCGCACACGAACTTCGTCATGGTCCGCGCCGTCCCTAAGGTCTTCGAGAAGACCGGCGTGCTGGTGCGCGAAGGCGAGGCCCTCGGGTATCCCGTCGGATGGAGCCGGGTCACGGTCGGCAGCCCCGAAGAGAACGGGCGTCTGATCTCCGCGCTCTCCTAGCCCGGGGACCGGGATCTCAGCCGGTTCGGCAGGCAATTCTCGAGCCGGGATCTCGCCGTGTAACGCTCCCTGACTACTCTAGTCGGCCACGCCACACCACCCGGCCAGGAGGCAGGCGACCGTGGAGGTCGCGGTCAGGAGCTCGGTGACGCTTATGTGCTCGTCGGGGGCGTGCGCCACGTTCACGTCCCCGGCACCGTACATGACACAGGGCATGCCCCCGAAGTGGATAAAGAGCCGCATGTCAGCGCCGTAGGGGACGCCTTCTACGGGGGGCTCCTTTCCCGTCACCCGCTTGTGGGCCCTCTTTACGGCCTCGCAGATCGGGGCGTCCGGGTCGATTGCGGCGGGTGCGAATTGGCCGCCGAACCACTCCAGCTCGGGAGGATGCTCGCGCAGCCAGGGGTCCCGTTCGGCCACGGCAGCGATACGTTCGGAGAAGAGATCCTTGAAGGGATCCACCTCCTCGCCCGGGATCAGGCCCACGCGGCCCTCCACAATGAGGGACTCGGGGACTGTCGATGCCCAGTTGCCGGCCCTTACGACACCTACGTTGATGGGCACCTTGTTGCGCACGCCCTCGTAGAGTGGGTGGCTGAGTACGCCGTTTCGCTCCTGCTCCAGCTCGCGCAGGTTCTCGAAGATGGGGACGAACTTCTCCAGCGCCGAGACGCCCTTGTCGCGGACAGCGGCGTGGGCCGAGCGGCCTGGGATTTTCAGCCTGAAGACGAGCGAACCGCCCTGTGCAGGCACAAGGGCGAGACGGGTAGGCTCGGTGATGATGGCGGCGTCGGCGCTGTACCCGCGCAGGACGGTCGAGAGTGCGCCAAGTCCCCCGTTCTCCTCCCCTACAGTCGCTGCCACGGTGACGTCGCCGCGCAGCCCGAGACCGAGGTCAGAGAGGGCGTCGAGCGCGACGAGGTGGGTGACGAGTCCGCCCTTCATGTCGCATGAGCCGCGTCCGTAGAGCAGATCGCCCTCCAGATTGCCCGAGAGTGGATCCCCTTTCCACGCGGTCGGGTCTCCCGGATCCACGGTGTCGGTGTGGGCGTTGAGCAGGATGGAGCGTCCCTCCGCTGTCCCACTCCTTACGCCGGCGACGTTCGGTCGATCCTCGTAAGAGCTCTGTTCCCCGATGTGATCGCGGTACGGTTCCGTCTCCTCGCGCGTGGCCTCCCACGTGTCCACGTCGAGTCCGCGCTCCGAGAAGGAGCGCCCCACGACCTCCCCCACAGCACCCTCTTTGCCAGTCACGGAAGGGATGCGTACAAGCTCCTGCAGCAGGTTCACCGCGTCCTCGCGCCTGGCCTGTACGGCGCCGCGTATGGTCTGTGCGAGTCCGTCATCGAGCTCTACCATGTGTCGCGTCCTCCTCTCTGTTCCCGGTAACGCGGCACCGTAGCATGAGGCTCCTTTCCAGGCAACGCCCGGCATGCTTGACCAGATGCCGATGCGTAATTAGTATTGTCGTTTTGGAGCAGGGCTTCGAGAGGGAGGACCCTGTGCAAAGAGATGTCGTATCCAGCTAACTCGCCGGGTCCGGCCGCAGTCACCCTTTCCACCGCGGCCGGGTTAGACTAGAGGGCAGGAAACAGGAGGGTAGTTCACGGTGACGAGACGGTCGAGGAGCCACCTTCCGGCGGTGCTCGTCCTGGCCTTTGTTGTAGCCTTTACGCTGGTTCTCCTGGTGGGCTGCAGCGCGGGAACCGACGAGTCCTTCGAGGGAGCCGCCCCTGGCGAAACCACGGGCCCTATAGGGATAGTGGGCGGGAAGATCACGGTCGCCTCCAACATCGCCTATCCGCCCTTCGAATCCTCCCCCAAAGGCAGACCGAGAGGATTCGATATAGACCTCATGAACGAGATCGGGAAGAGGGCCGGCTTCGAAGTCGAATACGAGAACGTCCGCTTCGACACTATCCTGCGGGGTCTGGACACCGATCTCTTCGACGCTGCTATCTCGGCGATGACCATTACCGAAGATCGTGAGCGGCAGATAGACTTCTCCGATCCTTACTTCAACGCCGACCAGGCGCTCCTGGTAGCGAGCGATTCGGAAGTCAAATCTATCGATGATCTCGCCGAGGAGCCCGTCGGCGTCCAGGCCGGCTCGACAGGCCAGATCAAGGCCGAAGAGCTCCTGGACGGCGAGCAGATAGGGGAGATCGTGCCTTACAGAACCATAGGGGAAGCCTTCGCAGCGCTCGAGGGTGGGAAGGTCGAGGGGGTGATCTACGACCTCTCTGCCGCGCACAGGAAGATCGTAGAGAGCGGCGGGGAGATCAGGTTCCTCGAGCCCATCTCGACGGGCGAGCAGTACGGGATAGCGTTCCCCAAAGACAGTCCGCTCGTCGATCCCGTCAACCAGGCCCTGGCTGAGATCAAGGACGACGGCACCTATGAGAAGCTCTACAAGAAGTGGATCGGGATGCCTCCCGAGGAGATCCCGTAGAGAGCTTGTCAGCACGCTACGCCCTTCGGGCTTCGCTTGTCAACACGCTTCGGGCCCTAGGCCCTCGCTTGTCAGCTTCTCCAGTTCCATTCTCGCCCTGCCGCGCACGAGGTACCGCTACCGGCGGCCGTCGGGTTCGATGCTGGCGGCAAGGTCACGGGACGACTTGCTGAAGGCTGAGAGTGCCGACCGTAGGGAGGCGGCGGGCTGAAATGCTGACAAGCACCCGACAGGGCAGGTGCTGAAATGACCGCCATCCTGAGGTCCGTACTCTCTATCTCCGTGGCGACGGTCTTCTCCAGGGCGACGGGGTACGCGAGGTGGATGGCCCAGGCCGCAGCCCTCGGCGCCGGGTACGTGGCTGATGCCTACACGGCCGCTATCCTTTTACCCGGCCTGATCTACGAGCTCTTCATGGGCGGCATACTCTATTCGATCTTCATCCCCGTCCTGGTAGACCGCATTACGAAGGTGGGAGAGGAAGACGCCAGGCGGCTGACGAACGCCCTCTTCACTCTGGTACTGCCGCTAATGATGATACTTTCGGTCGCTGGCATCGTGTTCGCCAGGCCACTGGTGTTGCTCGTCACCGACTGGCAATCGGGGCTCTCCCCTGCCGAGGCCGGGCGGACGCTGGATCTCGCCGTGCTGTTCTTCCGTATCTTCAGCCTGCAGATGTTCTTCTACGGCATAAGCACCATCGGCACTGGCGTCTTGCAGGCCCACAGACACTTCTTCCTGCCCACCTTCGCCCCCGTGCTGAACAACCTGATGGTCATAGCCTCGTTCATAGCCTATGCTCTGCTCGTCGACACCGACCAGACTCTGGCCCTCAACGTACTGGCGGTAGGGGTCACGGCTGGGGTCGCGGTGATGGCCCTGGCGCTGGTACCTACTATGTTGAGCCTCGGATACAGGCCGCGCCCGCAGCTTGGCCACCCCGCTCTGCTCCCCACGGCCAGGCTCGCAGGGCCGATGGTCGTACTGGTGGCCGCCTCAGTAGCCTTCCAGCTCTTCGGCGCTTACCTGGCCACGGGGTTCGAGGCGCTGGCGGAGCTCAACTACGCCTTCACCATCTTCTCGCTCCCCTACGGTGTCTTCGTGGTCGCCATCGCTACCGCGCTCATGCCCGAACTCTCCGAGAATCACTCCCGCAGGGACGCCGACGGTTACCGCGAGACGTTCTCCTTCGGGCTAAGGACGATGATCTTCGTAGTAGTACCATCGGCGGTGGGAATGATCTCGCTCTCCGAGCCTATCGTAGGGTTGCTCTACGAGCGCGGAAATTTCGACGCCGGGGATACCGAGACAGTCTCCGGATTGCTCGTGGTCTACGCGGCGGGACTGCTCGGCTACTCGGTGTACTTCTTCCTCGTGCGGGCCTTCTATTCGCGGCAGAATACGAAGACCCCGGCCTTCTTGAACGTCGCCATCTTCGTGCTCTACGCAGGTCTCGCCTACGGCCTCTCCCGTGTCCTTGGCGTGATAGGCGTGGTGCTCGCTCTTTCTATTGCCTACGCTGTGCTCGCCGCTCTCGGCCTGGCAGCGACGCGCCGGGAGATAGGTCAGATAGAGGGCCGGCGCCTCGTTCGCTCTCTGCTCAAGATCCTCGCGGCAGGGACGGTCATGTACCTCGTTGCCAGGATGGGAACCTTACTCCTCGGGGCCGGCTCGGACCTGACGGCGCGCCTCATCGTCCTCGTTACGGTGGGCGGCGCCTCGCTGTCCGTCTACATGGTGGTGGCGTACCTTCTGAGGACGGAGGAGCTAGAGTCCGCCTTCACCCTACTGCGGCGGCGCTCCGCCGGGAAGAGCGCAGGTTAGGACCCTTCCTGGGACTCCCAAACAGCGCTCGAAAGGTTCTTGATCAGGTCCTGCCCCTGGTACACGTCTGCCGTGCCGTGCTTGCTGAGGATCGCTATGACGTAGCGGCGGTCGTCGTTCTCGACGAACCCCACCTCATCGTAGACCCTGTAGAGCCAGCCGGCCTTGTTCGCCGCATCCACGCCCGTGGGAAGGCCGGCGTCTAGCCACCAGTCGAGCTTGTCCTGGTGCATGAGGTCGATCATGTACCCGCAGCTCTTCTCGCTCGCGGCCCTGCCTTCGGCTATCTGTTGCATCATGGTAGCCATGTCGCGAGGCGTGCTCCTGTTGTCGAGGGCCGGAACGACGCCCCTCTCACTGCTCACCTTCTGGTAGAGCAGCGTATCCTCGGCCCCCATAGAACGGGCGACCTCGTTGACGTGGTCGGCTCCCCCCACGGTGCGCACCAGGGCGTTGGCGGCGACGTTGTCTGACTGGGTCATCATCAGCAACAGCAGGTCTCCTACGGTCTGCTTGGTCCCCGCCTTCTCCCACTGCAGCCATCCTGCCCCGGCGGCCCAGTCTTCTTCCTGGATCTCGATCTGCTGCGAGAACTTGAGCTCACCCTCGTCTACCTTGCGGTAGACGGCCACCATGATAGGAATCTTTATGGTGGAGGCCGCGAAGAACTGCTCGTCAGGCCTTATCCCATAGCCTGAGTCTTTGTCGAGGTCCCACACGTAGAGACCTGCCACACCGTTGTAGTCCTCGATCTCCTGCCTCGCCCCTTCGAGGACCTTCTGCACACGCTCGCGGTCGGACTCGGGCACATCATTCATCACCGCTTCCGTAGACGAGAACTCCACAGGTCCGGCGTCAGGCAGTTCTTCGAGGTCAAGCTTCTCGTCTTTCGGCTCGGGGACTTCGGCCGCGAACACATTCTCGGCGTAGAGGTACTCGATGAGATCCTTCGGCACGCCGGAGAGCGGAACCACGTCGTTCTTCGCGTAGTTCGGCTCGTCGGCGCGGACGGACTTCTCGGCCCTCCACGACTGGCCGTCCTTGTGGGCAAAGACGACGAAAGGCTTCCCCTCGTTCTCGGGCTTGACGCGTACGGAGGCCCACGACTCGTCTATCTTGCTCCGGTACACGCCTTTTATGCTCTGGGGGGTCGTCCCTGGCAGCTCGGGGGCCAGGGCGACGTAAGCCGCGGCCTCGGGCGTGGCCTGCTCGGGGTCAGGCGCGGGCTCCTCCGGCGTGGACTGCCCCTTTTCCGACCCCTTGGCAGGGGCCTCTTCGGACTTTGCCTCCTCACGGGGCTGGGAAGGGGCGTCCTTCCCGGAAGAGCCTGAGAGGTTGGCCGTCCCATCCGGGGTACTGGTCAGGACGTACGCGGACCCGGCCAGGAGCACCAGCGCGACCAGGATGCCCGCCGGCAGCCAGCGACGGCGACGCTTGTACCACCGCTTACGACGAGAGAACAGACCCAAGGCGTACTAGTGGGGGCTTGCCCAACCGGTGGTGTTCGTGGGGTCGGACCACCCGGCGACCCTGGGCGCGGTGGTCTTGTAGTGCGGCGCGTTCTCCGGGGGTGGCGGATTGAAGCTGTAGCGGTACGTGTAGAGGAAGCCGTCGCGGATCACCTCGCCATCCTCGGTGACCTTCTTGTAGGTGGTCCACTTGATCCCCTTGACGGGATCTTCGTAGATCTTCTCCGTGCTCATCTCTACCTTCCTGCCCGTGGGCTGGCCGAGGATCTGGGCGTTGAGTAAGCCTTTGTCGTCGACCCACTCGCGGATTACTATGTAGCCGTCGGTATTGTTCCTGAATTGCATATCCTGGGCGCCCCAGCCGTTCTCCCCGAACCATACCGTCGCGTCAAAGCCGGGCTTTATGTAGGGGAGCACGGCGTAGTGCGGGTGACGCTCCACGATCTGGAGCCCCGCATAGTTGGCTGCCATGTACAGCGTCGAGGACACCTGGCAGAGCCCACCACCGTTAGCGATGCCGACGCCGCCGTTGGAGAAGGTCTTCGCCTCCTCGTAGTCGAGTGACCTGGTCAGATCGTTGAACGAGAACACCTCGCCCGGTTCCAGGACGGTGTTGTTCACGGATTTGGCGGCCAGCTTCATGTTGTACTTGCGGTTCGGGTTCGAATCCCACAGGAAGTCGGTCTGGTACTCCCCGATAACCTCCTTCGGCTTGTAACTCTGGACCTCGGCCGTGGAGACCTCCGGCTCTGGAGCGGGGCCTTCGGCGATGGCCACGTGCCCGCTCATGTTCTTCAGCGCCCCTTCGAGGTTCGCCAGGGTCTTCTCCTGATCCATGACGCGCCCGTTCCTGGCCTCCTCGACCTCCACCTTGCCGCTGTCGGTGACGCTGAAGGAGGCGTCCTGGGGTTTCTCGTTGAACTCGTCCGCCCGCTCTTCCAGAACACTCCTGGCCTTGTCCATATCGTACCCGGCGTCGAGGTTCACACTCACCCCTCCAAGATACGAGCGTGAGGCGTCGGAGAGGTGCTGGAACGTGTTCCCCCTTCGTCCGACGGAGTAGGCTTCGTCCACCGCAGAGGCCGCGTCCACCTTTATGCCGAGGTCGTCACCGCTTGCGGAGAAGCTCTCTTTACCGGTGCCGAAGGAGATCTTCTCGAAGGTCGCCGAGGCGTCGTCCTGCACGGCCTCGCGGGCCTCGTCTCTGGTCATCCCGCCAACGTCGACGGAGCCGATGCTGACGCCACGGTTTATCTCGTCGTCTCCCCCTGTCAGGTAGTAGACGGCGACGGCCCCGACCAGCAGGAAACACGCGATCAGGGCTACGCCCGCAGTCTTGCGCCTGCGGGCGTAACTCGCCTTCCCGCGCTTACGCTTCACCGCCCGTCCCTTCTGGCTGTCGTACCGCCGTGAGGCGCTCGGTCCACCCGTCTTGCTAATCTCTTTCAAGTAGTCGCCCCTCCTGCGATACCAATTAGCGCCACCGGCCCTGCGGGGTCGCGGTGGCACACAGGCGCCAATTATCGGGGAAATTGCTCGAAGCTTCAACCCTTCTGGAGTAGATGCCGCGAAATCACTCCTGGAAAGGAACACTACCACAGGGTGCTGCTCCTGTTCATGGCAGATGCCCGATCCAAAGGCGCGTCGCTTGGCTTTTACGAACGGCTCCATTACACTTTGCCCTTTGGATCTGCACCGTGAAACCCTACAGAGTGGAAGGTTCCTTGCGTCACCGATCAGCAGGTAAGAGAGCAAGCCAGGGAGATCGAGGATCGGCTTCCCGGCACCCCTCCCCGAGGAGCGCGGCAGAGGGGTCGCACCGATGAAGGCGGTGGTGGAACCGGTCGAGAGCCCACAGCTGGAAGACAAGATCGCGCAGTTGCGCATTCTCTCTTTCCCGGATTTCCCCGAAGTGCGCGAAGTGGACTATTACTCTGCCCTCTACCGCTGGTACCAGGATCACCCTCTGTCAGGAAAGATGTACCGTTGGGTCTCTGTGACGGAAGAGGGAGAAGTCGTCGGCCACTTGACGGCGTTCCCGCAGTTCTACAGGATCGACGGCCGGCGCGTCGTGGCCCACACACCCGGGGACTACATGGTGCTTCCCCAGCACGGTTTCCAGGCCATCATGCTGATGCGCTCTTTTTTCCGCTCGACCGAGAACTGCGTGGTCTGCGACATGGTGCCAGCGGTGATCAGCGTGGAGACGCGGCTAGGGGCCAAGGTGGTCGGCGACCTGCAGTACGCGGCGAAACTTATGAACGTCTCGCGGCTACCCATGCCTTCCGTCCCGTCGCCGCTCAGGAGGCTCCTCAAGCTTCCGCAGCAGTTCGCGCCGGCCCGAGGGTTCACCGACAGGCCCGGCGCCGAAGCGCACGATGTGGAGGAGCACGTCGCGCCGCCGGCCCCGCGCCCGCGCGCGCCGATTCCGCGCCCGCTGCAGGTGCTGCTGAACGGGGGACTGCGGGCCGTGGACGAGGCACTTGGGAGTGGCTTGGGTGGAGACCTCGAAGTCCAGGAGCTCGACGGGTTCGACGAATCCTTCGACGACCTGTTCGAGAGGGTCGCGGCGGTGGTGCCCTGTACGGTCGAGAAGGATACGGCGTTTTTGCGCTGGCGTTATGGCCCCGGTTCCCCCCAGTCCCCTGTGACCGTGCTCGGGGTGAGGTCAGGAAGGAGAATGCTCGGCTACGCCGTGCTCAAAGCCGCCTTTCACGGTCAGGACGGCTATATATTCGACCTCACGGCGCTTCCGGGGCGTCAGGACGTCGTGCTTGCCCTGCTCCGCGAGACGGTACGTGCCTTCAGGCGGATGGACGTTCAGATAATAAGATACAGGTTCGTGGAGTCGCCCACTTCGCCGAGGTCCGCCGACCTGCGGCGTCTGGGTTTCTTCTCCCGCAGGGGAAGACGCCACAAACTGCTGGTCAAGTTTGCAGATACCAGCCTGCGCGAGACGACAGGCGACCTCCTCAACTGGTCGCTGTCTTTCGGCGACGGCGAAGCAGGCTTCTGGCTCAGATAAGGAGGCTGACATGGTTTCTAACAACGGAGATGCAAGGTCCGCCATACGCGGATGGCTTCAGGAGAACGTGACCGGCGGGCGCGACGTCCCGAACGACGAGCGGCTCATAGACAACGGTGTCATGACGTCGTTGCAGACCGTCGAGCTCGTCGTGTTCCTCGAGGACACTTTCGGCATCCTCGTAGAGGACGAGGAGTTCGACGAAGAGAACTTCGGGTCCGTCGAGGCCATCGCCAGGCTCGTGGAGAGCAAAGCGGCGTGAGATCACGTCCTGAATTCACGCTCCACGATCTGCTTTACAACTCCGTGGCGCGCGACCCGCAGAAAGCGGCGGTCGTGGACGGCGATGCAAAGTACACCTACGAGGACCTGGAGCGCCAGAGCGGCTCCCTCGGCGCCGCACTCGCGGAGGCGGGCGTAGGGAGGGGCGACAGGGTCGGCGTCTACCTGGAGAAGTCCTGGGAGGCCATCGTGGCGATGCTCGCAGCCTCGCGCATCGGCGCCGCCTACGTCAACGTGAACCCCCTGTTCAAGGCGCCCCAGGTCGAGTATCTCGCCGGCGACTGTGACATAAGGGTCATGATCGGGGACACACCGAAGCTCGAGGTACTGCACCCTAAGACGGTCGAGACCGCCTTCTACAGGGGCGCGAAGCCTGAAGGACCAGCCGCCAGTTCCTACGTGGACGTGGCGGAAGCCTTGGAGGGTGAAGGCCTAAAGGAGGATAGGAATGTCTCCGAGTCTGACCTGGGGACCATCCTCTACACCTCGGGATCTACGGGGATGCCAAAGGGCGTCTCGACGACCCAGCGCAACGTGGTGGTGGGGGCCCAGATCGTCTCGGAGTACCTGGAGAACACGCCGGAGGACCGTATACTCTCGGCTCTCCCCCTCAACTTCGACGCGGGGATGAGCCAGTTCACGACCTCCCTGCGGGCCGGCGCGACCCTGTTCCTGCTCCGCTCCAGGTTGCCTGGGGACCTCTTGAAAGCGCTCAGGCGGCACGAGATCACTGGCGTGACGGGCGTGCCGCCCCTGTGGGCGCTCCTGATCCGGGGTGCCAGGTCCATCAGGGAAAACCCATTGACGCATCTGCGCTACCTCGCCAACACGGGGGGAAGGATACCCCAGGCCAACCTCGACGAGTTGAGGGATCTGCTGGAGCCCGCTGGAACCAGGATCTTCCTCATGTACGGGCTGACGGAAGCGTTCCGCTCGACATACCTCGCGCCCGAGGAGATCCACCGTTCCTCCCCCGAGCAGGGCAACTGCATCGGCAAGGCGATACCGAACACCGAGATCATGGTGATAACCAGGGAAGGCAAAGAGGCGGCGCCAGGCGAGCCGGGCGAGCTCGTCCACCGGGGCCCCACGGTGGCGATGGGCTACTGGGGCAACGAGGAGGCTACAAGGAAGGCCTACCGCCCCAACCCGCTCGCCCCGCCGGAGCTACTGGATGTCGAGCGCGTCGTCTACTCCGGGGACACCGTAGAGCGCGACGCGGAAGGGTACCTGTACTTCCTGGGACGCGAAGACGCCATGATAAAGAACCAGGGCTACCGCCTGAGTCCCGAGGAGGTAGAGAACCTCCTGCTCGGCTCTGGGCTCGTGCACGAGGCCTGCGCCTTCGGGGTGGAGAACCCGGCCGTGGGGCAGGACGTGATCGCCGCGATCTCCCTGAGGAACGGCGGGGAGGAGGGGGGCGTGGACAGGGTCAGGGAGTACGCCATAAACAACGGGCCTCCCTACATGGTACCCAAGGAGATACTCGTCAGGGAAGAGCTGCCCAAGACGGGTTCTGGCAAAATCGACCGCAAGGGGATAAGCAATGCTTACTCAAACGGATAAAGCCAACGACCTGGCCTGGCGCTTCGGGGGGGAGAGCGGGGGCGAGTTCGCCCCTGCCGGCATCCCCATCTCCGGGCTGGCGCAAGACTACGGGACGCCCTTCTACCTCTACCACGGGGAGATGATCTCGGAGAGGGTCAGCCGCGTCAGGGAGGCGCTAGGGACCGAGGT